>NZ_CP032094.1:319375-638750 GCF_003544875.1 Vibrio alfacsensis
AAAGAAAGCGGCGCTCGCTAACATAAGTAAAGAAGCGCCTGGCGTTAACATTTGATAGAACACAAATGCGAAGATCACCGTGCAGTAAATGCCAGTTAAACCTGTTCCAGAAATAGCGGCGGGTACATAGGTGAAACCTTGCGCGCGTTTGGCTCGATCTAGACTCTTTTGCTCACGACGATGAAACCACTCACCTAACAACACCGTCACAAGAGAAACGGACAATGCAATGGATACTCGCATAATGGGTGAAAATTCGATATGGCTGCCAATGACTTGAACTAAATAGCCGCCACCCATCAGCATAGCTAATGCCCCAACCCAAACGAGCCAGTTTTCTTGAATATTGCTTAGGAGCTTACTGGCTTGTTTTTCAAACAATGTTTCACTACTTTGTGCCAATCCGGCGATATGAACGTCGTCTGTCGATAGAATATTGGGTTCTTCAAGTGGAGTTGTGTCGTTGGGTACTAATGGTTCATGAGGCTCATATGGGGCCGTGTTATCTGGTTTTATACTATTTGGTTCTGTGCTTATCGGTGTTCTTGCTGAGATGGATCCGACGGGGGCACTTGTTTGCGCGTTTAGGTTTAGAGAGTGCAATTCGGATTTTTGGTTTTTAACGGACGTGTTCTCAAACGGACGCGCTCGCAATTCCGCCAACTCTTTTTTAAGGCTAGATAGGTCGTCTTCTAGCTTTGATATTCGATTCACCGCTTTTAACGTGATGAGCATGGCGAAAGTCGCCAAAATAACCGCCAGTGAAATAAACAACCGTTGCACTCCTTGTTGCTGTTTTGAATCCTTGACTTTGAGCAGCTTAGTCAAGTTTAGTTCACAGTATCACAAGTTTATGGGAACTATCTCCAAGTCATTTTCATTGAACTCCGTCTCTTGAGCTTACTTGGGTATAAACTATATTCATAATACTTTTCAAAATCTTAATTGGCGTAGAGTGAGAGCTTGGCCAAATAACAACAAACTAGGTGACGATACATGCAAGTTGGCAATGAAGCGCTGGTGCTGTCAGCGGTTGGGGTGATTGGCTTAGGGTGCCAATGGTTAGCATGGCGAATGCGTTTGCCAGCCATTTTATTTTTGCTTTTAGCTGGCTTAATTGTAGGACCGTTTCTGCAATGGCTTCATCCGGACGATATTCTCGGTAATCTACTGTTCCCTTTGGTTTCCCTTGCCGTAGCCGTGATCTTGTTTGAGGGCAGTTTAACGCTGAACTTTAAAGAAATTCGTGGGGTCAGTGGTTCGGTTTGGAGCATTGTTTCTGTTGGTGCCATTATCTCTTGGATCGCAACAAGTGTGGCGACTCATTACTTCCTTAATTTTACTTGGGAGCTAGCGATTCTGTTCGGTAGCTTAACCGTCGTTACTGGCCCAACTGTGATTGTTCCACTGCTTAGAACGGTGAGACCGACCTCAAAGCTTGCGAATATTCTGCGCTGGGAAGGCATTTTGATTGACCCGTTAGGCGCGTTGTTTGTGGTGATGGTCTACGAGTTCATTGTCTCGCATAATGCGGTGAACAGTGTTGAAGTGTTCGGCACTATTATTGCGGTCGGTTTAATGTTAGGCGTTGCGTCTGGGATTGCTGTGGCAACCGTTTTACGACGAGCATGGCTGCCAGAGTACCTTCAGCCGTTTGCAGTGTTAATGGTGGTACTTGGCGTTTTTTCTGTGTCGAATCAATTAGAATCAGAGGCAGGATTGCTTACCGTGACGGTCATGGGGATGTGGTTGGCTAATGCGAAAGGGATCAATATTCAACAGATCTTGCACTTTAAAGAACACCTCACAATATTGTTGATCACAGGGTTATTTATCTTCTTAGCAGCCCGAATCAGCTTGGATGATTTTGCCTCACTAGGGATCGGAGCACTCATTTTATTTGTCTTCATGCAACTTGTCTCTCGTCCACTCTCGATTTTCATTTCGACTTTTAGAAGCAACTTATCATTCAAAGACAAAGTCTTTCTTTCTTGGGTAGCGCCACGGGGTATTGTCGCAGCGTCTATCTCGTCACTATTTGCCATCAAGTTGATGGAGTTTGGAATCAGCGAGGCAACCTTACTTGTTCCGATGACTTTTATGGTGATCATCGGTACTGTCGTATTGCAAAGTGCGACTGCTCGTCCAATGGCGTTAGCTCTTGGTGTGGCAGAACCAGCGCCAAGAGGGTTTTTACTGATAGGAGCGAATCGTGTGGCAAGGGAAATTGGTCAAGCATTGGCAAGATATGATAGACGAGTGCTATTAACTGATTCCAATTGGGACTACATCAGCCAAGTTCGCATGTCGGGAATGGACCATTATTATGGTAATCCAATTTCAAGCCATGCGGATGATAACCTTAATCTAATAGGCATTGGAGAAGTTGTCGCGCTGACGCCAGATCAACATTTCAATATTATGGCTTGTATGCAGTTTGTTAGCGAGTTCGGTGAAGATAAGGTCCATTGTCTGCAAAAAAGTAAATCGAACGGCAGTGAAAAGCATTCGGTAGCCCAAGAATATCATGGAAAATTACTCATGGGAGGCAATGTAAGTTACACACAATTGGCGAGCTTGCTGAGTCAAGGCGCAGAAATTAAGCACACAAAATTGAGTGATAGCTTTACCTATCAGCATTATTTGGAACACCACAAAAGTAATTTAGTAATACCTCTTTTTCATGTTGAAGAAAAAGGCAAAATTGAATTTTGTGATGATCCTGAACAGTTCGCGCCATCAACAAACAGTACAGTTGTCGCGTTAATTCAAACAGATGCCTCGGATTAGCTACAAATAAATGTGATGGGTACCAACTCCCCCATACCCAATCACCTCTTACGAAACGGTCATTCTGACACATCAGAGTGGCCGTTTTTCTGTTTATTCCCCAAGCTTATATAGAGCTTTCATCGTGGTGTTTAAAACGTACTTAGGTTTGATTCCTATCGGGACGATTGTGTTTTTCCATCAACGTAGAGTTCGGGAAAAATTGATACATTGCTGAATTTTCGCATTGACGTTAATGACAAGGATCGCAATACTGCGCCACTGTTTGACTTTAGGGTGACAATATGGCTTCGCAATTCAATCGAAAAGACCTGCATCTTGACGCTGTTTTACATCATGATATGAGCATGAAAAATAAAACGGCGGGCTTTGAGACCGTCGAATTTGAGCATTGTGCGTTGCCAGAATGTGACTTTAATAGCATTGACCTTTCTAGCAAGTTTCTCGGTCATCAATTGAAATTACCATTTTGATCAGCTCGATGACAGGCGGAGCAAAAGATGCAGAAATCATCAATTGTCGTTTGGCAGAAGCGGCAAGTGAGATAGGTATTGCGATGGGGGTGGGCTCACAGCGCGTTAGTCTAGAAGATAGCCAGCATTCGGGTTTGGGTAAAACCATCCGTGATCTTGCGAAAGGTGTGCCGTTGTATTCCAATTTAGGTGCAGCGCAACTTCGAGACAAACAGCGCCTTGATAATGCACAGCGCGCCGTTGATTTTATTCAAGCAGATGCGTTATTTGTGCATCTTAATCCAATGCAAGAAGCCTTTCAGCAGAACGGCGATCGCGACTGGGTTGGTGTGCTTAAGTCGATTGAGCAACTCAAGCAGCGCGTGAATGTTCCTATGATCATCAAAGAAGTGGGTTTTGGTATTAGCGGTTCGGTTGCCAAACAGCTTGTCGAAGCAGGCGTAGATGCGATTGATGTTGCAGGAGCTGGTGGCACAAGTTGGTCTGCTGTAGAAGGTTATTGCCAGGCTGATAGCAAAATGCAGCGCGCAGCAGAACTGTTCCGTGATTGGGGCATTCCGACCTCTACGTGTATAGAGCAAATTCGAGTGTATTATCCAGATCTGCCTTTAATTGCTTCTGGTGGCGTGCATAATGGTCTGGAAGCGGCAAAAGCGATACACCTTGGAGCGAATCTCGCAGGGCAAGCTGGCGCGGTCCTAAAAGCAGCGACCATCAATACCGAATCAGTAATCGAACATTTTGATCAAATGGCGCTGGAATTACGTTTAGCTTGTTTTGGCACTGGCTCTGCGAATCTTCAAGCATTGACTCAAGCTCGTCGTCTCTAATCTAGTCTCTAGCGCTATTCGTCTTGGTAGCGGTAATGTTCCGTGCAGTTAGGTTGATTTAAAGACAATTCGTCGCTTTTATAGATCATGAGTTGATAAATTGTCGGAGAATTAACACTCGGACCAATATTTTGGGTATATTCTCTTCACTGTTTGTAACTAGGCTCTGGAACTTATGAAAAAAATCGCAATGCTACTATTGGCGGCAACTGCATTAACCGCTTGCTCTGATGAAGTAGGCACTGAAAGCTGGTGTACCAAAATGCGTGACAAGCCAAAGACCGAATGGACAACGGATAACGCTTTAGATTTTGCTCAGCACTGTGTACTGCAAGACGGTGTTGGCAGCGAGCAATGGTGTAAAGGCCTGAAAGAAAAACCAAAAGGCGAATGGACGGCGAATGAAGCGACAAGCTATACCAAGCATTGTATCTTCTAAACACACAGTTTTTACTGATGGTTGTATATTCTACAAACCGAGCTTTCGCTCGGTTTTTTGTATTTGAATGATTCATTACTTGTATGCGTTTTCTAACTCAATATACTGGCAATGAATTTAACCAAATTGGCATAAGTGCTTTGAGAATGAAAATGAAAAAAACGATATTAACACTTGGTTTGGTGACAGCTTTGTTTGGCTGTGAAGACGCAACAAAGGCCATTGATGAGGCGCAAGCCGCCGCAAACAAAGCGATTGATTCGGTTCAAGAGCAGATTGAATCGGTTGAATCTGCTTTTAATATTGATCAATTTCAAGGTGCGGCTGACGCTGCCCAAGAGCTCGCTGAATCAGTAGAAGAAGCAATGAATGTGGATTTTAGTGATCCTGAAGCGCTGGTAGAAGCAAAAGAACACATTGCCAATGCTTATGCCTGTTTAGTTGATGCCTCAACGGAGTCGACGGTTGAAAAAGTCATGGATAAGGTGATGGCATCAATTGGTGACGAAGAGACGAAATCCTTAATTGAAGAAGGGATTGAGAAAGCACAAGCAGCAAAAGAATGCGTAATGTAAGTTCACGCTTTCTTGAAAGCAGGGGGATCTTCGGGTCCTCCTTTTTTATGTCCGTCATTTGTCGCTACGAGTGGATGGATAATGGCTTACTTTTACCAAATACTTCCAATTAAAACTTATCTCAGTCTTTGTTTTAGCCCCTTTGATTTGATGAACTAAAATTTCATAGTGTTCACGAATAGGGATATAGGTTCAAAATGAAAAAAACAATTTTTGCAGTGATAATGGCCTTAGCGTTGTTTGGTTGCGAAGACGCGAATAAAACCGTCGATGATGCTCAAGAGGCTGCAACAAAAGCGATGGAGAAAGTTCAGCAAACGGCCGACGATGCGACAGAAGTCGTGCAAGAGCAGATGGACAATATGCAAGAACAAGTTGATTCCGTCGCATTTGATTTTGACCAGTTTTCTACCACATCTGAGATGGCAAAATCGTTTTCCGATGCAGTAAAAGAAGCGATGAATGTAGATTTTAGTGATCCTCAAGCGGTTGAGGATGTAAAAATAAAATAGCGAACAGCTACCAATGTTATGTCGAGGCAACATCTGAATCAGAGGCCGACAGTACGGTAAATGGGATGATGGCGTCAGTAAGCAATGATGAAGTGAAATCGTTGATAGAAATAGGTATTGAGAAAGCAAAAGCAGTAAAAGAGTGCGTGATGTAAACGTTTATGGTCAATTGGGAGAGGGGCGTGTTTTTACACTCCCCTTTTTTGTTTCAAGCAAATGTTCTAAAGCAAAATGTTCTAAAGCAAACTGTTTCAAGCAAGATGTTAGACCAAAAAGAAGAAATACAGAAAACAGACAAATGCTAATAATGTCGCAGATAAAACAGGATAAATGATATAAGCATCCTGGTGGTTGGTGCGTTGGTAGCACAGAGAGACGAGCAAAATGTTGTACACCACAAGCAACAGGCTGATCATGGTTCCACTGTTTAGGTTTAGCGTCGATAACTGCGAGAGAAAAAACGCCAACAATAGGTAGTCGAAAATGATTAGCCAGAGAAAGGCTTTTTTTATTGGATCATTTTTGGCTTTATTGGATGCGGGTATGGGCATAGTGAACTCAACTGAACAGGCTCTGCAACATCAATAGCTTATGGATAGATTAGGGTCACCGAGGTAGGAATGGTGACCCCCTCAAATTAGAGGTTTTGAATTTTGGCCTCTTGTGAATCTGAGTCCACAGAATAGCGGATTACTTCTTGCCTGATAACAGGTTGGTTGAACTGCGCTTTTTGTTTTGCTTTTTGCAGTTCGCTATCCGCTTGATTACCAAAAAATGTTTGAAGTACTTGTGCTGCTGGCGTGGTCAGAACAAATAGCTCGATACGACGATTTTCGCTTGAGTCTGGATCCTCGAAGTTAAGTAATGCACGGTCAGACATGCCCGTGACTTGCATTACTCGATCGTCGGGCATTCCTCCCTCGACAAGGGTATTTCGAGCCACGTCAGCACGGCTTGCCGAGAGTGCCCAGTTTGATTGCCGGCCGTAGCCTTGTTTAAAGGGCGTAGAGTCAGTGTGACCGCTGATAATCAAAGGGTTACCTATTCGCTGAAATACAGGAGCGAGTGCTACTAATAAATCCTCGAAAAATGGTGTTAACTTCACCCCGCCACGGGTGAACATATGCTGTTTATAGTCATCTTGAAGAACAATGCGCAGACCTTGAGGGGTAACAGTAACGTTGACATTCCCTTGTGCACTGATTTGCCCAACCACCTCGTCAATGACTTTTGCAAGTAAAGCCAATTGCTCTTGCGTATCGAAGTTGCCCGGAATTAGGGAGTCGATTTCTGGACCATCACCATCACCTTGGAAAAACGAGCTGACGATGTGATTGGAATTGTGCTTACTTGGCACAGAAGAGTCCTGTGCCAAGTCGATAGGAGAGATACTTTGTGACGAGTCAAATGGGTTACCAAAACTTTTGTCGAACACGCTCGCGCTATGCAAATGTGCCATGATGGCTTTGCGTTCTTCTTTGTCGACCACTTGCATGACCCAAAGGACGAGGAACAACGCCATTAAAGCGATCATAAAATCGGCAAATGCGACTTTCCACGCACCACCATGAAATTCATCATGATCATGTGCTCTTGCACGCTTAAATACCACATGCTCTTGTTTTTGCATTATCCCTCCTGTTCAGTTAGCCACTTCTCCATTTGGTTAAAAGTAGGTTTGATGTCTAGCTGAATGTGTTTACGGCCAGCGTCAATTGCAAGCAATGTCGGTTTTTTCGCCACGTAAGCGACTAATGTCGCGCGTACGCATTCGAATGCCGTCATATTTCGTTTGACTCGCTGGGCCATGGCGTTACTCAGTGGATCTAAACAACAGTAACAGCCAAAAATACCAATAAATGTTCCTACTAGGGCTGCAGCAACGTGGTAGCCGATCAAAGCAATCGAACCGTCAATGGCTTGCATGGTGATAATAATGCCGCCGACGGCTGCCAAAATACCAAAGCCAGGAAGTGCTTCTGCCGTTCGTTGCATTGAGCGCGATGGCAATAGCATTTCAGTTTGGATCGCTTCGATTTCCTGTTCTAACAGTCCCTCTAATTCATGAGGCGACATTTGTCCCATTGCCATTAAACGTAAATTATCGGTAATGAAAGAAATTAGTCGATGGTCTGTGCTGACTTTAGGGTACGCCTGAAAAATCGCACTCTCTTCTGGGGACTCGATATGTGAATCCAAGAACTTGAAGCCCCGGCTTCGTGCTGTTTCGAGTAAATGATTGAGTAGTGCCATAAGTTGCATGTAGTACTCATACTCTTGCTTTGGTCCAGAGATGGTAGCGCGCACTTGTTGGCGCATTTCTTTAAGGACTTGAGGCGGGTTGCCGATAATTAGTGAGCCGACGGCTGCTCCTATGATGATCAGAAATTCCGCAGGTTGCCAAATGGCTCCGAGTTTGCCGCCCGCCCACATGTATCCACCAAAGACACATAACAGAACGGTAATGGCTCCAAAAAACTTTTGCATGGTGTGATTCCTAAGAGGACAGTAATTGATTGAGTTGCTTAAGCGCTTGTTTGTGCAGCTGGCAGATCCGAGGTGGAGTCAGATCGAGCACAAGGGCGATTTCATGTAAATTGAGTTCGTGTTGATAAAACAGCGTCAGCAACAGTTGATCTCGTTTGGACAACTTGTTTAATGCAGTTTCCAAGCTTCGACGGATATGTTCATGTTCCATACCGTCATATTGACCGCCAAACTGGTTGTCGTTACCACTTTCCATCAGTTGATCAAGACTTTGCATTTCGCCCGCTAATGCTGCATTTTGCCTGTTGTAATAATCTTGCTCATCGGTCCCCAAAGCGTTGATGATTTCGGTGTCGGTAGGTAACCGTCCCAAAGCACGTGTAAGATCGCGGGTCACATCATTGAGCTCGTGAGCTTGTTGACGAGTTTTACGAGAGCGCCAGTCGAGACGTCGTAGTTCATCCAAAATCGCCCCTCGCACTCGGCAAACGGCAAATGCAGGAAAATGAGGGTCGTCTACGTCACCATAGCGTCGGCCTGCTTCGATAAGCGCAATTAATCCAATCTGCTGCATGTCTTCGACGCTGCAATGAGAAGTCGCGTGTATTCGCAATTGATTGACGACTCGTTTAACCATCACTTGGTGGCGTTGGAGCAGCGCATTTTCATCAATAGCACGAGACGCGGTGTGAGCTTCGTCTGCTGAGGTATAACTTTCCTGTAAGTTCATCTCCAACATGGCTGTGCTCCGTTATTGCACGACATATTTGGTGAGTAACACATCATCAATATCATGAACGATATCCGTCTCGGAAAATGCCAAAAGCAGTGTGTCTTTCACTTCGTTTTGAAGCCCATCAATGGCCCCGGTTTGCTGCAACTCATCAAATGTTTTATTACTAAATAGTTTGAGTAATGAGTTTTGGACGACAGGCATATAGTTGTCCAATTGTTGAATGCGCTCAGGTCGGCGAGTTTCGATGGCAAGTTCTAGCATCACGAAATGAGTTTGCCTTTTTCCTTTGACTGTCAAAACAATTTTATCCAAAGGGTGGAAACTTGGGTGTTCGTTCTTTGCGTCCTCTTTACTCAAAAAATTGAAAGATAGGTTGTCGAGTAGGGAGTTTGAGCTACTAGGTGATGTTTGTGTATTTTTGTTAAGATACCAAATACCGCCTGTGACGGTGGCGGCCGAGACGAGGGCACTGGTGAGGATCATAGTGGTAAATAGCGCGATCATGTTTTTTTTGGTCATAACCTTTTTTCCTCGATGTGCATTAAGCTTGAGTATTTAGCCAATGCTCTGAATAGCTTGGTGTATTAGATTGGAGTGAATGGACTTCTTTGGCAGAAAAGATATTTGTATCTTCTTCGTATTGCTCTTGCTGTTGAGACCGTTGACCTTGCTCAGAGCCGACGTTCACATCAACGTGAACAAAGTTTTGTTCTTGTAGTTCGGCGCGAAGACGTTCAGAGACTTGCATGAGTGCTTCACGAGTTGCTGCAGTGTTGGCATTGATTTGCACACTCAGACGATCGCCCTCAACACGGACTAAAACGTCTAACTTCCCGAGATCGGGTGGGTCAAGACGAATTTTGGCTTCCTGTACATTTTGTTGAGCTTGGAGTGTCACACGGTCATGAAGCACCTGCATCATTTGTTCGCCCCATTTAGCCGCCGAAGTGTCGACTCGAATAGGGGCCCATTCAGGTTTGGTGGCTGTGGAAGACTCTGTCGGGGAAGTGTGGAGCCACCTCACTCACCATCGATTGCATGGTTGGAGCTTGCGTTGTTACTAGCTGAATCGCGGCAGGCGTCTGGTTTGGCTGAGTGTGAGCCGATGTCGCTTCTATTCCGGCCATAGCGCTAGGAGACACTGAACTCGATGTGAAAGTGCCGCTGAATGCTGCCGATTCGCGAGAGGTAATACTAGGGATTTGCGCGGCCATAGAGGATGACAAATCTCGACCAATACGATGTTCATTGTGTAGCGCTGTTGAACTGCCGAACGACGCTGCGTGTTGAGAGGACAACATATCGAGCGTTGTATCTTTGGATATATCCGTGCTGACTTGTGTGAGCGTGTGAGTTAATGCCATTGACGAAGATGAATCTATCGCTTTCTCGCCTTGAGCGCTTTGCTGTTCAGTGCTGGCAGGCTCAGCGTGCTCAAATGATGGCGTAAGGGGAGCAAAGACACTCTGCAAATTAAATGATTCCGTCGTGTTCTGCTGATTGAATCCATTGGCGGCAGTTACGGAACTTTTCTGTGCCGATGCTTCGCCACACGCTAAACCGGATGGCTGTTTCATTGCATTCACTAGCATCTGTTAGTACTCCATCGTCATGGCAAGATGGTAAGCTTGAGCTCGTTCTTGTTCTGATTGCATGTTTTCTAACTTATTTTCTAGCTCACAGGCCGCTTTTTTTAAGGCACAAAAAGCCTGACGGTGGGAAAATTTGAGCTTTTCAATATCGTAACGAAGAGCCGGTTCGCTGAGGCAGTTAGGGTCGCTTCTCAAGATATTCCCCATGGTCATATCAAGTTGCTTAAGCGCATCCCAATCTTGATGCTCTACCGCTTCTTCGATGCAATTTGTCAACCGCTTAAGGAGAGCGGATGTGACTTTAGGCGAGTTTTCCAAAACCTACCCATCCTTCTCGAATGTTGCCCATAACGCGTTCAACGTTAGTGAGTTTGTCTAAATCGTTGTGTACGCTAGCGTTAAACAGTTCTAGTTGGCAAAAGTCATAGAGTTGATGCAAGTTTTCAGCAATCTCACCGCCGTTTTCCATATCTAGCGCGCTGTCTAAGCCCACTAAGATATTCATGCATTTATTGATGCTTGCCCCTTTTTGCGCCAGTCGTCCTGCACTCATGTGGCCACGAGCACGTTCTACTTCATTGAGTAGTCCGTCTATTAGCATCACCACAAGTTGGTGTGGTGATGCAGCGGCGGCCTGCGCATTCAAATCTACTTGTTGGTACGAATCGTACCCAGAATCTAAAAACATATAAGTTTATCTCCTAGCCAAACAACGACATGTTTGAGTTCATTTGAGTAATAACGGCGTTCATTTGCGTAAATTGTGCAAGGTACCGGTTGTAAGACATGCTGTATTTGCGATCGAGTTGATCCATTTTGTCGTCAATTCGGCTGACATTGTTCTCTAACGTCTCTTTTTTGGTCGATAACATGCCGCTGCCCGTTTGGATGTAAGGCTCCATGACCTTTTCCATCGAGTCGAGTAAGCCACCGTCACCGTTAAACAATTGCTCTAATGCCGCGCCACCATTTTTTTGTGCCTCAGTGAACTTTTCGTCATCTAACGCAAGTTTTCCTTCGCTGTTAATACTCAGTCCAACGGTGTATAAACTGGTGCCACTAAACTCAGTTCGAATCATGTTTGAAAGCTGACTTTTAATCGAACGCATGGTTGAATCACTTGCAAGAGCACCACGCTTTTGATCTTCCCCACCGATGGCCATATGCTCGTCAATGGTTGACATCACATTGTTAAAGGCATCGATAAATTTCGTGATCTGTTCTTTGGTAGCTTCGCTATCAGGACCAACAGCCATACTGATCGGTGCGTCGTCGACGGTTTGCGCTTTGGTTACGGTGATATCGACACCCTCAATCACACCCTCAAAGGTGTTACTTGCGTTGGTCAGTTTTAACCCCGTATCTTTTGCACCTAACCAGATAATGGCGTCTTTAGGTTCTGAGATGGTGTTTAAATTTGCCCCAAATGCGTTAGAGAACCAATCGTCTGTGCCTGCGGTGGTGCCGCTGACTTCAATCGCAACTTTGTTCGCTTCGCCGGTCTCTGCGGAGGCAAACATCAGGTGTGTCTCACCGTTAGATCGAACCAGTGTCGCATTCACGCCGGGGTTGTTCTTGTCATTGTTAACGGTATTAACCAGTTCGGACATGGTTGCTTTACCATCACCGTCGATATCGACGGTAGAAAGGTCGACAATTAACTCCTCACCGTTCACGGTGAATTTCATTTCGCCAGTGGTTGGAATTTCCGTATCAGCCGCGATTGAAGTACTACCAAAGTTAGCCGATGCTTGGTGGTTAGTTGCCACTTGTTCAACAAAAATTTGGTAATTACCACCAATCGCGTTAGCGTCAACACTGGCACTAAAGAATCCATCTTCTGAAGTGCTTGCTGAGTTGCTAATAACACTGTTACCAAATCCACTCATGCTCGTGATAACACTTCTAAATTCACGCATTGCAGATTCAACTTTACCAATCGCGCCAATTTGCGCTTGGTACTTATCAGCTTGCAATTGATAGCGATCCTGAAAAGGCTGCACTTCGTAAGTGGCTAGCGATGTAGCCATAGTGATTGGATCGATCGAACTCATTTCTCGTTTCCTAAAATTGATGAACCCGTGCAATGATTACAATTAGCAAAAGCGATCCATTATTTTTATATAATTAAAACAATGGCTTGAGTGTTATTTTGCTTTTATAAGGAAGAAATGTTCCATGTGGTGCTTCCTTGCTTCCTTACTTCCTTAGGAAATCTTTGCTTATACACAATGTTAAAGGCGACCAAATAGTGGAAATAATTAACTGGGAAAGTGATGAATATGAAATGTGCCCCATACTTGCTTGGCATGAGGCATGAGGCATGAGGCATGAGGCATGAGGCATGAGTAGATGTGATTAATGTGCCGTATTAAGGATAGGTACAATTTCGTAGCGTAGAATGTCCGCAATGTGTGTGAAATCGTCATTTTTGCGAGCTTCACCGACACGACTGAGTACTTCGAGTACGAACGTTTTTTGCTCATCGACTTCAAAGAGTTTGGCGAATAACATGGAGCATTGGGCAAGCAAAATATCGCCAGTGATGTGATCACCATAGGAGTAAACGAGCGATGCTTTTAAAAAAAGCGCCTCCAATGGACTAGTTTGCATGTTGATCTCCATTTAATTCATCAAAGTATGATGCGCCAAGTATCTTGGCTCCCATGCGACTCATGTTGTAAAAGCGAGTGTTAGGAGCAGAGCTAATGAGATTCTCCACACCTGTGGCAAACATACGGTACGTTGGTGAGGTTTTGATCATTTCACCGTAACCATTTTCCGTGATGGCTGTCATGGTTGAGTTATGGTCATTTGAATCGTTATCCATTGAGGCGTGGATAATTTCACCCGGGAAGCCAAAGTCACAGCCAATTAGACGAATGTTTTTCGTCCCTTGGATTAGTGTGGTGTGGATTAATGGGTGAATGACAGAGCCGTACACATAAGGACGGAATACCGTTGGTAATTCGTTGTTGATACGATCATAAGTGTGGTCGGCTAAATGTAAGTAGTATTTTTCACCGTGCCACTGAGTAAAATGCCCTAAAGGTAAACGGCTTGCAGCGATGAGAATGGTGTTTTGCGCGATATGAAATGGGATGTAACTTTCAGGAATATCAATATCGATGGCATACACCACATCAGGTTTAATCCCGTTCTCTAATAGACACTTACACGCGGTAGCTGCCGCGATAAAGTGGGGACGTGATTTTTGGTGATAAATGGTTTTGAGTTCTTCAATGTGATGAGCAAGTGAAGGTCCTGCACCGATACAAATGGCATCTTTGATTTTGTATTGAATAAACGTATCTATTGATGGCATGCGCTTTAATTGCGGCAGGTTTTCAGTTTCACGTTGTAAAAATGCGTCATCATTGTCGAGTTGGTTGCGATGCACGTGTTGCATGGTCAGGGTATTTTCCATGCGGAAAAATAGCCATTGGTGCGTGCGTTTAGATATAAACTTATCACCAGTTAAAATGATACAACCACAGTCAGTCAAGCCAAGCAATTGTTGTGTAATATTGTCTGAATGCTCATTCACATAGTGAAGAGTCACGCGCGTATCGCTGAGCCAAGCATGAGGAACTAGGGAAAGGACTAATTTGGCCAGTTCAAGATTGTACAGATAAACATGGATGGATTGGCACTCTTTATCCTGTATCAGTAATGATTGCACATTACCCATCCCAATACCCCAAACATGGTAATTATTGCCGGATGTGAGACTACGATACTGAAACGCTTCTTCTAGAGGATCGTAAGCACTAGAAAGTTGCACATCGTTCACTTTGAGCGTTATGTTAGTTTTTTCAACGACTTCGAATTTGAGTTCGTCAAAGCTGGCTTGTTCTAATGCACTGGCAACGATAGGCCAACGTTTACTTATAATATCAAGGTGTTGTTGGTAGATAGGAGTCATCATGTACTGCTCATAAAATGAAAAACCCCACCGCAATGATGGGGTTGTTGAACTCTCTAGATTAACCTAGTAGAGACATTGCCATGCCAGACATCTGCTTAGTTTGGTTTAGCATTGATGTGCCTGCTTGCATCAGCATTTGGTTTTTGGTCATGCTTGCCGACTCTACCGCGAAGTCAGCATCCATGATGCGGCCTTTCGCTGCAGAGGTGTTCTCAGACATGTTACCTAGGTTCGTAATTGTGTGCTCTAGACGGTTGATGTTCGCACCTAAATCAGAACGAGCAGTACCGATTAGGCCTAGAAGACCAGTGTTACCATCCGCACCAGTAAGTGCAGTTAGTGCGGCTGCTGCACCGCCAGATGCAGTTAGGCTACCAAAACCGCCAGTTGCTGCAAGCGCGCCATTGATTGCGTTAACTGCTGTAGAAACGTTCATAGCCAGTTGATCACCAGCGTTTGTGCCAATTTGAATGTTCACTGCACCAGCAGCAAATGAGCCAGTGCTCGATTTCAGCAATGCTTGGCCACCGAAGCTTGTTGATTCCATGATATTTGTTAGTTCCGCGCTTAGTGCTTGGAACTCTTTATCCATTGCTGCTACGTCTGTCGCAGATGCGGTGTCGTTAGACGCTTGTAGTGCAAGGTCTTTCATGCGGTAAGTGATGTTGGTCATCTCATCCATTGCACCTTCAGCAGTTTGCGCCATTGAGATACCATCTTGTGCGTTACGCATTGCCACAGACATGCCGCGTGTTTGCGCTTCTAGACGGTTTGCGATCTGTAGGCCAGCTGCATCATCTGCTGCTGAGTTGATGCGGAAACCTGTACTAAGACGCTCCATCGCAGTGTTCATCAGGTTGCTTGTTTTGTTTAGCGTGTTTTGAGTGACAAGCTGTGTGTAGTTAGTGTGCATTGATAAAGCCATCTTAGGACTCCTTGGTAATTTAAGTAACTAGGCTATGGGTTTCCCCTTCACACTAACTAGAGGCGGTCATTCAAGTTTGATGATTAATCTAAAATTTAAAAATTGTCCCAAATAGCCAGAATTGCTTCAATTTAGTGAGCTTCATTCCAAAAGTGGAGGCTTTCACTCTTCTTAGGGGAAAACCGCACGAATAGACAACATAGCAAGCCAAGATTCGCGTCAATTGGATGGGCTATTCTTCTTCGAATGACTTAAAAGAGAGTGACGTGGGGATATCACTGAAATAACCAAAGTAATGACTTGCACCTAAGAGTCGATAGCGATTTAACTCGGTTTGACTTGCAACCCGACCTGCTACCCAAGCATAACGTTGACTTCTTAGAAATCGAGCAAGGGGTAATAGGTTTTGCTGTTGCTGCTTGTCTTCTATGGTTGCAGAGAGTTTGAGCATATCTGGCTCGAACTTAGTGATGTGCTCAAAGTGTACCTGAATGGTGGAGAGCTCAAACCACAAAGCATACGCATTCTCTTTTAATTGTTCGGCTAAGGGAAGAACGCGCTCATGTAAGCACAGTATGTCATCCCCTTGGAGGGATGGGATGACATGCTGAAAGCTACTTGAATGGAATTGCATCATTTGTTTAAGAAGATGTGAACCAGCAGGCCAAAGCAGTGCTTCGATATGGACAGGAACCACGACATTACTGATCAAATCCGGATGAAATGCTTCCAATTGAAATTGTGTTTGACGCAAAGCTAAATACAAACTGAATAGATCTAAGCAGTATTGCATGTGTGTCGATAGAGTAAATTGATACACACTTTGCTCACCACGAGCACCAAATCGCAAGGTGAGGTGCTGAAATTCCACCTCTCCTGTTTTGACTTCGCGAATGGCTTGGCAAGCGTGTTTGATATCGTTGTGTTTGAGTGCATCAAAGACAAGTTCATCATCGTCTGTTTCGATGTGGCCTTGTGCAAGATCGCATATATATTTGTACATTGCTTGCGTAGAGATCAAATTAGCCAAGGTTGCCTACCACGTTGATTTGTTTGTTTTCTGGGATTTCATTGTAAGACAACACGGCCAATCCTTGTGTAAAGGTGCGTGCGTATCGAGCCAATAGCGGGCGCAGTTGCGGCATCACCAACAAGATGGGAGGCAACCCTTGCTGTTTTAATTGTTGGCGAATGAGTGGCAAGTTTTGCTGAAATTGCCCAAGGATATTCGGTTCGATAGGAAAGCTATCTAACATGACCGCGCCAGATGCTTGTGCTTGTTGGAGAGAGGTCATCAACATTTGTTCAAGCTCATCTGATAGCGCGTAAACGTTCAGTTCGCTCTTTTGCCCTGCAATCAGATTGACTAAGGTGCGCTTTAAAGCACAGCGAATGTCTGCAGCTAATAAGATCGGGTCCTTGGTGTTCTCCGAAGATTCCAGCATGGTATTCGCGATGGTACGAATGTCTTTTAATGGAACTTGGTCTAACAATAATTGACGGTATACCTTGAGCTGTTGTGCTGGTGTTAACGCCGATGTTAATGCTTCTGACAATTTGGGCGCTTGTTGCGTCAGACGTTGATTCATCGCTTCTACATCGTCATGAGTAAACAATTCGGCAAGGTTTGTTTTCATGATTTTACTGATGTGCGTAGCAATCACGGTACCATCGTCTACCACTTGGTAGCCCATATTGAGTGCTTTGGCTTTTTCAGTGTGTTCGATCCATACTGCAGGAAGTTGATAGGCAGGATCACTTCCTAGAATGCCATCAATTTCGCCATAAGTTTCACCGACCGCAATAGCCATGAGACGATCGGGCTCAATAAATCCTTGCTCTATGATCTCTCCGTTTAGGGAGATAGTGTATTGATTGGGTTTGAGGCTTAGATTGTCACGAATGCGTACTTCAGGCAGCAAAAAGCCGACTTGTTCAGATAGGTTACGACGAACCCCCCGAATACGTTGCGCTAATGGTGCGCCTTGGTCTTTATTGACGAGATGTACTAAGCGGTAACCGAGTGCGAGCGATAAGGTATGCACATGTGGAATGTCATCCCAAGTCAGTGGGGCTTCTTCTTCCTGCATAGCGTGAGACAAGGTTTCAACTTGCTCGATTTGAGAATCTTGTGTTGGTGCTTTATGTTGGCGCCAACCTGCAAACCCTAATGCTGCTGCAAATGTAAAAAAGGCGAGGTGTGGCATGCCTGGAACCATGCCAATCACAGCCATAATCACGGCGACAGTAAACAGAGTGGCAGGCGTAGCCAATAACTGTTTGCGCATCGTCTCTGACATGCCGTTATCGCTGTCATTAATACGAGTCACAATAATCGCGGCAGCGGTTGCCAATAGTAATGATGGGATTTGTGCGACAAGGCCATCACCAATGGTCAAAAGAGCATAAGTTTTGAAAGCTTCTGAAGCAGGCAATCCGTGCTCAAATATACCAATGCTGACACCACCGATGATGTTGATAAAAAGGATCAACAATCCGGCAATAGCATCGCCCCTTACAAATTTTGAAGCACCGTCCATTGAACCGTGAAAATCCGCTTCATTGGCGACTTCTTTACGGCGAATACGTGCTGTTTCTTGGTCGATGAGACCCGCGTTAAGATCGGCGTCTATCGCCATTTGCTTACCAGGGAGTGCATCTAAGGTGAAACGCGCAGAAACCTCTGAAATACGCTCGCCACCTTTTGTGATCACCACGAAGTTAATGATCATCAAGATGACAAAGACCACCATACCAACGACGTAGTTTCCCCCGATCACGACCTCACCGAATGCTTGAATCACTTTACCTGCGGCATCTCCGCCATTATGTCCCTCAAGTAAAACAATTCGGGTTGATGCAACGTTCAGTGTTAAACGAAGCAGCGTGGCAATCAGCAGAATTGTTGGGAAAATTGAAAAGTCTAATGGACGTTTAGCCGTCGTGCTTACTAACAGCACTAAAATGGCAAGCACAATGTTGAATGTAAACAAAGCATCCAGCAGTAATGGTGGCAATGGTAAGATGACCATGGCCAATACCATTAGCAATACGATCGGAATGCCAAGATAGCCTTTTGTGGAGGTTTGAAGTTGCTTTAACCGGGTAAACATACTCTCGAATCCTTGGATAAACGCGGGTTAATCAGTGCTGCAAATGCTTTGGAATAGAAAAATGAGGCAAAGGCGTAGGTTTATTCCCACTGCCTTTACGGAATGCTTTCAATTGCAAAACATAAGTAAGAATGTGTGCGACCGCGATGTATAGCTGGCTAGGAATAGCTTGCTCTATCGCTGTGGTGTAATAAATGGAGCGAGTCAAAGGCGGCAGGTTAATGATCTCGACCTTGTTCTCACGCGCAATACGCTGGATATGCATTGCTGTTTCATCAACGCCTTTTGCGACCACAAAGGGGGCATCAGAAAGCGATGGGTCATACTTAAGTGCAACTGCATAGTGAGTAGGGTTAGTGATCACAACGTCCGCAGATGGCACCATCTTGTCAATTTTTCGACGGGCGAATTGTTGCTGGATTTGGCGAATTCTTTGCTTCACCTCTGGACGACCTTCGTTGTTTTTGAACTCTTCTTTCAGTTCTTGCTTGGTCATTCTTAGCTCTTTTAAGTGCTCCCAATTTTGGTAAGGGATATCGATCGCACCAAACACCAGTAAGGCAACGCCCATGAGAAGAACGCCTTCGAAAAGAATGGACATCACCATGACAAAGCCTTGGGTCAAAGAGAGTTGCTGCATGCCTAAAAGCGACTGTAAGTTATTGTCTAGATACGCATACAAAATGGCGAAGATGACGGTCACTTTCACTGTTGATTTGACCAACTCCGCAACAGAGCGTGTCGAGAAAATACGTTTAATGCCGCTAAGCGGATTTAACTTGTTCAACTTTGGTAGAACATTGGCGGGACGGAACATCCACCCTCCGAGTATCATGCTGCTCGCCGATGCACCAATAATGATGACGGCAAACAGTGGCAAAAGCATTTCTATGATGATGCCCAGGCTGTTACCGACCTGTTCTATCATTTGCAGTGGGTTTTCTAGGTCAGCTTTGGTGAGGGCCATGTTATAGCGAAAAATGCCGGAGATTTGCTCCCACATCGTGTCGAATTGGGCTTGAAAATAAAGCACTACGGCGAGAAAAATAACCGCTGCAGTAAACTCTTTCGCACGCGGTATTTGCCCCTCTTGACGTGCTTTTCTGACTTTCTGAGGAGAGGCCTTTTCGGTTTTGTCCTGTGACGATTGATCGCTCATGCGCCCCCCTGCATAAAGTTGTTCAGGTGGCGAATGGTGTCATGGACTAGGTTTGTATAGCCACTTGGGACACCAGAAATAGAGATAAGCACACTAAAGAGACCAAGCAACATGGTCATAGGAAAACCCAAAGCATATACGTTCAACGAAGGTGCTGCTCGGTTCATAACACCAAAGCTGATATTCGCCAGTAGCATTGAGACAATAGCAGGCAGTGCTAAAGCCAGCGATGAAGCAAACATCCAACCGAAGATATTGATCACCCCTTGCAAAGACATCGATGTGATTCCTGACCCAACAGGCCATACTACAAAGCTTTGAATGACAATATCGATAACGAGCAAATGCCCTTCTAATGCGAGGAAAAGCAGCGTAGAAAAAATCAGGAACATACGCCCCAAGATGGCAACCGAAAGACCATTAACAGGGTCATTCATCATGGCCATACCTAAGCCCATTTGTAGTGATACCGTTTGACCTAACATACTAAAAACATGGAATAGCATGTGAAGAATCAAACCAAACATGAGTCCCCAAATGGCTTGTTCAAAAGCAAGAAACAGTGACGTTAAAGAGAACAACTCGACCGCTGGCATCGTCGGCATGAGTGGGGCAGTAATCACGACAATAGCCAGTGCAAGTAGGCTACGAACCCAAACAGGAATCAGTGCATCGCCCAAAAATGGCATGGAAATAAAAACAGCGCCCACTCGAAAAAATGGCCACCATAGTTGGCCAAGAATAGCGGAGAGCTCTGCAAATGTGATGGCCATTAACCGATCATCCCTGGAATGGCGTGGAATAGGTAATCAAATAGTTCCATGATCTTGCGTAACATCCAGTGCCCCGCAAAAATGACCATGAGTAGAGTCACCAACAAGCGAGGAAGAAAACTCAGGGTCTGCTCGTTAATTTGTGTCGCGGCCTGAAAAACCGCAATTGCTAAACCAACAACTAGGCCGGGTAAGACCAACACGGCGACCATGAGGATGATCATCCATACCGCATCAGAAAAAAGCGTAACGGTCAGTTCGGGGGTCATGATGAACTCCTGTTAACCAAAGCTGGCAGAAAGAGTGCCAACCGTCATCGCCCAACCGTCGACCAAAACAAATATAACGAGTTTAAACGGTAGGGAGATAATCAGAGGCGAGAGCATCATCATACCCATTGCCATCAAGACACTCGCGACGACTAAATCGATGATCAGAAAAGGAATAAATAACATGAACCCGATTTGAAACGCGGTTTTTAATTCACTGATGACAAATGCAGGAAGGACTATCGCAAAAGAAATATCTTCTACATTTTGGTCAAGTGGTTCATTAGCAATCCTAAGCATTTGTTCTAATGAACTTTGATGAGTTTGCGCCAACATGAAGTTTCGAACAGGCTTTTCTGCTACAGAAAATGCCTGCATCAATGTGATTTCACCGTTGTCATAGGGCTGGAAAGCGTTCTCATAGATATCGGTCCAAACCGGGCGCATGATGAGTAGCGTTAACGCCAGTGCAATACCGACTAAAACACGGTTTGGCGGGCTTTGCTGTAAACCAAGTGCCTGACGCAATATGGCTAACACTACGATGATACGAGTGAAGCTGGTGGCCATCAAAATGAACGCGGGAAGAAAGCCAAGCGCCGTCATAAGAAGTAAGATTTGCAGTTTGACACTGTATTCTTGTTGACTGCTGCCATCAGTCACAGACAAAATAGTTAAACCGTTTTCTGATGCTACGCTAGGAAACGCAAATAGAAATAACGCTAGGCTAAACAGCATTAATGGCCCGCTGATAAAACGTGGCGTTACAGATGCGAAAAATTTCATTGTGATGCCCATCAAGGTCTATCTACCTACACCACTCAATGCAGAATCAAGAACATCAATCAAACGAAGACCGTATTTGTCATTGATGACGACCACTTCGGCATGACCCATTAGCGATCCGTTGACTTTCACATCGAGAGGTTCGCCGTTGAGCTTATCAAGTTCAATCACCGAGCCTTCACCCGCTTTCATTAAGTCTCCGAGAGCGATCTCTTTACTTGCCACTTCCAACGTCACCGTGACAGGAATGCTTTTAAAAAAGCTGAGATCTCGTTCAACAGATGCCTGTGTTTGGAATGAAGATTCGGTTGAGAAGTCTTCTAATTGAAAGTCATCAAAGTTTAAATCATCGGCATCGAATGCCGTTGGTTGTTGGGCTTCGCTCATCGTTGCGATTCCTTATCTGAATTAATAATCAAAACTAATTGGCCGTCTTGGTCTGCAACCCGACCGGTAAACAAAGATTGGTTTCCAATACTGATAGGAACGGTATTGAGAAGATCAATGGGTAAAATGTCGTTGGCTTTTAGGTCAATTACGTCACTTAGAGCCATTTGCTTTTTACTGAGAACAGCATTGACTCGAACAGGGGTTGACTCCAACGAACGACAAAAAGGCTGGTAAAGATCCACATCAGTTTGAAGCTCAAGCTGCTCAATCAGTGTTTGAATGAAAAGACTATCGAGTTTGATGTGAAAAGTACCTTGGAAGTCATCAAATGAGATCGAAAGTTCTGCGTGCAGTCCAATACCTTGAGGGGTCTCGTACTCACATGCACACCACATGTCCTTTGGAGCAAGCCAGTTGGTAATAATTTGCCCAACTCTTTCTTGTAAGCGAAGATCGCTCGCACTCAATTTGGTCGACGAGCGCTCCATACTGGCACCATAGAAGCGATCTGCAAGTTTGATGAGTACACGAGCATCACCATGGAGAAACACTTTGCCTTGTTCTAAATGTTGATACGTGGAAGTGAATTCTTTGTCCATCAAATTTGGTTCGAACCGATGCAGGTCAACAGAATGTAATTTTGCTTCAATCTTGTTGGTGCTTAACCAATTTTGCAGCTCGTTGCTAAGGTAAATACAAGATTCTGAAATCAAACTTTCGAGTCTTTCACGAATGATATGAATAGGTTTGCCTAATAATTCAACATCAAGTGTTTTGATGTCGTAAATAGGCTCTTTGACTCTGCTTTCCATTTATATTTTACCGTGCTCTAACAATCGAAGTTGTTTAACTTAATGGCTCGTAGTCTACACAGAGTTCTTTAATAACCTTTAGTTTCAACTTTAAATAATGTGACTTTAGTTCATATGTTGATTTATCAATAGGTCGATGCTCTTTTCATGAAAAAATAAAAGAGTTAGCTTTGCGGCATAAATTAAAAATAAAATTAGCTCAAAATTTAAACCTGACCATGAAAGTGATTGAATTGTGGTGCGATGTAATCCTTATTTGGTCATGCGTTTTATTCAGAAATTGTTGAAAGTAGGCAGATAACAATTTTTGTATGTTTAGTGGCCTGAATCGTTTTTTGAACAGGGAATCGATATGATTAACTATGCCTTTTACCGTATGACAATGGCATATTTGATTAAGCGCTCTAAGTCAGAGTTGTGTAAAAATACTTAATTGATTGTCACATTAGATCAACGAGGGTATTTATTTGTTTTATTTTTTCACATGTTCTAAATTATCTCTGGCAAATGAGTTTGTCACCATTCCTATGGATCTTTCTACTTGGGAATATAAGTCCAACCATCTCGAATGTAATTTATTTCATATGGAAACTTCCTATGGGAAGTTTTATTTCCGCGCTGAGCCAAGTGAAAAAATTTCTTTTGTCGCGGATGTTCAATATGACGATAACAAATGGAATAGAGCTTCACTTCACAGCCAAAGTGCACCATGGAACAACGTAGTCGCGACCAAGCACTACGATTCACAACATCTTTCTAGTTTGGAACAGCGATTCGAATTCCAATCAGGCATAGATGCCCTTTTAGATGATGTGTCATCGGGTAGTTGGGTTACAGTGTCACTAGGTGGAAGCGTTCCTTCCTCTCTTGCCGGTATCACATTGCCCACTATAAAAACGCAATCAGCGCTGTCTGAGTTTAACGCTTGTCGGGAGCGTTTACCTAAGCTGTCTTTTTCTCAAGCTCGTGACATGGTCATTCCATTTCAGTTTGGACAAAAAAGGCTAGATGCTTCTCATATGGCAACGTTAGGAGCGTTATACAGTTATGTTTCTGTGGATCCTCGGGTAACAAAAATTCTGATTGATGGCCATACAGATAATGTGGGCTCGGATGTCTCCAACTTGGTTGTTTCTCGTCAGCGAGCAGAACAAGTTAAACAGGTCCTTATTCGTAAAGGTGTCGATGAGCAAATGATCGAAGTGAGGGGACATGGTGCCCGCTACCCGATTGCCAGTAATGATACCAACGAGGGACAGGCTCGAAATCGTCGCGTGACGATTAGGCTTGTGAGAGATGACGAACGCATCGTCGCTAAATTGAATAACGAAATGAAACAAGACATACAGCAAAACAAGGTTAAGGTTCAATGATGACAAAAACGGATATTTTGCTGGTAGAGCCAAATGAAAATCTTGCTCGACCAGTTCTGGATGTGTTGGAAAGTGCAGGCTATTGCGCTCGACACTCTCGCACTGGGAGAACGGCTTTGCTCGGAGAAAGTGCAAGCATTACGTTAGTCAGTTCGACCTTACCCGACATGGGGGTCCGTGAATTTGTTGCCTGTCATCAGAAGAAAATCAATTCAGGGATCGTCATTGCTATTGTGGATCAAGACCAGGGCATTCTTGCCGCTGAGACCATGAAATCAGGCGCGACGGATTATCTGTTACGCCCATTTGAGTCAAACCAATTATTGAATTTACTTAAGCGTGTTGAAGCATTAGGTAAGCCTCTCGCCAATATTGTGGCGGAATCCTGGCGTAGCAAACAAGTGCTTCAGCTTGCTCATCGTGCAGCATGCACGAGTGCGAGTGTGTTGATTACAGGGGAATCTGGAACAGGTAAAGAAGTATTAGCTCGCTATGTACACGAGCACTCCTCTCGCCTCAATGGTCCTTTTATTGCTGTGAACTGTGCGGCAATCCCTGAATCCATGCTCGAAGCGGTATTATTCGGTCATGTTAAAGGCGCGTTTACCGGTGCTACGGGCTCACAAAGCGGTAAATTTGAAGAGGCAAATGGTGGCACGATTTTACTTGATGAAATTGGTGAAATGTCTCCAGCGGTGCAAGCTAAGTTGCTGCGAGTATTGCAAGAGCGCGAAGTCGAGCGTGTTGGTAGCCACAAAGCCATTCAATTAGATATTCGAGTGATTGCAGCAACAAACAAAGACTTACGAGAAGAAGTCCAGAAAGGTCTGTTCCGTGAAGACCTTTATTACCGTCTTGATGTTCTGCCGCTGCATTGGCCTCCGTTACGTGAACGTAGAGAAGACATTCTACCTATCAGTCATTTCTTTATTGAAAAATATCAAGAAAGCAGTCGATGCCGACTGTCTCAAGATGCGATTTCCGCTCTTAGCCAATACCACTGGCCAGGGAATATTCGAGAGTTAGAGAATGTGATTCAACGTGCTCTCGTCATGCGACATGGTGATTACATCACTGCACAAGACTTGATGCTTCCTGTTGAGATGTCATCTCCGGTTACCGAACCTGAATTTTCCTCAAGCTTTAATCATGTAGAAGCGAAGAAACAAGCGGAATTTCAATTTGTGTTAGATAAGTTACGTCAGTTTGGTGGCAATCGGACTAAAACGGCAAACGCTTTAGGGGTCTCGACCCGAGCATTACGCTATAAACTTGCAGCCATGCGTGAGCACGGTATCGACTTACAGTTGGCACTAGGCTCAGCTGCCTAAAAGGAGAATATGAATGAACAATCAACCTATAAATGCAGCTTCAGCAGAGCAACTCATGCTATCGAAAATGGAGGCAATGCGAACGCAAACTCAGTTGCCAGACTTTGTCGTGAGTCCAAATCCTATTGACAGCCAATCTTTGAATACACCGTTGTCTTTTTCTCAAGCTATGACCAGTGTTTTGGATACGGTTAACCAGCACCAATCTATTGCAAGCCAAAAAATGACGGCGGTAGAGACAGGAAAAAGTGATGATTTGGTTGGCGCAATGGTGGCTAGCCAAAAGGCCAGTCTCTCTTTTAATGCTTTGATGCAGGTGCGCAATAAAGTCGTTAGTTCTTTTGAAGATATTATGAAGATGCCGGTGTAACCCATGTCAGATCTTACTCCTCAAGTTGCCGGAGCAGCGACCATGTCTGCCGGAACGACACACAAAGTAGCTTCATCTAAAGGGATGGAGGAGCTCAATCACAAGATAAAACAGCTTTGGTCGAGCAGCCAGCGCAACTTAGTATTGTCAGCGGTATTAGCCGCCATTGTGGCAGCCATTATTGTGGTGGCCCTCTGGAGTTCCTCTCAAAGCTATCGCCCTCTCTATAGCCAGCAAGAGCGCTTTGACATTGGTGAGATTATCTCCGTGCTTGAAAGTGAGGGTATTGGCTATCGAATGCAGGAACAAAATGGCCAAGTGCTGGTTCCTGAGGGTGAGGTTGCGCGTATTCGTATGCTTTTGGCAGCCAAAGGCGTGAAAGCCAAATTGCCAACGGGGTTAGATTCTCTTAAAGAAGACAGTTCATTGGGTACGAGTCAGTTTATGGAAACCGCTCGTTACCGGCATGGCTTAGAGGGGGAGTTAGTACGCACTATCATGTCATTGAACGCTGTGGCAAATGCGCGCGTCCACCTTGCCATTCCACGTCAAACACTATTTGTTCGTCAAAATAGTGAAAATCCATCGGCTTCAGTGATGTTAGAACTTAAACCCGGTGAAGATTTAAAGCCAGAACAAGTGGAAGCGATCATTAACTTGGTGGTAGGTAGTGTTACCGCAATGAAGCCGGAATTTGTCTCTGTTATTGATCAATATGGTCGATTATTGAGTGCTGATGTGGCGTCATTAGAAGCGGGTAAGGTGAACGCAAAGTATCTCGAATATCAAAAGAACGTAGAGAAGCAGATCATTCAGCGCGCATCAGACATGCTGACTCCAATTGTCGGTCCGAGTAACTTCAGAGTGCAAGTCGCTGCAGACATGAACTTCAGTCAAGTAGAAGAGACTCAAGAAATTCTAGATAGTGCACCTGTCGTTCGAAACGAGCATACCATCCAAAATAGTTCGATCGACCAAATAGCACTAGGTATTCCAGGCTCTCTCAGTAATCAGCCTCCTGTTACTGGTGAAGAGGCAGATAACGACTCGCAAAATACCAATGCTCGATCAGAGGTGAATCGTCAATATGCGGTGGGCAGCAGTGTCCGTCGGACTCAATACCAGCAAGGACAAATTGAAAAGCTAAGCGTATCTGTATTGCTGAACTCGCAAGCATCTCCTGATGGTGTTGCGTGGAGCGAAGCTGATAAAGCACAGATCTCGACCATGATCATGGATGCTGTGGGTATCACAGCTGCAAGAGGCGATAGCTTGAGTTTGATGAGCTTTAACTTTACACCCATCGAAATTGATGCACCACCTGCTTTGCCTTGGTGGCAAGACCCGACGGTTCAGCAGCCTTTGCGTTATGTTATCGGTGGCTTGTTGGGACTGGCAATGATCATGTTTGTGCTTCGTCCTCTTATTATGCACTTAACTGGGGCTGATAAGCGTCCATCTGAGCTTGAGTTTGCTGAGCCATCAGATGAACCAATCTACGATAATTTACAAACACGAGAAGAGCGGGAGCATGAAGAATCGCTCAACCGTCGCTTGTCCGAAAAAGGCATTGTCTGGTCATCAGGTTTGGATGTGAACAGCGACATGTTGCCACCTCCGGGCTCTCCTCTAGAAATTCAACTTAAACACCTACAGCTTATCGCCAATGAAGAGCCAGAGCGTGTAGCCGAGATATTGAAACAATGGGTAAACATCAATGAACACAGCACAGTCGACATCAAAACAGGCGCTTAGTCATGTAGAACAAACTGCGCTAGTGTTGCTCGGGATGGGTGAGGATGCGGCGGCAAAAGTGTTGCAGCATTTCAGCCGAGATGAAACACAGCGCGTTACGCGTGCAATGGCTAAATTGAATGGTATTAAGAGTGACTCTGCACGTAATGTCATTCAGCACTTCTTTGAAGATTTTAGTGAACACAGTGGCATTCGCGGTGCGTCGAAAGAATACCTTGCCAACACGTTGCGTAAAGCACTAGGTAATGATTTGGCGAAAGGTCTGCTCAACAACTTATACGGCGATGAAATTCGCAATAATATGCAGCGCTTACAGTGGGTGGATGCGGAAATACTTGCTCGTTTTATTGTGAATGAGCACCCGCAGATGCAAGCGATATTCTTAGCTTATCTTCCTGCGGATAGTTCTTCCTCGGTTCTAAAGCACCTTCCACAGGATTACCACGATGAGATTCTGTTTCGCATTGCGAGGCTGCAAGATATTGATCAACAAGTCGCGAACGATTTGCATGACTTAGTAGAACGTTGCATTGAGAAAGTATCTGTGAGTCAAAGTGTTCCACTCTCAGGAGTTAAGCAAGCGGCAGACATCATCAATCGTTTTGAGGGTGACCGCGCTTCGTTAATGGAAATGTTGAAACTTCATGATGCTGACGTAGTGAGCGAAATTGAACAAAATATGTTTGATTTCATGGTGCTCGGTCGCCAACGCGAAGAAACGATGGATATCTTGGTTCAGCAAATTCCTCTAGAGCTTTGGTCGGTGGCTTTAAAAGGCGCGGAAATCACGCTTCAGCAAGCTATTAAGCGTTCAATGCCTCAACGTATGTCTAAAGCATTAGAAGACGACATGGAGTTGCGCGGCGCAGTTCCGCTGAGTCGTGTTCATCGTGCACGCAATGAGGTTATGCAGATGGCGCGTGAGCTCGATGACGCAGGTGAGATCCAACTTGTTCTTTATGAAGAGAAAACGGTGGAATAACCTATGACTGAGAGAAATAATACCATCATGCGCTTACCACCTAGTGGTTATCGCTTGCATCGCTTTCCACCTTTAGCGAAACCAGTCAGCTACGAGAGTGATGTTTCCATAGAGCATTCAAGTTGGCAAGAGTCACAAGTTGATATTCAGCAACAACTTGAAGCTGGTTTTCAGCAAGGGCTTCAGCAAGGTCATGAAGAAGGTTTGCGTCAAGGCATAGATCAAGGTAAGCAGCAAGGTCTCCTAGATGGGCAAAAAGAGGGATTCCAAAAAGGGTTTATCTCCGGCGAACAATCGGGCAAACAAAGCTTCTTGGAGGCTGTGAAACCAGTCAATGAGCTGTTTCATGCACTTTCTCAATGGCAAAATGAGAAAGAACAACAACAGCGCCATATGATTTGCGAACTAGTTCAGAAAGTTGCTCAGCAAGTAATTCGAGCAGAACTGACGCTGATGCCTCAACAGATACTGGCTCTCGTTGATGAAACATTATCGGCGATGCCAGGAAAAGCGGAAACCGTCACAGTACATTTGAATCCACAAGACTTAGAACGAATCATGCAAATCAATGCTGATTTACCCTCGTCTTGGAAAATGGTTGCTAACAACGAACTGCCCGTAGGTGGATGCCAACTCGTGACGGATGATGCAGAAGCCGATGCAAGCTGTGATTCTCGTCTTCAAGCTTGCATGGATAATGTGAAACAACATTTGCTTGATGAAGTGACACTGCCGCCAGTAGAGCTAGAAAATGAGTAGTGCTTTTAGCCACGATCTGCTCAATGAGCGCTTGAGTGATGCCATCGCGTCTCTGGATTCTATCCCTGTCGCACGAGTGACGGGGCGGCTAATTAAGGTCAATGGTTTGATGCTTCAAGCCGTTGGGTGCCGATTTAAATTGGAGCAGCGCTGTTTGGTTGAAACGGCGGAGGGCGACATGATTGAAGCCCAAGTCGTCGGTTTTGAGCATACTGTTGCTTACTTAATGCCAATTCGTCGTCTTGGGGGACTATTTGCAGGCGCAAAAGTGATTCCCTTAGAGGGAGACAGCACCGTTCAACTCAGCTCACAATGGCTAGGCCGTGTGGTTAATGGATTAGGAGAGCCTTTTGATGATGGCGCACCGTTGAAAGGGGGAGATCGCGTCTCTCTTGAACCAAAGCCGATTAACCCACTCAAACGTAGACCCGTCGACACACCATTGAATGTGGGTGTTCGTGCGATAAATGGCCTACTGACAGTAGGTAAAGGTCAACGCATTGGTCTTATGGCTGGCAGTGGTGTAGGTAAGAGTGTGTTAATGGGGATGATCACTCAGAATACAGAAGCAGACGTTATTGTGGTTGGCCTCATAGGTGAGCGAGGACGAGAAGTTCGTGAGTTTATTGAGCGAAATCTCACACCAGAATCACGCCAGAAAGCGGTCATTATTGCTGCACCTGCGGATGAATCACCTTTAATGCGTTTGCGCGCTACTCTGTTGTGCCATCGAGTGGCTGAGTATTTTCGCGATCAAGGCAAAGATGTCTTGCTGTTAATGGACTCGCTTACTCGATATGCCATGGCGCAGCGAGAAATTGCGCTGTCACTGGGTGAGCCCCCGGCATCGCGCGGCTACCCGCCATCGGTATTTAGCATTCTTCCACAGTTACTAGAGCGGGCCGGAAATAGTGAAAATCCATTTGGCAGCTTAACGGCGATCTATACCGTGTTAGCGGAGGGGGACGATCAACAAGATCCGGTAGTGGATTCCGCTCGAGCGATTCTTGATGGTCACGTGGTGCTCTCTCGTCAATTGGCCGAGCAGGGACATTACCCTGCAATTGATATCAACGCGTCTATTAGTCGTTGTATGAGTGCCTGCACAAATGAGGCTCACAGCACAATCGCCAATCAATTCCGTCAACTATATTCCAATTATCTGCAAGTAAAAGAACTACTGCCTTTAGGTGGCTATCAACCAGGGCAAGATCCAGAGCTGGATCGTGCGGTATCCATGTACCCTCAGTTACGCGGCTATCTACAGCAATCAGTTAATGAATCGGTGGATTACTCGGCGAGTTTAACGTCGCTCGCACAGATGTTTCAAAACGGATAGGCAAGACAAAACAGATAGGCGAGACAAAACAGATAGGCGAGACAAAACAGATAGTAGTTAGCGTTGATAAAACGTTGGGAAAGATTAAATAGAGGAGTGCGACAAATGGATGGAAAGCTAAAAGCGGTCGGAAAGTTGCAGCAATTGGAAGAAAAGCGTCGTGACCGAATCGGTCAGCAGCTTGATGTGATGCGACAGAGGCACGCTTATTTGTCTGCTCAGTTGAGTCAGTTATCTGCTCTTAAAGCTCATGCAGGACAATCTGCGCTATTAAGGCCTAGCCTCAATAGCGCAACGTTAATGAACCTCAACAGTGTCGATCAAATGCTACAAAAAATGCTGCGCCATCAAGAGCAAGAGCAAGCAGTGATGCAGGCTGAGTGTGCATCTATGCAAAAAGTACTCGCTGGCAAACATGCCAGAGTTCAGGGGTTAGAAAACGTATTGGAACGTTGGCGAAAAAAACAGAGTTATGAGAAAGCCAAAAAAGAACAAAGGCTCATTGAAGACATCATTAACTCACGTTTTAAGCGAAAAGCTATATAAGCGACCCCCGTTATAAACGACCCTCTTGTAAATTTAAAGGCTCATAAGCTTTATCAATTTTATAAGCGCCATTTTCTTCTTAAACCCACAAGGACACCAAGAGCAAGTGTTAACCAACCGATGCTGCCGCCACCGCTACTACCACTGTTGCTCGTTCCGGAATTTGGGGTATTACCACTTCCACTATTTACTTCTGGTTCGTTAAGTGTTGTTTTTACGGGGCTGGCACCTGAATCACCTACGCTGTGATAATCTTCCGTAGCCGCAAGTGAGGCATCATAGCTGGTTTTTATGCCGTTGCTCGTGACCGCTTCAATCCACGATGTATAGTTTAAGATTTCAGTAAACACGCTTGGTATCGAGGGTGAATCACATACCGAAGAGCCATAGCTGGTTAGGCCAATTTGCTGGTAGTCTCCATTGGTATCTTGGTAAGTGAGTGGGCCTCCCGAATCCCCTTGGCAAATCCCAGTATACGCACGGCCCTCAAATCCATTCGCACACAAGGTTTCTTGTGAGTGGTAGCCATTAACAAGAGATGAACATTGCGCATCAGACAGAGGTTGAATTTCAGCCCAACGTAGAAAGTCTGGCCCTGATTGGTTATTGCTTGAAGTCAACCCAAGGCCGAATATCTGATACGTAGTCTGATCACTGTAATCGCCAAAATCTTGTGGCAGAGTGATTGATTGAACGTTATCGGTGATTGGGTAGGACAGTTCGATCAGTGCGATATCATTAATCCAGAGATCCTTTTGGACATATTGAGGATGAATGGTAATAGTTCGAACATCTTTGAACTCATCAATAAACACATCAGCGGTTGATGGATTTTTTACAAGGACGCGAAGATTATCAATTGTCCAACCGTCGGTGTATACCTCAGACTCGACACAATGGGCTGCGGTCATAATATAGCGGTCATTGACGATGGAACCACCACAAAGATTCACATATTGACTTGTTCCTGGGCGGTACAAGATCACACGTGCATAGAATGGTATCTGATTGGTTGTCGTTGGTTGTCCTCCCACAATAAATGCTGAAATATCAGGCGCATTTGTGGAGGTTGGGCTTGCCAATCCTATCATTGGCGCAAGCAGGCAAGCGCTACTTAATAGAGTTCGATACGAATTCATATAAACATCCTTGTTAATCTATTTGCAACTTTACACTCGTTACATTAATAACTCACATCAATCTTTTAACAAAACAATCTTCTAGCGCGTATATTTATTGCGACGTGTTCACTCAAGTGCTTATTTAAGTTTACACAACTGGTACGATTTAGTGAGAAAATTTCGGGTTCGTGTCCGTCTTGTAAACTAAGGTTTAGGTCAAGGTTCGGCCTTTAACGTATGTAAAATCACAAAATACCGGGACTTGCGTATACAATAATCAAAGATGCGCACCAAGAGAGTTAACGATGAAATTTAAGGTAGACACCCACACTCATACGTATGCGAGTGGTCATGCATACAGTACGTTGATTGAAAATGCCAAGTTGGCAAAAGAAAATGGCTTAGATATGTTCTGTACCACCGATCACGCGGAATCTATGCCAGGTGCTCCTCATTACTGGTTTTTTTCGAATCAGAAAATTCTGCCTCGCTTTTTAAATGGGGTAGCGATTATTCGCGGCGTGGAATCAAACATTCTCAATACAGAAGGGGATATTGATATACCGCCTAGTGTTGATCTCAACCTAGATTGGGTTATCGCAAGCTTCCACGAACCGGTGTTTCATCCTGCCAACCAAGCTGCTCATACTGAAGCCCTGATGAATGTGATCAAAAGTGGCCGTGTCGATGCGCTTGGACATCTAGGAAACCCGAATTTCGACTTTGACTTTGAAGCCGTATTAATGTGTGCGAAGCTGCACAATGTCGCGATTGAAATCAATAACACGACATTAAAAGGTAACAGTCGTGTTGGTAGTGTGGATCGTTGCTATGAAATCGCGAGAATTGGTAAGCAGCTTGGGGTTTATTTTACGACAGGCAGTGACGCGCACTTTTGTCACGATGTTGGTAATCTGAGTTTAGTCAGTGAGCTAATGGATAAAGTAGGCGTTGATAGTAATAAAGTAATCACTCACTCTACGAACCAATTTTTGTCATTTCTTGAACTAAGAGGTCGTGAACCCATTGTAGAATATGACGAGATTCGCAACGCATAAACTTGATCACATTATTGGTTATGGACTTGTTAAAGGTTTGCTTTACACTGCGTGTCAATACCGATTGATTTGGATATTGGTATTTACCTGAGTATTTTAAGATAGCTTAGGTATAAGAAGCCGACTCAGAATTCGGTATAACATGGAGAAGTAAAGATGTTACGTCCTTTAGTGCTTGGGTGCATAATCGCGTTAGGCTCTACACACGCAATGGCAGAAGCCGTCGATTTAAAACAGAACATGAAGCAAATGAAGATGGATTTCAAACAGGCGGTGGAAGCGTCTGATGTGGAAACCATGAAATCCGCCATTGATAGTTTGCAAGCGATTGTCGAGCAATCGAAACGTGGAAATTACCCACCAGAAAAGTTCGACTTATATCTAGAGGGCTTTAATAAGTTAACGGCGACTCTCGATGAAATTGAAGCCGACCTTGACGCGGGGAACTTGCAAGAGGCCCAGCAACAATTGCGTGAAATTGATAGTCTGCGCGAAGAGTATCACGATAAACGTAATCCAAGCATTTGGAGCAAGCTGTTTGGCTAAAGATGAATACTAAAACCCGCAAACCTGCGGGTTTATTTTATTAGACTATATACCTTTTGAGACTAGGTGCTCATTAACGAAGTCGATAAATACCCGCAAGCGAGCAGGCATGTATTTGGTTTGGGCGTATTGCATGGCAATCGCGCCATGGTAGTTACTTTTGATCATCCAGTCAGCCAGCACTTCGACCACTTCTCCACGTTTTAACGCATCTTTAATCACAAAGTTATGGAAGATGCCAATCCCCAACCCGGCTTTCACCCCATTCAGACGCATTTGAGAGTGGTTAACGGCATAGCGACCACGAACAGCGATAGAATAGAATGCTTCGTCTTTAAAAAAAGACCAAATGTTATCCCTGTCGTTTTCAGCAAGGTAAATGCAGTCGTGTTGCTCTAGCTGTGTTGGATGTTCGGGTATGCCATTTTTGACAAGGTAGTCAGGCGATGCGCACAGTACAAGGTTCGTCTTACTGATTTCTTTAACGACCAGGTTTTCATCGGGTTTGTCGGTAAGTTTGAATGCGACATCGATACCCTCGCGAAACAGATCAATCTCGCCATCAGCAGCGCGTAATTTGAGCTGAATATTAGGATAGCGCTGTAGAAAAGGCAGCACAAAGGGTTGTAATACCGAGTTAAGAAAGGCCTCTGGAGCGGCAACCGTGAGAGCACCAGTAGGTTCGGTGTGATCTTCAGCCGACAGCTCGACGGCTTGTTGAGCCGCATTCACCATCGCGATGCTTTGATCATAGACTTTTTGTCCTGCTTGTGTGATGAGGAGTTTGCGCGTAGTGCGTTCAAACAACTTAACAGAGAGCGCTTTTTCTAGCCGTGTGATCAGCTTACTTAAAGCCGATGGTGTCACGCCCAGCTTTTTAGCTGCCGCAGTAAAGCTGCCTTCATTCACCACTAAGATAAATGAAGCGAGATCAGGAAGTAGGGCGATGAGTTTTGGGCTAACCATAAAATGTTCAGTCTTTTTAGCGTAATCAATGTATTGTCTGGCACGAGGTAGATTGGCGCAAGTGTGCTTGTCTCGCTTTAGCGATATTTTGTAAGAAACGCCTCTAAAATGGGCAAACTAGACTTGCCAGAGTGATATTGTTTTAAGCACTGATAGATGGCAGTTTCGTGTTCTGCAATGATCTGAAATGCAGTGCTTTCTGGATTTGAGTTCGGCTCGAGATCGGCGAACTCTTGCGTATTCTCATTCCACTTACGATATTTGATTTCATATGGCTCAACCCAAGACAGCAGTGTGCTGATGAGATCATCCCACGGCAACTCAATCCACTTCTCTGCATCAAGACGTCCTTTTTCTTGCATCTCCTTATTCCGGCTTTCAACATCTATGTCATGCATGATTAAGACTGGTTTTAGCTTTTCTGCCGTCAGTATTTCTACATCTATTAGAGTTTGCCATAACTCGGTTTGCTGGGTGTGTGAGTGGCGTTTTAAGTACTGATTGAAGAAAGAGATGCCATAGATTTCGCCATAATAGGCAGACAATATGTGATGAATCATGGTGAGCGTCGTCATGGAAACAGGATGTGATGCATTTTAGGAAAGATGGAAACTCAGCGCAAATCGTAGAGGTGAAGTAAATTGCTTGGAAGTTGTGAGAATTTTATGAGAATTCGATGAAGTCGCTGATAGATTTGCTCGCCATTCTTAGAGACACGAACACGAAATGAGTCCAAGTCATGAGGTAACGGCTTATGTGCTTTGGCTCAATTGACACTCTCATTAAAGGATGGAATCACAATGAAAAAACGCACTCAACTCGGATTTGTCATGTCGGCAGCGGCTTTGGCTTTTGGTTCTGCATCAGTGAATGCTGCGGAGCTAGAAATTACGGTTACTAACGCAACCAAAGGCATTTATTTTACCCCTCTCATTGTCGCCTCTCATGACTCTGACTTACACATGTTCAGAACGGGAGAGTCCGCCACGCCAGAACTTGAGGCCATGGCTGAGGGAGGCGATATTTCAGACCTTGCAAGTTTGATTGGTAATGCTGGAGGAGTCGTTGTAGAAAATCCTGCTGGTGGTATTTTAGACCCAGGCTCAGCAACTACTTTTATGATGAACAGTGGTGATCATGGCTATCTGTCCCTTAGTGCGATGCTGCTTCCGACTAACGATGGCTTTGTTGGTCTTGATAGCTGGAAAATTCCAACCGAAGCGGGGACTTATAAAGCTACTTTAAGAAGTTATGATGCAGGGACTGAAGCGAATGATGAGTTGGCATCAAGCATGCCAAACCCTCCGTTTATAACCTTTGGCAGTGGTGGCTCCGGAGTTGAAACTTCCGTAACGAATGACAAAGTGCACGTGCATCCAGGCAATTTAGGCGATAGTGACTCGGCAGGTGGCATAAGCGATCTCGACAATAGCAGCCATCGTTGGTTAAACCCAGTTGCAACCATCACCATTGTTGTGAAGTAAGGAGAGCGCTATGAAAGTCAGAATCTTACTTGTTGCGGCCTCTGTTGGCATTCTCGCTGGGTGTCCTAGCGATGACGATGATAGTACCGTGATGAAATCGTACCGATATACGGTGAATGTGTCTAACTTAACAGCGAATCAACCTTTGTCTCCGCTTGCAGTGCTGGCTCACAACGAGGACTACTATTTGTTTCGCGTTGGCCAGGCTGCATCGGTTGAGTTAGAACACTTAGCTGAGGGCGGAAGCAATACGGAATTAATTGCATTGATGGACAGTAATGACAGCGTTTACCAAGGGATATCAGGGAATGGATTGGTGCTGCCCGGCGAATCTGACCAAGTGACGATTACGGTTGATCCAAACCGCTACAGTTACCTCTCCGTTGCTTCTATGTTCGTTAACACCAATGACGCTTTTGTGGGCGAGACCGGTTTACCACTTAAATCTCTTGCCGTTGGCGAAAGTTATGAGATGAACATGAATGTGTGGGATTCAGGAACCGAACGTAATGATGAAATGGCGAGTACGATACCGGGGCCTGCTGGTGGTGGCGAGGGTTTCAATGCCACTCGAGATGATGACAGTAACAGGGTTGCATTTCATGCTGGTGTGATTAGCCAAGATGATGGATTAGCGAACTCAGCGTTATCTGCAAACCATCGTTTTTTAAACCCGGGTGCGAAAGTCGTTATTACGCGAGTCGAATAGCGATTTGAATTGAACATACTGAAAGAAATCATGGACTGTTCCGGTCATGTGCAGAGAGATGAGACTCCGACGTAGGGACAGTACCATGGAACGGCAAGTAATCCATTTAGTTGCGACAATTTTGCTCGTAGAAGACGATGACGATTTGGCCGAACTGGTTCAAATGCACCTTAAATTTCAAGGGCACGAAGTGTATCGGGTAAATAGAGTCTCGGATGCAAAAGTACAATATTCGCAACAACATTTTGATTTATTGATTCTTGATCGAGGGTTGCCTGATGGGGACGGGCTCGATATTTGTCATGAATTACGTCGTCGGCAAGATTGGATACCAGTGCTAGTTTTGACTGCGAGGGATGGTGAACTTGATAAAGTGGATGGATTGGAAGCGGGGGTCGATGATTACATTACTAAGCCGTTCAGCGTATTAGAGTTTCAAGCAAGAGTAAGAAACGTACTTCGACGAGTGAGCCAAACACTCGACGTTAAACATGATGTTAGCCCTGTGCATGATTCTATGAACTTTGGCGTGTTGACCATCATTCCTGCACTGCATCAAGTGTCGATCAATGACAAGGATGTCAGTCTCACCGCTACGGAATTTTCTCTGTTGCAGTTTCTCGCGACGCGCCCCGGTCGAGTTTATAGTAAAGATGAACTACTCGACCATGTCTGGGATACCTCCCATTCTGGTTACCACCATACGGTTTGTAGCACCATCAATCGCTTGCGCAGCAAATTGTCTTTGTCTGACTCCGAACATCATTTTATCCAAACGGTGTGGGGAGTAGGGTATAAGTTTCAGCCGCAGCATTAACGTTGTTTTTCATTTATCTTTGCTGTTTAAGGAGGCGATAGGATGAGCTTCAAATCACGTTTGGTGGTGTTTACATGCTTATGGTTCAGTTTGGCTGCCGTGGTCATTGCCCTTACTTATAATTGGCAGAAAGAGACCATTGAGCAGCGCACAAAGCAAAGCTTGCACAAGGAGTTGGCAAGTCACATGCGCGATGACAATCCCTTGATGATTGGTACGGATTATAACCCGAAAGCACTTAAATCCATCTTTCATACGTTGATGCTTATTGGCCCTGATTTTGAAATCTATTTTCTTGATAGCCAAGGAAACATTACAACCCACGCAGCCCCGGACGGAACGGAGATCATGGGAGCTGTCGATCTCAAGCCAATTCAGCAATTTTTAAGCAATGATCCATTCCCAATTTTGGGTGAAGATCCACGTAATCGAGGCGAGCACAAAGTGTTCTCCGTTGCAGCGATTAAGGAGCTCGGTTCGACGGTGGGTTATTTGTATGTAGTCATTGGTAGCGCGCGTCATACTGCGATTGCTAATGCTCAAGTGGATACCCCTTATGTTGCCCTTGCCGGCTTAGTATTAATCTCGATACTTGGCTTTGCCTTAGGGGCCTATATGTTAGTCAAACACAGTTTACTCGATCCGATTGAAAGGGTGACAAATCAACTTCAGCAACAGGCAGAGCAAGATTTTAGACTGCGTCCGGACTTTACTCGCCAAGTGCCAGAATTAGTGCCCATTGCGCATTCTTATCAGTTAATGGCAAAGTACATTCAACAGCAGTTTTTACAGCTGGAGTATCAATCCTCTCATCGTCGACAAAGCTTATTGCAACTGAGCCATGATCTAAAAACACCGTTATCTAGTGTGCTTGGTTATTTAGAAACGTGGCGTTTACAACACCCGAAATCAGACCCATTGATTGATGTAGCTTTCCGCAACTGCGAGAAGCTTTCAATTCAATTACACTCATTGCTAGATATGGCGCGCAAAGAAGCACCTACACCAAATTATCAATATTGTCCGGTCGATCTTAGCCGCCTTATCGCTGAGTGCGCAGAGACAATGCACAGCCAGTTCGCGCGTAAAGGGGTAGTACTGAGAATCGATGTCGATCCATATGTTCAAACAGTAGGGGATAAAAGTTTACTTGAGAGGTTGATACTGAATTTGTTGGAAAATGCACTGCGTCATAGTCCCGCGAGATCTGAAGTGCATGGCCAAGTTCAATTGAATGAAGACAAATCACGCATTCATTTTGTTTTCATCAATAACATAGAAAAAGATGCACCGAGCGGAACGTTAGGCATTGGAACGAAAATTGTTCAATCAATCTTAATGCTGCACCATAGTTATTTAGAAACTCATGCCACTGCAAGCCAGTATCAGCAGAAGTTTAGCTTGCGGGCTGTCTAGGTAAGCCATTTACACTATTTGAAGAATGACTCTTGTATGTTATTTGACCGTGTTTATTGTCTAATCTAAAATCGGTGCTAGAGCCTGTATGTGCCATAGCAGAATTAGTATTTACAAAATAAATACTAATGTTGTTTAATTATATTATGAACGACATGGCGTCATTTTATTTTATGAGTTTGGTTGTTTATGTGCTCACTTCTGAATTGTCGTTTATATCACCAAGTATTATAAAATTTGGAACTAAAGTCACTTTATTGTGGTAGAAAAATCTACCCTATTGTTCGAGTCGGTAATATTGCTTAAGTAACATCGTGTTATTTGTTTTACATAATGTTATGCGGGTAATTTTTATTCAGCTAAAATTCCGACAAGGATCGAAAATATGAGTGACAAGGAACTAATTCAAGCCAATCAAGGCCGCCGCAACTTCCTTAAAGGTGCAACGGGTGCCGTTGTGGCTGGTGTTAGTGCTTCCGTTTTATCCGGTACAGTACAAGCAGCAGAACAGAATATTGATTGGAGCTCTGTCTCTCGGAGTGGGAAACACGATAAGCACTTCTGGCGTAAAGTTAAAAAGCAGTTTGTTTTGGATAAACGAACGACCTATATGAATATTGGTACAACAGGTTCGATGCCAAAACAGGTTCTGGATGGTTATGAGCACAATAATAAGTTGGTTGCGAAGTATCCTTGGGACATGAAAGGCAAGTTTGGTAGCTTTCCATATGTATCAGATATGATTGCAGATATTGCTCCAGGCTTTGGCGCAAATGCGGATGAACTCGTTCTAAGCCGTAACACGACCGACGGATTGTGTTCTATCATCAATGGGCTTCATTTTGAACCTGGTGATGTCATCTTAACCACACACCATGAGCATGTGGCAGCCACCTCGCCATTGAACGTTGTTAAACATCGTTTTGGTGTCGAAGTGGTAGAGATTCAACTTCCAGTATTCACTGGCACAGAAAACGTCACTGAGCAAGATTATGTTCAAGCTTTCCGCGATGCGATTGAAACCCACCAAAATGTTCGTCTTATTGTCTTCTCTCATATCACCTATAAAACGGGCACTACACTTCCTGCAAAAGACATCTGCTCTCTCGCAAAACAATATCATATTCCGACACTAGTTGATGGTGCGCACACTGTTGGCATGTTTGCTTTAGATTTGCATGATATGGATTGTGATTTCTATACAGGTTCTGGTCATAAGTGGCAGTGCGGACCGGGTGCTACAGGTATCTTGTATGTACGTGATAATGGTAAGCGCCTGAACGAGTATTGGAGCGATCGTGAGAACCCATTATGGATGATCAATTCGTCGTTATCTCATGCTGATTACTTAGGAAAGCAACTGCAAATGCAATATGTTGGTAACGATAACTATCCAGCAAAACAAGCATTGGCTGACAGTTGTAAAATGTGGGATGAAATTGGCCGTGAGCGTATTCAAGAACGTGTTTTAGCGTTAAGTCATCAATGTAAGACGTTGCTTACGGATGCCTTACCACATTCAAAAATGTACTCACCAAACGTAGAGGGGTTAGCAAGTGGCTTAACGACGTTCAACCCATTTAATGATGTCACTGATGAAGAACGCTTAACATTGTTCCGTGATCGTCTTCGCGAAGAGTACGGTTACATTATTCGTACAACGAGCTTTAAATTGTACAAAGATGATGCTTATGAAACGCATGCGCTACGTATTTCAACTCACTTGTTCCACGATGAGCAAGATGTTGAAGGGTTAGTAGAGGCAATTGAAGACCTTTACTACTCATTCTAACACTGATAGCGATCACCAAAGCGCCCACCTATTGGGCGCTCTTTGAAACAGAAGGAATTTGACTATGCTATGTATGTCTTTTAAGCAACGTCTTGCGACGATGGTGATGTGTGCAACGTCACTGTTATCTTTGAGTACTTTCGCCAATGACCTTCAAGAAATCAAAGATGCTGGTGTGTTGCGTCATCTTGGCGTGCCTTACGCAAATTTTGTTTCGTATATTGAGCAAGGTGAAGTGGCGACGCTATCCGGTTTAGATGTTGAAATCATAAAGGGCTTTGCCCAATCTCTTGGCGTTCGATACGAATATGTGCCGGCACAGTGGAACAATGTGGTTGGTAAATTGACGGGACAGCAGGTCGCCTACAAAGATAACCAAATGATACAAGGTGAGAAGATGCCCATCGAGGGTGATTTGATTGCCAATGGTGTCACGATTCTTGATTGGCGAAAGGAAGTAATCGATTTTTCAGAAGACTATTTTCCTTCAGCGGTATGGCTTGTGGCACGTACAGATTCTTCTTTGATACCAATTAAGCCTACAGGGTCAATAGAACAAGATATCGTGAAAGTAAAATCGCTTATTAAGGGGCGTGAAGTTCTTGCTATGGAACACTCTTGTCTTGACCCTAACCTCTACGATCTTTACGACACAGGAGCAACGGTAATTTTGCCTGATGGTCAGCGTCGATTAAATGAAATGGTTCCCGCAATCATGAAAAATGATGCTGAGAGTACGTTGCTCGATGTTGCTGATACACTCATCGCGCTAGAAAAATGGCCGGGTGAAATTAAAGTGATTGGCCCAATATCTGAAAATCAAAAAATGGCCGTTGCATTTAGACAAAATTCACCTGAACTAAAACGCATTCAACCAATACTTGCGTTCAATTAAACAAGATGGCACCTACCAATCCTTGGTAGAAAAATACTACCCATCGATTTATTATTTTTATAATGACTATTTCTTAGCAGATAGTAAGAAACATTTATGATTAAATCTGCAAAAAATCTCAAGTAAGAAAATTATTACCATATGTGCCATATTGGTTTCGCTCTATTTGGCGATGATTATTACGGTAACAAGTTTAGGTCAACATAAGTTAAAAGACTCTCAATACAGGAGCTTGATTTAAAAGTTAAGAGTTACGCCGGTACTTTAAATAATCTATTTACTATTGCCAGTGAAGATATAGATCATTTATCGACCGATAAAACCGTACAAACGTTTTATGCTAATCTTGCCTCAGGCATGTCGATGGAGTACGGACTCGGGGCGAGTCTGATCAATTTGAAACGTAAACTAAATGAAAAAGCAGACACGAAGTTCGTCAATGGTTTAGATATATATCAACGATTGAGTCTAATCGGTTTAGATGGAAAGTTAATCGTGACGACAGAAGCTGCAGACGATGTGACCAACAATGTGTCCAGTTTTATGCTGGGCTATAGTCATGGTGAAGAAGTCAGAGCGACACGTGAAAATGGCAATGTCGTGATTAAAGTTATTAAGCCTGTTTTATTCTCGGATAAAGCGGTTGGTTATTTGATTGCAGATATAAATAAAGATGTCGTTATCTCTCAGTTAACAAATCAAGAGCATGAGGGGAGTTATAGCCGCATGGTGCTTGCGGTTAATGACATTGAAATGACGGTATGGGACTCAATCAGTGGTAAGTTGGAGCAAGAAAAACAATACACGTCAGATGCTTTGGCGAACGAGCTTAAACAGAAGCTGTATTTCGAAGTGCTCGACGAACGCCATCATTTTAAATTGATGGCTTGGTTTGAGTCACTCAGTGAACGCGACCTGTATACATCAAGAATCTTTATCTCTGGGTTGAGCGTTCTCGCCATCATGATTGTTTTGGGATTGCTGTACGCGTTCAATCTTAATAACACTCGAGTTGGACTCAAAATAAAGCTGGAAGAAGAGCAGAAACGCAAAGAGTTTTTATCCCAGCAAAACCATCGATTGACGAATGAAATAGAGCGACGTCGTTCGTCAGAAATGGAGCTAGAGTATCAAGCAAAACATGATGCGCTGACTGGGCTTCCAAATCGTTCTAACGGATCTGAGCGCTTGGAAGTCGAATTATCAAGAGCGAAGCGATCAGGCACCAATGTGCTAGCCATGTTTATCGATTTGGATCATTTTAAGCAAATCAATGATTCCATGGGGCACATGGTTGGTGATGAGATTTTAAAACTCGCCGCCGATCGCTTGCATCAAACCGTGCGTAAATCGGACCTTCTAGCTCGAATTGGTGGTGATGAGTTTTTGCTTGTGATCCCTGACTTACGTGATAAAGAAAGTGCGAAGCGTTTTGCATCAACCGTTTTATCCGTGTTTAACGAGCCGTTTAGTTGGCAAAATCAAGAATTCTTCCTATCGGTCAGTGTGGGTATGTCGATTTACCCTGATGACGGTCATAACGCACAGCAATTGTTAGCGTCTGCTGATATGGCGATGTATCGCGTTAAGCAAGATGGTCGTAATGCTTTTTGTTTTTATGATCGGAATATGAACCAAGACTTACAGCGATTTTTAGATTTAGAAAGTCGCTTGCGTCACGCCATTTCACATAATTTGTTGGAACTCTACTATCAACCAATCATCGCATTAGAAACAGGACGTATCGTGGGAGCAGAGGCCTTAATGCGCTGGAATGATGAAAAGTTTGGTTTTGTTAGTCCGGATGAGTTTATCGCGATTGCAGAGAAAAATGGTTTGATCCATCAACTCGGTGATTTTGCGATTTGTCAGGCTTGTCATCAAGCAGCGCAGTGGCAAAGCATCGCACCACTCGTTGTATCAGTTAACTTCTCTAGTGTGCAGTTCCGTTATTGTGACCGATTGTTTGATCAAATTAAGCGCTATTTAGACGCATCAGGTTTACCGGCAGATAAGTTTGATATCGAAGTGACAGAAAGCTTGTTGTTTAATCATAGCGACGAGCTTATGGACTTGTTAGAACGCTTGAGAGCTCTTGGTGCGAAGTTGACCATTGATGATTTTGGCACAGGGTATTCTGCATTGAGTTACCTACAGAAATTCCCTTTTGACCGCCTTAAGATTGACCGAAGCTTTATGCAAACCATGTTTGAGAATGATTCCGATCGAGAGTTGGTTAACGTTATCATTGCAATGGCGAAAGCGCTTAACTTGCAAATTGTCGCTGAAGGTATTGAAGAGCAGCGACATGTGGATTATTTAACAAACTTAAACTGTGAATTTGGGCAGGGCTTTCACTATAGCCGTCCTTTGCCAGCGATAGAATTTGAGTCACTTCTTAAACAATCATTATTGTTATAACTTTCTTTTTCAATCTCTTAGTAAAGCATTAGTGTATTTATTCCTTAGGTTCACTAATGCTTTTCCACCTTGAGGGATAATCGTTTTCTTTCCTTGAATTACACTACACTTAAATGATGTGTAATAGCCTGTGATTCCCGTCACATAAAGGCTCGCCTTAATTCAAAACGAGTAAAAACTCGACACTATAAACAGGAAGGAATTACGAATGTCTTCTGCATTTTACCAACAGATCCAAGAGCAAATCGAAGAAGTAAAGGCTGAAGGTCTTTACAAAGCAGAACGTATTATTACGTCGCAACAGCAAGCTGCGGTAAAAATCTCTACGGGTGAAGAAGTGCTTAACTTCTGTGCGAACAACTACCTTGGTCTTGCAAATCATCCTGCGCTGATTGACGCTGCAAAAGCGGGCATGGATGAACACGGTTTTGGTATGGCATCAGTACGTTTCATTTGTGGTACTCAAGATAGCCATAAAGAGCTTGAGCAGAAGCTTTCTAAATTCCTAGGTAAAGAAGATACCATTCTTTACACGTCTTGTTTCGATGCAAATACTGGTCTGTTTGAAACCATTTTAGGTGCAGAAGACGCGATTATTTCAGATGCGTTAAACCATGCATCAATCATTGATGGTGTTCGTCTGTGTAAAGCGATGCGTTTCCGCTACTCAAACAACAACATGGAAGAGCTAGAACAGCAATTGATCGCTGCGAAAGAAGCAGGTGCGCGTCATATTCTTATCGTGACAGACGGCGTGTTCTCTATGGATGGTGTGGTGGCTAACCTTCCTGCTATCTGTGATCTTGCAGATAAGTACGGTGCACTAACTATGGTTGATGATTCTCACGCAGTGGGTTTCATGGGCAAAAATGGCGCGGGTACTCATGAATACCACAATGTGGTTGATCGAATCGACATCATCACAGGTACGTTAGGTAAAGCAATGGGTGGCGCGTCAGGCGGCTACACATCGGGCAAAAAAGAAGTGATCGACTGGTTGCGTCAACGTTCTCGTCCATACCTATTTTCTAACTCTGTTGCACCTGCAATCGTAAGCGCATCTATCCGCGTTCTTGATCTACTAGAGCAAAGCGGTGACCTGCGTGATCACCTATGGGAAAACGCGGCACACTTCCGTGCACGTATGGAAGGCGCGGGTTTCACAATGGGTGGTGCGGATCATGCAATCATTCCTATCATGCTTGGTGATGCAAAAGTAGCGGCAGAATTTGCTGAGCGCGCGCTAGAGAAAGGCATCTACGTAATTGGTTTCTCATTCCCAGTGGTACCAAAAGGCCAAGCACGTATCCGTACTCAAATGTCAGCAGCACACTCACGTGAGCAACTAGACCGTGCAATCGACGCGTTTATCCAAGTTGGTAAGGATATGGGCATCATCTAAGCCCTATTGATACCAAGAACGAATTTCTTGCCTCGCCGTTGCGGGGCAATATTAGGTAACGATTATGAAAATTAAAGCACTATCAAAGCTAAAGCCTGAAGAAGGCATCTGGATGACAGAGGTTGATAAACCTGAAATGGGTCACAATGACATCCTGATCAAAATCAAGAAGACAGCGATCTGTGGTACAGACGTACACATCTACAACTGGGACGAATGGTCACAAAAAACCATTCCTACGCCAATGGTTGTCGGTCATGAATATGTGGGTGAAGTCGTTGCGATTGGTCAGGAAGTTCGTGGCTTTGAAATCGGTGATCGCGTATCTGGCGAAGGTCACATCACATGTGGTCACTGTCGTAACTGTCGTGGCGGCCGTACTCATCTATGTCGTAACACGATTGGTGTGGGTGTAAACCGTGAAGGTGCATTCGCAGAATACCTAGTGATCCCAGCGTTTAACGCATTCAAGATCCCTGAAGGTATTTCTGATGATCTTGCGTCTATCTTCGACCCATTTGGTAACGCAGTACACACAGCGCTTTCTTTTGACCTAGTTGGTGAAGATGTGCTGATCACGGGTGCTGGTCCAATCGGTATTATGGCAGCAGCAGTCGCGAAACACGTTGGTGCTCGTCACGTTGTGATCACAGACGTAAACGAATACCGTCTAGACCTTGCTCGTAAGATGGGCGTAACGCGCGCAGTAAACGTTGCTGAAGAGAAGCTAGAAGACGTGATGTCTGAGCTAGGCATGACAGAGGGCTTCGACGTAGGTCTAGAAATGTCTGGTAACCCATCAGCATTTAACTCAATGTTGAAAACCATGAACCACGGTGGTCGTATTGCGCTACTAGGCATTCCGCCATCAGACATGGGTATCGACTGGAACCAAGTTATCTTCAAAGGCTTGGTGATCAAAGGTATCTACGGCCGCGAAATGTTTGAGACGTGGTACAAGATGGCTTCACTCATCCAATCGGGTCTGGATATCTCGCCAATCATCACTCATCACTACAAGATTGATGACTTCCAAAAAGGCTTCGACGTCATGCGTAGCGGGGCTTCCGGCAAGGTTATCCTTGATTGGGAGTAGGGGGAACTCAGGTGAACGAGGGGTTGGTGCTGTTTGCTTGAAACCTGGTTATCCGAACAGGTGAACAGTAAAAATAGCCCTTTAAAACCCATCAAAATGTCCCATTTTGGTCCCATAGACTGACAAGCCATAATAAAAAAGTGTCCCATAGAACTATGGGACACTTTGCGTTTTAAGAGCATGATAAATAGCTATTTATCGCTTGTAGTTTTAGCTCTCTCTTTCGCGCTTTCTAGTTCTTTCCAAGCGCGCTCTGACTCGTGTTTATTAGCTTGTTTAAGCCATTTGCCGTAAATCTTAGCAATCATAGTTACATCGGCATGCCCCATTTGAGCTGCTAAATAGCTTAGGTTGATATTAGAATATGTAATTAGCCAACTGGCATAGGTATGACGGAGTTGGTATGGTTCACGATACTCTATTTGGGCTTTCTTACATGCGGACTGCCAAATTCGATGAATAGCTCTGTGACCATAGTAATTGTGATCAGATCCTTTTTGGCTGCGCACTGCTTTGGGGTTAAATACAAATCGAAGACTTTGCGTTTCGAAAGTGTAGTCCGGGAGCTCAACTTGGTAGTCTTTCGCTGGAAACTGCTCATTTAAAGTTAATGCTATTTGCAGTTTCAGAGCTTCAACAGCCGGGGGCATTAAGTCCACAACACGCGACTTATCTGACTTTGTCCCCTTGAACCCACGGTCTGGATAAGCGGAACGGCGAATGAGTAATGTATTATTTTCCAAATCAACATCCTCCCAAGCTAAAGCAGCTATTTCACCTGTGCGTAATCCAGTATGAACGGCCAAAACAATTAAGTTTTTGTGCTGTAGTACGTTGCAAACTGCCAATGCTTTTTCAATTTCATCTAGGGAGTAAGGAGTTGCAACCCTTTTATTTTCTTTAACCTTTTTTAGAGTTTTAGATAAATCTACTTCAGTATAGCCCATCTCATGTAGCCAACTTAGGAAGTGATTTACCGATGTGATGTGGTTATTTACTGTAGTGCCAGACAAACCCTTTACGAGGTCTTTTTGATACTGCTTAAGGCTGCGGATATCAATGCTCTCTGTTAGGCGGTTTGGGCCATGAAATTCACAAAAGCCTCTTAATGCTATCTCTTTGCGAGTAACTGATGAGCGATAATTTACGAGAGTTTTTTCTTCAAGGTGTTCGCTAATCGCTTTCTTGAGTGTAATTTTAGTAGCTGTACCCGCTGCATGTTTTGAGTTTGGGAAGTGCTTACCATATTCGAAAGTTCCAAGCTTTATTTCATGCACGATCGTTGCCCGCAAACCGGCAGCATACTTAATATTTTGCTTGTTTGCCTCAAGCCCAAGGCTTTCTTTGTAACGTTTATTACGAAAATTAAAGCCTATTCTTAAGTAGCCGCCATGGATTTCTACACCAGGAGGCAATTTTTTGTTTTTTAGCGATTGCGGTGCCATAAGTTCCACTCCTCAATATCTACCATCCAGGTTCCATTTACTTTCATAAAAACAGTTGAAGGATACATGCCTTCATGAATGCGGTTGCGTAGGGTTTTAGGCGATAGCCCAATCAGCTCTGCGGCCTTATTTAGCGTAATAATGTCAATATGACTTGTTCGAACGACGCTCATATCGATCTCCTTTTTTGTGCAAAGCCATAAGCAATGCAAGAGGTTGATTAGCGTTAGCGTATGAGTAGATTCTTAGCCGACAATTAGTGTCAGTGGTGGTTTCTAGGGTTAAAGCACTGTTTATGGTGCAGCTTGTACTTCAGTCAGAAACTGTTGATCAATCATTACTAACCTCTCTATAAGCGAAACGTTCGTGCTCCTACAGTCATTGCTTCAGGCACAATTGGCCTCATGAAACAAACAATCTGTTTGTAGCATGGATAAAACGATGGTTTTTCTGATTAGATTTATGGGTTTAATCGCTTGCTAAGAACTCTTAGTACTTATTGAATTGCACTAGTATTTGCTTTTAAATTATTGTTTTATGGTTTTTCTGGCGCTATTTTATTATTCTGTTTTGTTCTGGTAATTCCTAGCAAATAGGATCTACCCCCACAATTTATAGCTCTAGCACTCTGCGGGGACTTGTTATTTTACTTCTAGTAGATAATTCTGTTTTACGTTTTTGAAAAAATCCACTTTCCTCAAAATTTCGTCATTTTGAGGAAAGTAGATTTAATAATTATTCAAATTTTCGCCTAAAAGGTGCATACAGTATGGGTGCTGGTATAAAAAAGGCGGACTCTAATTATATAAGCGAAAGTTTTTAGGAAATGACTCTTTTGGGCGACTTTTCACTGAAAACTTAAAATACATGCTAAGCTATTGAAATTGAAATAATATTTATTTTAGCTTAATTACTTAAAGTGTGATAAAGATCACATTTATGGAAACAAGAGTTAGTTACAACTGCGGAGAACGCGCAACGCGTTCTCCGCATTCACCTGAATTTTACTACCTGTTACTGGTCAGATGTGTTCTGGCTTGTTTCTATTTTATAACCTACTGGATTTTGGTTTTGGCAGTTTGCTTGACTTCTTTTTGCTAATTGATGGAATCTTATGTGTCATCTCAATTTTTGAGTGACGGCTATTTTGGGCGACACTGCACCGCGAATGCTTGAATTTTTTACATGGTGTCTAATAGGCAGTATCCCCAAGAAATAATGCCGCAATGGTAGCGTAGGGATACTCGGTGGTACGGCGGATAGCTGTAACTAGCTCTTTGATATTGCCTTTTCGCTATATAGCTACACACGACAAAAAGGTGATAGCTATGAGTTGTAGTGAAAAGCAAGTAGATGAAAAGAATAATGACCTAAATAAACAGTGGGCTTTGATAACGAGTAGCCTTGTGGGTTTATCAAGTACGTTTTTGAAGCTTTTACAATTCGAGGAAGGCGAATTAAATACACATCAAAAACTACAACGGACAGCTCTTTTCCTACATTACCTGCGTGCGATGGAAGAGAGTGAATTGGAGAAATTCGCATTCCTTGAAGCAATAAAAATCGCACTTGAAGAGTTCAGTACTTTGCTTCCAGAAGTGCCAACAAAAGCTCCTGCAGGCTCCTGTGAATGTCTTTGCTTTTTAGTAGAACGCTGGAATAGTAAAATCAATGAAAGGGATAACGGTCTTGCAGAGCGCTCAGAAATAGCCAAGTTCTGCGTGTCTCTATTCCTACAAAATGTCACAGAAAAGAACGTTAAGAAGAAAAAGCGTACCTTGATAGTTTTAAAAAGCAGCGAAACCGCCGCGCTGAACTTCGAACTCTCTACCATCAGGTATATCGAGAATTTAACAAGTGGATGAGAGGGCAGAGTCATGAGTTTCATGATCTTGTCACTGCCACTCGTTTGTCAGAACAACTGATTGCAAAACTCCGATTAAGTTACTGTGTTCTAACACCAAGCGATGTGGATATGTTTATCTCTTACGTTAACGCTCTCCTAAGCTCTAGCGAGCAGGATCAGCGTAAGGAAGGGATAGCAAGAAGTTTGCTGATTTTGACAACGCTTCCTCCCGCTGAATTAGGTGAGTTGGTTGTTTCAAAGGAACTAGCCGAAAAACAAGAGGGTATATGCCTTAACCAAGGGGTATACCGAAGATGCGATCTATTGTTAGAGGGCTCTTATTGCAGAGATAAACACTCATTAAAGGAAGAGCATTACGAAACGCATAGCCATTGGGTCGATCTACCATTAGTCGAAGTAGTCGTAGCCGCTTTAAGAGCCTGGCTCGAAAGTGAAGGGCAGCCTGAGCTTAAGTTAACTCAACTGGGTGACTTAGGTAAGTTGACTGGAGAGCCTCCCAAATCACTGACTAGTCAGATCCCTAGCCGTAAGCACTGGGGAGCAATGTATCAACGCTATCTTGGCTTTTGTGCTCTAGAAACTAGGGTGGGTGGGACCTATGCTTCACTTATTCTTGCCAATGGGGCATTCAATAACCTCCATACACATTTTACTCCAGTGCGGTGATATCTAAGTCGCAACGAATTTATGCCGAGTGCATGTCTAAGTTGTTTAAATCACCTGTCAATTTTAGTGAGCAGTCTGAGCTTGTTTACCATGGCGATGAATTTTGTGTGAAAGGGAGTTTCATCAAGTCAGGTTTTGAGCAGCTAAAGGTAAATGTGGAATTGTTTTTAGGTGAGATAAATCAGAAAGAGAACCGTTACCCTTGGCGTAAATGTGTGAAATCAAGAGAGGAACTAAAAGCGTTCTACAATCACTTTACTCTTTATACATTTGCGTACTTTGCACTAAACGTGGCGCTTAGGGCGACCCGTAATGTCTCTCAGTCTGTTGTTATTGATTTAGAACGAAGCTTTGCGGTTATTTGTGAGAAAGAAGTCACATCAGATCGACCTGAGCGGTATGTTCCACTATCTGAAGAGGTCGTTCAGTTATTGGCGCAGTGGAAATATCTTCGGAACTACATGCTCAAACGGCTGGGAATAGATCATGAAGTTATACCGAAAATTCCACTCTGGGTAGATGAGCAGTGGCAAGACCTTTCGACTCAGCATTTGACCAATGCGCTATTTAAAGGTCTTAAAATTAAAGGGGACGTCTTGCGTCACTTTATGGCAAGAAGCCTAATTGATAACGACAGTCCGAGTTTGGCTCCTAGTGTGTTAGGGCATGAATCATTTCGGCGTCATTCTGTTGGGCATTTTTCGTTGGGCACAATTGCGGATAAAGATAAAAGCACAGCGATATCTAGAGTGCTGCATCACAACGGAGTTCGAAATGTTGAATTGGTCTCGAACTCGCAAGCAATGGGAGCAGAGTGGATTCATAAGTCACCAGTTTACGATAAGTCACTCAAAGGACACCTAGCGTTAGTGTCTCAAGTTATAACCGACAGTAGTTGGCATAAAAGGCAAGCACCTTCAGATGAAGAGCAAACCCTGCTCAGCTTTGTCTTGGAGGTTATTACCGGGGCATGTTATCCCATCTCAGCTTTGGATGTGCTTAATGCGATAGAGCGGCACCAGATCTCTCGATCGACTCTGAATTTAGGGGAGGGGCGCATATATGGATTACGATATTTTGAACAACGCGCTTTGGAGCAAAATCTCAAGGGCTGGAAAGAGCTCTTACAAGCACAAAAGAAAGAACTGGGCACGCTATTTGATGACGTTAAGCACTTTCAAATTTCCCCTACGCTTCCAGCACACGTTGATGCTCTCTCGCGTGGATGTATTGAGACGACAAACCTTCCTCATCATCGAATAGAAAGCTTAATTAGTGGCATATCTCAAAAGGGAAATGATGGAACAACATCAAGCTTTGAGTGGACTCGACTACCAACCTCAGATTTTTCAAATGCCGCTCTGGAAGCAGAGGTAAAAGAGTGGCTTGATGAGATAAATAGAATAATACCCAGCGGTCGAAATGTGGCGGTTAACATTCGCTTGTGTTTGATTGATCTGATGTCCCGCTACATCAGTGAACCAACTGCATTTCAGAACATGATTGATGACCTGAGAGCTCAGGTGAAGAACAAAGAACGAATCAAGTTTTGTGAAAGCGACTTTTTTAGAATCTTACAGTCAATGCTTCCTGAGCACATTACTAATGTGTACGCCTACTGTTGGTATCTAACTTATCAAAAAGGCAAAGGTAATCGTAAGCAGTACGCTTATAGAACGTTCAAACGACATCACTCAATTTTCAAACGGTACTTGGAGGCGCATAAATTCTTGACTGAAAGTGATAATCATACTGCCAATGTTGATGATTACCATCAACGCATGAAATCAATCACCCCTAAGAGCAGTTACCGGTCGTTGAATCTCTGGTTTGAAGCTATGAGTGTTGAGAATAACGAGCCATTACCAGGTCAGCGGGCGCCAAGTCATAAACAGAACGTATCGAATACCATGTTGCTTCAGCATGAATACAACGAGGCTCTTTATTTGATAACGAGTAGTTCGGAGTTGAGTGAAGAAGAGCGGCTTGATTTAGCATGCCAGTTAATTTTAATGTTCAAAGTAGGGTACCGAAACGACGAAGTACCGAATGTCCGGTTAGAGGACGTTGCTGAGGATTTTCCTTTCCTATCTTTGCACCAACATCCTGGGTATACCCCGAAGACTCCTGCAGCGAATCGCACCATCTATACGCAAATAAGCCTTTCTGACCAAGAAAAAATCATTCTTGAGCAAGTGTATAGCAGAGCAGTTCAAACAGGAGCTAAGTATCTTATTGCTGAAAGAAGTGACAGGAAGCATAAAGCAATGTGCTATAAGCTTGCTTTGCTACTCAAAAATGTCTCGGGTGAGCCGTTGATGCGACTCTATGATGCACGAAAGGGGTACGTTAACTACCACTATCTAATGCTTAATCAAGTCTACTTGCCGTCTGTTCAGCGTTACTTTTCCGTAGAGAGTCATTCTGAAATGGCGTCGGTACGTGAAACGTGGCTAAATGCGAATTGCTCACCTAATAGCAGAAATTCTAGTGCTCTTTATGCGTTGGCAGCGAGTGCAGGGCATAAGTATGAGACGGGCATATTAAAAAGTTACGTGCATACCTCATCATTAGTACTTGTCACACACCAGAATGAGAACTTTAAGCTAGGTGATAGTTATTGGAGTAAGCTTCTCGGATTGAGTCGAGGGACTTACTCTGAATCGAAAGCAGTGAAAAATGCACTAGATAGGCATTTTAAACCGAGTTTTACTCCCGTACCTACAGTCAATCAGTCCATTCATTTTGAACCATCACTTGAGCATCGTTTTAAATGCTATTTAAAGGCGTTGGAGGCGGAGAGCAACAAGACGGTTTATGACATTAACGCATTATCAAAAGGTTTAATCGACCTTGAAAACGTAGGTTTCGATTTTTCGAAGAAGAACAAAACAGTATTCACGAAAGCAGGTCAAGAACGTTGTTTAGCAGCGTGCTCGCAATTAATGTCACTTCCATTCGATCAGCGTCGCGCTCTAAAAGAGTCTTGGTTCTTGATTCATCATTCGAATAATCACCTCACAAATCCACATTACCAGCAATACCGCAGTAAAGTGGATAATGTGTTGAGTCAACTTGGATTAAGCCGTAAGCAAGTGAGTAGTGATAAGAGTGAGGTGCGAGAGGTAGATCGGTCGGAGTTGCTCTGTCGATTTGATGAGTTTTGTTTGGCTTTGTTATGTGTAGGCTCTTTATGTAAGGGGAGCCCATAACGTCCTATTTGGAACTTTTGTGGTCTTAGGCACCGGCCAATTTCAAAAAGAGGTTTTCGCTTATTAGTCAAGAATTGCACTAATAAGGAGAAGTCTTATGGAATTCAAAATCAAATTGCTACTGCTTAAAATGTATATCCTTTCGCCAAAGAATGTGCCTGCTGATGACATTTCTTTAATGGCTGAGCTGAACCGATTTATTGATTCGGTTCTAGGATGCATCTTGGGATTGAAAACGTTTGAGGTAAGTTATAATTTTGAACAGGGCGTATTAGCCATCTCGAATGTCACGTTCAAAGTTGGTCGCCAAGTTTCTGAAGAAGAGTTGGAGCAAAAGTTAAATGAGTGGCTTCAAGCGCTCTTTGAGCTCCGACAACAGTTGATGGATATCATCTATGGAGACTATGATGACACCCAAAAGCGTGACCTCGTTAAAGAGTGTCTCGAAAAGGCTTCTTCAGACCTTCTTGTCAAGAAGCACCATTACCTAAAAAGTCATACTTTACGCACTGAAGATGGTGTATCAACCCCACCGTTTGAAAAACAATATGACGTATATGAAAGTCCATATAAGGCTATCGAAAATGGCTTTTCTGGTAAACATTCTTTTGAAAACTCTGACTACAAAGGTACAAAATTTGCGGATACTAACAGTTGCTTAAATGGCATCCCTTATTGTTTCGAATTACCAGATGACTTACCTGACGATATTGATTTTGAGGCGATTAGCTTTGCGGAGTTTGATTGTGCTTTTCGTGAAGCGACTCATGAAGGGTGTGCACTTGTCTTTTCAGGCATCTTAGCGTTGACAGAGTTCACTAAGGAACCAAAACGCTTTTACGTTCAATCGGTTCATGCGAAGCATAACAAGTAGTCGGTAGAAGAACAGCAAATTAAAGCCTGATACGCTATATCAGGCTTTAATTGTTATTGGTGGTTAGATAGCGTGTCTTCGCTCGTCCGGAGAAACATCCAACACGATAGGGTTTTCAACTAACTGCTGCATCTTTTCTTCATCGATTTCTGTCGTAAATACCTTAAAGCGAATAAGCATTTTGGCGTTTGTTACAACTAGGCCAAGGCTCTGAATGTGTTCGACTAACTGTTGGTCATCGATCCCTTGTTGGCTCAATGCTTTCTGGTCTAAGGTTATATTTACTCGCATTGGCTTGCCCTCATTTTTACCAGTATCTTCTGATTATATAACGTATGCTCGGCAAGAATGTTGATTTCACAAGCTTTGAATCCTAACCATATCGATCAATTTAGGATTTGGAGTGATTTGGAGGGCCTTTCAAGCCTTATTGCACCGTGAAATTTATTTTTAGTTGTCGGCTTTTGTTTGAAATGAAGATTTACTTGGTGTCATGCTATAAAAATTCGGGTTCTATTTCTATATGTAATTAGTCGTTGAGGCGTAGCATTGAAGCCTAATTGATAGTTAGGGTGGCACTAAGTCACCCTACAAATACGATGTGAGTGCATTTGATGTAGCAGACTTCGACCTGTCTCTTGATCAGATCTCGGTCTAATAATTCAGCAGTGACGCAGTTTCTTTGCTCAAATAGTAGCCGCTAAGCATATCCTGTAGCTTATCCCAGCCGAGCCACATGGTTGCCCAACTGGCAATGCCTGTGCGTTTGGAGTCATAGAAGCCGCCGAGTTTGGCAATGGCTTGATAGGCCCATTTGAGTGTGGGAACCTCGGGCAGCTTCTTAGGGTAGCGTCCGCCGCGTTTGTTGGCATTGAGATAGAGGATCCGCCATTCATCTTGAGTGAGCACGTTTGTGCAGGGCTGTGATTCAATCGCTTCGGCCTGATCTTTGAGTCCGCGAGCTCTGAGTTGCGACGCCAGCGTCAGGCATTCTCGCAGCTGCATGAGCCTGACAGCGACAAAGGCTAATATCGAGATGTTGATTTTACTATCCATAAATCTTAATCATATCGAGCAATTTAGGATATGGATTGATCTTGAGGGCCTCTCAAGCCTTATTGCACCGTGAAATTTATTTTCAGTTGTTGGCTTCGCTGTGAAATGCATCTTTACTGGGTGTCATATCTTAAAAAATATCCTCAAGTGCTAGCCCTCCAAAGTTATGAGGAGAGCTCTTTTCATTCATGTATTCGTCAGAATCACAGTTCGCAGACTGCTAGCCATTTCAGTTGTCCATCAAGGTGTACCTTTTGGAACACTGAAAACTTGTCGGCTTAAAGTGTCCATTTACTCTTCATTTCACTAATAGGTCATGTCTCTGAACGTGGCTGGACTTTTGTTACATAGTGAGGGTAAGAAAATGGAAATTGGATATGCGAGAGTGTCAAGTGACGACCAGACGCTTGAACTGCAAGTTGATCAGTTAACAAAATTTGGCTGTGAGAAAATCTTTGAAGAAAAGGTAAGCGGTAAATCCGCTGATCGAGACGAACTGAAAAAACTATTGGAGTTTGCTAGGGAGGGTGATGTTGTCCACGTTAGCAAAGTTGATCGACTAGCGCGAAACACGATAGATGCTCTACAAATTGCTGACACGTTAAATAGCAAAGGGGCCGGCTTGATTGCTCACGATTTAGGTGAGCTTGATATCAACTCCGATATTGGCCGAGTGATTTACACAACTATCGCAGCGTTTGCTCAGTTAGAGCGAAATCGGATCTTGCAGAGATGTGCCGAGGGGAGAGCTAAAGCAAAGGCTGAAGGTAAGCATCTAGGTCGCTTTCCAGACATAGAACTGCATGAGCGTATAAAAGAAGCCTCCCGCAGTGGATTGAACAAACGGCAGATTAGTATCCAGTTGCAGTGTAGCCGCACTACGGTATACCGAGTTTTATCGAGTGTACAGGCTGAGGGAGAGAAGGCATGAATACACCGAGTTATGCGAAGTGTATTGCACAATACATTTCTGTTGAGCGTTGGTTATTCGACTGGAATGAGGTTAAAAGTGGCTCCGAGCAAGCCACTTATCGTCATTTCGTCAGTAATCTGTTTCTTGATGAAACATCCATTGGGCCAGTTCAACGTGTTCGTCTTATTTTGGGGTTAGAGAAAAAAATCGTCGAAGTGCTGATCGATTGCCGGCTCAGAAGCGAAGATATGCAGTCAGACGTGATAGAACTGATATTCATAGCTGAGATTGATATTTGTATAGATCCCAACGGTAAGCTCTGATTTCTGTCAGAACGATAGTTAAAAAATTCTGCCGAGCAATTCGGCAGAATATACCTGTGCGAGTGAATGATAGTGCGGCTCAATGGTGAGTTGAATCTGCGGAAGCATATACTCTGGTCGCCGAGCATTCCTCTCCTTTAATCCTGTTGCTAAGATCTCTAACACGACTTTATCTAATGCCCAATGAAATTGCCTGATCTGATAGCTAGTCTGCTTTGGCATCAAGATATGGCTCTCAATGTAAGCACTCAACTTTCCCCGAAACTTAAACCTAATGTCACTTTCAGTAAGAGACGTGTAATCCGTTTGGTTGTAGATGGTGAGTAACCAGTTAGTAGTGATGACACTGATTGGACTGATTCGCGTAATGGCTGTGTTTTGCGAAAGGTTGCATTGGTGCATACAAGTATTCCTTGCAGTTTAAGAGTTTCCATTATTGTTTAGTAGGATTCTCAACCGACAATTCAAATTTGTCTGTTACTTGCAGGCTTTTCTCATCCTTGTATACCGAATCAACTTGAAGATGCAGGCTTGAGAACCTGAAAATTATCATTAATTCGAGATGTCAAAGTATCTGCGATCTCTGGAAGAGTCACAGCAAAAAATTGGTCTATTGCAGCTTTGAAATCCCGTTTCCTTTTGAAGTAAACGTTGTTCCTCGATTTCTCATTCATAACTTTCCATAGCCGCTCTATTGGGTTGAGGTTCGGGCTGTAAGGTGGAAGATAATGCAGTTCAATATTCAGGACAAACGCCGCACCTTTGACTAAGTTACTTCGATGATACCCCGCACCGTCCAAGATGATATGAAGCTTATGGGCTAAGGGATAACTCTTTCTTAACTCACAGAAAAAACGAACAATCGATTCACTGTTAATGCTCTCATAGTCGTGAACAATGGTTGCACCAATATCCGAAAGGTTCAGTGCCCCAATAATGTTTAATCGACTGCGATTGCCCGTTGTTTCAATCACTTTATCCTGACCAGTTCGTATCCAGCCATGAGATATTTTTGTTGATAGTGTTGGGTGAACGGCATCAATAAAGACTATCGACTCATCCTTGCCACAGCTTGTCTTTAGCGCTTCATAGGCCTCTATGAATGCTTGTTGTTTTGCTTCATCAAACTTATGTGGAACGCCTTTCGGTTGCTTGTAGCTAAAACCATTGTGGTGAAGCCATTTGTTCATTCCTGAGACCGTGTAATCAAGTCCAAATGTCTCTTTAACGTAGGCGACAATTTGATGGGTGTGAGAATAGGTTTTCTCAGTCAAATGCTCGATTAACTGCATGGTTTGAGTGGCAGAAAGCTTGCTTTGACTTCCACCATTTTCAGGCTTCAGTTTTTCAGACAGAACGTAGTCGCTGAGATGGCGTGCAACAGTCGATTCATGGATACGAAGAGCTTGAGCAATCATGGTCTGACTCCAATCTTCAGAAGCAAGCAAAACTGCTTTAATGCGATCACGCACTCGACCATCACGAGTCGAATCGTGTGTTTGTTCGAGTTGTAGTTTCTGTTGAAGAGTCAGTGTAATTTTCATGGTGCGTAGCATGATCCTGATTCTATTGAAAATCAAGCAACTTCAATGATCACGGGTATAGAAAAACGCCTCTGGGGTCGGTTTGGTTACCTTTTAAGCTTTTGAAAATAAAGTAAATTAAATTTTTCAGTCACTCTGGATAGAGTGAATAGATGAGTGCCAGCGACACGGGCATATCCAGTTTAGTGTTTTCGCTTATTACCTTGTATCCCTAGAAAAGGTAATAACGATGAGAAAGATTAAGCTGGACATCTGTAGCAATGCTTTAACCAATGAAGAACGGTTTGAATTGGTAAAAAAGGAAGCGAAGATCCACCAAGGCGAATTAAGTCACGGCAATAAAGCAACTGAGTTTATTCATACCGCAGCATCTATATTTCCAGAGCCTTTTCGAGAAATAGCTAAGAAAAAGATAAGAACAGTAGTAGATGATGTCATCGAGTCGTTTACCAGTAAGGTCATAGGTCTGATTTCGATAACGAAAACTGGCCAACATGAATATCGACAAGTTGAAGACATTTCTGAGGCATTAACGTTTTTAGATGAGGATAAGAAAGTCATCTCTATCTCTGCTCCTCATGCATCAGGCAAAACTTCTAAGGTAGCCAAGGTACTCACTGACCAATGTTTAGGTAAGGTTGCATATGTGTCTCACCTCAAGTCGATTATTGAAGGGGCATGTAATAACTTGAATATGACAAGCTATTTGTCTGCAGGGGATTTGGTCAAGGATCAGATGCAGTGTGGGTTCCCCAAAAATGACGCATTAGAAAACTTGAACGTAAGCAAGTTGGCAATATGCATTAATTCAGTTATTGGACCACTTGATGATTGGTTAGAGGATCTTGATCTACTAGTTATCGATGAATTTACTCAAGTGCTGTCATGCATTGCCACATCGACTTTACCTAATTTTAAGCACCAACAAGTCTTTGACCAATTAACACGTATGGTTAGGTCCGCTAAGAAAGTACTCGTACTAGATGCGGATATGAATGATTTAGCTATTCGTTATTTAGAGTTTTGTTGCCCGGAAGATATGTTTCAAATTTTGTGCAGCCCAGAGTTCCAAATGGTATTTCAGCAGAGTTATGTCTGTGTGAAAGACGAGACATCGCAGTTGGTGAGGTTTTACTGCGCGTGTCGCAAGATTTATCTTGCGGACGCAAAGTTTCTATCGCGACCGACTCCATTAATGTCTCGACTGATATTAAGGAGTTCATTGAATCTTTGAATCCCGACAAGAAAGTGTTGTTAATCAATTCAAAAACCGCATCGAGGGATGAGGTGATTGAGTTTACTAATGACAGCAACACTAGTTTGGACACCCATAGCTATGATGTGATCGTTTATTCACCTTCACTCACTTCAGGTGTCAGTATCGAGAAGAACCATTTTGACTTTGGGTACGCTTGTTTTACCGGTCAATCAATTGAGAGCTCAAATGCGATTCAAATGTTGCGAAGAGTGCGCCCGTTAAAGAATGTATTTGTGGCTTTAGTCGAAAAGTCGGGTGAGGCAGTTCAAAGTACAGCATCGTTAGAAGTAGGCCAAAAGCACTTTGCTCAGATCTTTGGAGACTTTCAGCCTTTTACTAACGTTAGCAAGTTTGTAAATGAATATGTTTACAAACTCAAATGGAACAAGACATATTTTCCTTATGCATTTGAAAAGCAGCTTATCGAATATGGTTTTGACGTAACTTATACCTGCTCAGGGCTGAATGGTGAGGTGAAGCAAGGAGATGCCAATAAAGAGTTGTTTGACGCAGTATTGAATGCAGACTGTCTTACAAAAGATGCCTATGACTCGATGGTGTGTAAGGGGAACTTGTCGATTGACGAAGAGGCAAGTGTATTAGCTTATGAGATCTGTGAAGGGCTACAGATTGACCATTCAGGTTTGACCTTACCAATTATCAAGTTTTGGAATGCTGGTGAAGGGCGTCATACTCTGAAGTTATATAGTTCAATCTTGTCGAGTGAATGGATGGGGAGCCAATATTCTGAGCGGGATATCCCCCATGCATTAAGACGTCATGAAAACGTTCAACTATTAGCCTGGGATCTTTTGTTAAGTCTGAGTGGATTAGAAGTCGAGCAAAATAGAGTCACAGGTAGCATTGATGCATCTGATCTTTGCCGTCTTCAAAATGGTATGAAACTGCTAGCACCTATTCTAGCTCAGCTTAAGATCATCTCTGGTAAACATCACAGCTTTAAAGCTTCACTGACGCAAATTAAGAATGCTTTCGCTAAGTGTGGCATCTTTCTTGAGATAAAACGTGTTCGAGTTGGGGAAGGTAAGAAAATTCGAAAGCTTGTTATTGACGAACAAATGATGAACATAGTTTACGAAGCTCAAAGTCGATTAATTTAAATGACTGGGGTGGCCCAAAATGGGTAATTTTTATATATATAAACCCATTTTGGGCCACCAACGGGTTTTGGCTTTACTATCGCCGTTTGGAGAAAAGCACCTTCAAATGGCCAAGCCCGAATTCCCATGGCGTGATTGTCATCAGCAAGCCTCAGCTTCACTGGTTGCTCTCTGGGCTCTCACTCGAGAACAGTAAAGCCCATCGTCCCTTAAATGGGCTGGAAGTGTGACGCTTGATACTGATCGTCACTTTGCACTTGAACGATCCTTTTTCGCCGTCACACTGGGCACCATTGAATGCTGTAAGATGATGCCCAATGACCAACTTCCCCGATGATATAGAACAACTCAAGGCCATGCTTCTTGCCAAGGATGCATTGTTGCAGGCCAAAGAGGAGGAAGTCGCCGCCCTGAAAACCCAGGTGCAATTACTCGTTGAGCAACTCAACCTCAGCAAATCCAAACGCTTTGCTTCCCAAAGCGAAAAGGTCGCCAAAGGTAACTTCAACGAAGCGGAGCAGCAAGACGCGTTGCCTTCTGCGCCCAAAGAGCGCAAAAAGTCAGGTCGTAAACCACTGCCAACCGACCTTGAACGCGAGGTGCACACCCACACCTTAAATGCGCCGTATTGCGACTGCTGTGATGCGCCGCTACATGAATGCGGTAAGGAAGTCAGCGAAACCCTGAAAATCCTGCCCCAGCGAGTGAGCGTCATCCGCCATGAACGTACGAAGTATGCCTGTCGCCAGTGTGAGCAAACGGCAGAAACCAGTAAAGTAGTCACCGCCCCAAAACCGGCGAGCATGATCCCCAAAAGCCTTGGCAGCGCCGAGGCCTTCGCTGCTGTTGTCACCGCCAAATACGTCGATGCATTGCCGCTCTACCGTCAGGTAGATATCCTGAACCGCTCGGGTATTGATATCAGCCGTGCCACGCTGGCGAACTGGTGCGTGCAGCTTGGCAGTAAAGTGCAGGTCATCATCGATGCAATGAAAACGAAGCTTCTCAAAGACCCCCTCATCTGCGCCGATGAAACCACGGTACAGGTGCTGAGAGAAGAAGACAGACAGGCGCAATCCAAATCCTATATGTGGGTCTATCGCAGCGGCGAGTTCACCCCCAATCCCGTGGTGATTTACGACTATCACCCCAGTCGGGCGGGCGCGTGTGTGCGTGAGTTCCTCGGTGAATACCAGGGTTATCTGTTGTCTGATGGCTACAGTGCATATGACACCGTAGACGGCGTCACCCAAGCCGGGTGCATGGCGCATGTGCGCCGCAAATTCACTGATGCTCAAAAGGCATCGCCTTCGAAAAAGGCGGGAAAGCCTGAAAAAGCCCTGACCTTTATCGCCAAACTGTACGGCATAGAGAAGCGGGCCAAAGACCTGTCGCCCGAAGCACGCCAACAGATGAGGATGCAAGAAAGCGTCCCCATATTGAATGACTTCAAAGCGTGGCTGGATAGCCTGAATGTCCTGCCGAAAGGAGCATTAGGCCAGGCTATCACCTACGCCAGAAATCAGTGGCCCAAACTACTGACTTACTTGGAAGATGGACATATTAGCATCGACAACAATGTGACGGAGCGGGATATCCGGCCGTTCACGACAGGCCGAAAAAACTGGATGTTCTCAACGTCAGTTGGTGGCGCGAAAGCCAGTGCTAATCTGTATAGCTTGGTCATGACGTGTCGGGCGAATGATATCAATCCTTACTATTACTTCCGGCACCTGTTCGCAGAACTGCCGAAACGTACACTCGCCGATGATATGTCGGATCTGATGCCGTGGAATGTTGATCTGAGTAGCGTTGAGTAAGGCCTCACTGGTTTACTTACCGCTTACGTAGTTCTGGCAGTTATCCTCGCTACAAATGTAATGTTTGTGGGAAAACGTTTAATATTTTCTCAAATACACCTTTCGCAAGGTTACGGAATAAAGAAAAAATTTTAGAGAATCTTCTTACTATCCAAGGTGATATTTCTTTGAGATCTTTGGCTGATAGTTTAGGTGTCAATTTAAAGACAGCACATCGTTGGCGAAATGCACTCAAAAATGTAGTTGTAAGACAAAATATGGACTGAGTGTATTGGTAGGAAATGACCTAAACGACTATGGCGTCAATAACTAATTTTTGATGCCATCTTGATCCCACATAACACCATCTCGGATCATCGAATTTAAGATCATTTAAGGCTTCAAGATAGTTTTTCTAATCTAGTAGAAGCCATTTAGAAAACTACTCTAAATGATTTTTGTCCAGAACTTTTTACTCGGCACTTTCTAGAACGAAAGTGCCCCGAAATGTTTCGTTCTCATACTCATTCATATACTATTAATGCCCGTTTGCCATACTAAAAGCTATCGAGTTCAGGTAATTAAGCGGGCCTTACTTCTTTATATACCCGTAATCCCTTATCTCTTAGTTCTTGTGTTACCACCTCAGACAGATTGGAATCGGTAATGATGCCGTCTAATTGCTCGATATTTAATGCTTGAAAGCTGGCAATTTGGCCGTATTTGGTGGAGTCAGAAACTAGGTAGTTAGTTTGTGCCGCTTTGATGATGGCCTTTTTCACAAGGACTTTGTTTTCGTTTGGCGTTGATAAGCCCTTCAAACTCCAAGAAGACGTAGAGATAAAGGCAATATCAATGTTCAATCCGTTCAAGAACTCTGCGACTTTTCCACCAACTGTGGATTGGTTCTCACGATCAATTTTGCCTCCGGTATGGTAAAGCTCACATTGACTGTGCGTCATCAGGAAACCCGCAATAGAGAAGTCATTGGTGATCACTAATAGATCGTCACGATCCGCTATTTGATGGGCGATCTCTAGAGAAGTGGTTCCCGCATCCAAGTAAATCGTAGCGTCTTTGCCAATTAACGTGGCAGCCAGTTTGCCAATTTGAACCTTCTCATCCGCTTGTTGCTCGACTTTAGCGTCATGGGAAAGCTCAGAATGTAAAGCCTGAGCCAGTTGCACTCCACCAGAAACAGAAACGACTTTACCTGAGGATTCCAGTTTCACGATGTCACGGCGAATGGTCATATGTGATACGCCAAGGTGGTCGGTTAAATCTGAAATGCTTAACACTTCTTGGTGTGATAACAGGGACAAGATGGTTCTTTGACGTTCTGCAGGGATCATGATTTCACTTCTATATTCTTGTTTTTCAGTATCCTACCAACCTTTTTGCTTTTTGTGAATATCTGTGAATATATGTTCTCAACCTAATAAGCCTTGCCCTCCCTTGTGTTAACTGATCGGGTTATCTCTGCCCATAAAGGGATAAATATCACTCCTTTGTTAATTTGTGTGAAAAGTGTGATTTAAAGCGAAGTCTCGGATTAATTCTTCACATATAATCACACCAACTAAACAAGAATTAACAAAATTCAATTTACCAAGAAGGCATTGTTGTTATGAGCGAAGTTCAATCTGTCGGTGTTATCGGTTTAGGCTCTATGGGAATGGGCGCGGCGAAGTCATGTGTGCGTGCTGGCCTTGATGTATATGGTTTTGACCTGAATCCTAGTGCTTTAGAAGAGCTGGGTGCATTTGGCGCGAAAGCGGTTTCTACTAACGCAGTCGAGTTTGCCGATCAACTTGATTCTGTGTTGGTTTTGGTTGTGAATGCGGCGCAAGTTAACACCGTATTGTTCACAACAGGTCTTGCGGCTGCGCTCAAACCCAATACACCTGTCATGGTATCAGCCACTATCTCTGCAGAAGACGCCAAGCAAATTGAAGCCAAATTGGCTGAGCACAATCTTGTGATGCTCGATGCGCCGGTATCTGGCGGCGCAGTAAAAGCAGAAGCTGGTGAGATGACCATTATGGCGTCGGGCGCGCAAAGCACCTTTGATGCGCTGGAGCCAGTACTGAGTGCAACGGCTGCCAAGGTATACAACATTGGTGAAGCTGTAGGCCTTGGTGCGACAGTGAAAATCATTCACCAACTGCTTGCGGGTGTTCACATTGCAGCAGGTGCCGAAGCGATGGCGCTTGCCGCACGTGCAAACATTCCGTTGGATTTGATGTACGACGTGGTGACCAATGCCGCGGGTAATTCATGGATGTTTGAGAACCGTATGAAGCATGTCGTCGATGGTGACTACTCGCCGAAATCAATGGTCGATATTTTCGTTAAAGACCTAAACCTTGTGTCAGATACCGCGAAAGATCTGAAATTCCCTCTACCACTTTCCAGTGCCGCCCTAAACATGTTTGTAAGCGCAAGCAATGCTGGTTTTGGTCAGGAAGACGACAGTGCCGTTATCAAAATCTTTAACGGTATTGAGCTTCCTGGTGTGGAAAGCAAAGACAAATAAGCGCAAGTAAAGTGGAGAAGTAATTATGTTATTAGGTGTTATTGCAGACGACTTTACTGGCGCAACTGATATTGCCGGATTCCTTGTAGAAAATGGCATGCGCACCGTGCAGCTTAACGGCATTCCAAAGCAAGAGGTTGATATCCATGCCGATGCGGTTGTGATCAGTCTTAAATCTCGCTCTTGCCCTGTCGATGAAGCAATCAACGATTCGGTGGCAGCGCTGAAATGGCTAAAGGCCAATGGTTGCCAGCAGTTCTACTTTAAGTACTGCTCAACCTTCGACAGTACCGCTGAAGGCAATATTGGGCCTGTTACTGACGCCTTGCTAGCCGAGTTAAATGAAGATTTCACCATTGTTTGTCCTGCGTTGCCGGTTAATGGCCGCACGGTTTACAACGGCCACCTGTTTGTTTTCCAAGACCTGCTCAGTGATTCTGGTATGCGCAATCACCCAGTGACGCCAATGACAGATTCTAGCTTGATTCGCATGATGGATGCGCAGTCACAAGGCTCATCTGGTTTGGTGAACTTCCAAGTGATTGAGCAAGGTTCCCAAGCGGTGTCTGAGCGATTTGAAACCCTTAAACAACAAGGTGTTCGCTATGCCGTTGTCGATGCATTCAATGCCGATCATCTTGTGACCCTAGGTCAGGCAGCGAAATTTCTCAAACTGGTTACTGGTGGTTCTGGCCTTGCTGCGGGGATTGCTAAGAACTGGGCAGAACATCTGGCCGATCAGAGCGACGCTAAGAAAGCGGGCAACCCAACCAAGGCACCGACGGTGGTGTTCTCTGGCTCATGTTCTGTGATGACCAATCAACAAGTTGCCGTTTACAAGCAACAAGCACCGCATTTCGCGATTGATGTGAAAGCCTGCCTTACCGATGAAGCGTACTCAAATCACGTGTTTGATTGGGTGATGACCAATATCGACAGTGAATTTGCTCCGCTGGTTTACGCAACCGCAGAGGCAACGGCTCTCAAAGCCATTCAAGAAGAGTTTGGCGCGCAAGCCTCAAGCCATGCCGTTGAGCAATTCTTCAGTAAGTTGGCTATCAAACTGCAGCAACACGGTGTGAAGAACTTCATCGTTGCTGGTGGTGAGACATCTGGCGTTGTTACGCAAAGCCTCGCGGTAACAGGGTTCCATATCGGTCCTCAAATTGCGCCGGGCGTGCCTTGGGTGAAATCCGTCGATGGCGAGCTTTCACTGGCGCTGAAATCGGGCAACTTTGGTGATGAGTATTTCTTTGCTAAAGCTCAGTCGCTTTTTGAATAACAGGAGTTGTGATGAATAAAGACTTAATGACAGAGCAGCAACTGCGAGATCAAATGGTGACCATGGCTCGCTCAATGTTTGAGCGCGGCTACGCAACGGGCGGTGCTGGTAACTTGTCTGTGAAATTACCTAATGGTCATTTTTTGGCAACGCCAACGGGTTCTTCGTTTGGGCGTTTAGTGGCAGAAGAACTGTCTGTAGTGGATATCGATGGCAACCATATCTCGGGTAAAAAGCCGTCGAAAGAAGTGGCATTTCACCTAGCCATTTACCGCAATAATTCGCAATGCAATGCCATCGTGCATTTGCATTCAACGTACCTAACGGCGTTGTCTTGCCTTGAAGAGTTAGACCGCGCGAATGCCATCAAAGCATTCACACCTTACTTTGTGATGCGCATTGGTGAGCTACCAGTGATCCCTTACCTGCGTCCGGGGGATCCACAAATCGCAGAAGAACTCGCACAACGTGCTGGTGACTATCGTGCCTTCTTACTGGCTAACCATGGCCCGGTCATTACAGGCACAGACTTTGAAGATGCAGTAGACAACGCTGAAGAGCTGGAAGAAACCGCAAAACTGGCGTTCATTCTTAAAGACAGCAACATCCGCTACCTAACGGATGCCGAGGTTCAAGACCTAAAAGGGAGAGGTAAATAATGGCTAATTTCGCAGCAAACCTAACCATGTTATTCACAGAAGTGCCGTTTTTAGAGCGTTTTGAGAAAGCGCATCAAGCGGGATTTAAAGCGGTAGAGTACCTCTTCCCATACGCATTCGAGGCGCAAGAACTGGCAAACAAGATGGAACAATTCGGCTTTGAACAAGCACTCTTCAACATGCCTCCGGGTGATTGGGATGCTGGCGAACGTGGCTTCGCCGCGATTCCGGGCCGAGAGGATGAGTTTAAGGCGAGCGTCGAGACTGCGCTGATGTACGCCAAAGCACTGAAGTGTAAAAAGGTTCACGCTATGTCTGGCATCGCTGATTCCCGTTTCACTCGTGAGCAGCATATTGAAACCTTCATCTCAAACATTCGTTATGCAGCGGATAAGTTTGCCGAGCAAGATGTTGAGCTGATGATAGAGCCACTCAACAATCGCGATGTACCGAACTACTTTGTCGCCCATCAACGCGAAGCGGTCGAGCTGATTAAGCAAGTGGGTCGTCCAAACGTAAAACTGCAACTCGACCTTTACCACGCTCAAATTATGGATGGCGACCTAAGCACATTAATTCGTGAAGTCGCTCCTTACACCGGCCACATTCAAATCGCCTCAGTACCTGAAAGGCATGAGCCGTCAGAAGGTGAGTTGAACTACCCACACCTGTTCAACGTGTTGGATGACTCAGGTTATCAAGGCTGGATTGGCTGCGAATACAACCCAAGGCACAGTACTGAAGAAGGTCTTGGTTGGGTTCGTCCTTACCTCTAATAAAAATACTTATAACAATTTCAGTTGCTTGCGCAACAACGTGTACTAGGTGATGCGAGCTCATCGCCTAGCCGCACGCACCCTACAGAATCAGAAACAAAAGGAACATAAAAATGGATGGAGCATTAATCGGCATTGTCATCGGTATTCTTGCCATGATGGGAATGATCATAAAAACACGTATTCCCGTCGCACTGGCAATGGTAATTGCGAGCATCATTATGGGTCTATTCGCAGGCATGGCGCCGACAGAACTCATTGATGCAATTAAAGCGGGCTTCGGCGGCGTACTAGGCGGTATCGGTTTGATCATTGCCTTCGGTGTGATCATGGGCGCGTGTTTTGAACGCTCTGGTGCGGCGGTTCGTATGGCGAAAACCTTCGTTAAGATCTGTGGTAAAGGCCGTGAAGACTTGGCGCTTGGTTTCACTGGTGTGCTGGTGGCAATCCCAGTTTTTTGTGACTCTGCGTACATCATTTTGCACTCTCTTGTTCGCGCAATTTCACGAGATACGGGTAAATCTGCCGTGGGTCTTGGTGTGACACTCGCACTTGGCCTGCTTATCACTCACGCACTTGTGCCGCCAACACCGGGCCCTGTTGCGGTAGCTGGTATTCTTGGTGTCGACCTAGGTGAGTACATGCTGTGGGGTCTAATGGTATCTGTACCTATGATGCTGCTATCGATGATTTACATCCGCCGTGTGGGTAACGAGTACTACCGCGTACCAAACGGCGATGGCTGGATCACCAACCAAGCGGATTGGGCAAACCTAGAAAAAGTGCAGGCTACAGACGATAAAGAGCTGCCAAGTAACTTCCTTTCTTTTGGTCCAATTCTTGTTCCAATTGCACTTATCCTTATCAACACACTTGTTGGCTCAGGAGACACGTTCCTTCATACGGCATTGTCGCTGCTTGGTAACCCAGTTGTTGCTGTAGGCCTTGGCGTACTAATGGCATTGTATGGTCTAACTCGCAACATCGACCGCAAAGACATGGTTGGTTCGATGGACGATGCGCTATCAACAACGGGTCTTATCCTAGTGGTAACGGGCTGTGGTGGCGCAATGGGCGCGGTACTTAAAGCGTCTGGCTCAGGCCCACAAGTGGCAGAAGCTATTGCTAGCAGCGGTATCCCACCACTACTTGTGCCATTGGCTATCGCGTCTATGCTTCGATTGATTCAAGGCTCGGCTACAGCATCGATGATGGTTGCTGCGACAATGACGCTACCTCTAGTCGAGACATTAGGTCTGGATCCAGTATTCGTGGCACTGGCGTGTGCGGTTGGCCCGGTTGGTTTCTCACACCTTAATGACTCTTACTTCCACATCATCAACCGTACGCTAGGCATTACAGAGCTGGCAGACCAAATTAAAATCTGGTCAGTATCGTCAACCGTGGCGTGGGCGATTGGTGCATCGATCATCATGGCGCTAAACCTAGTCTTTGGTAAGGGTGGCACGCTCATCGACCCACTGGTACCAATCTTAGTGCTTGCGGCCGTCATCGTTTGGATGAAGTCGAAAGACAAGACAGCAGAAAAAAAGCTAGCTACAAATTAATCTAACTTAGCAAACCAAAGTGAAAAAACTTCCAATATGATTATTGGAAGTTTTTCCATACCTATAATAATTCGTTTTAAGCTAAATTAGCAAAGTCACTGAAACGTTTTTGTCCAAAAATTTTCTGAACTCCCTCAGTAATGACATGACAGGTGCTAGCTCTGTGCAATTTCATGACACATATGGCAATAATGCTTTGCCGATTTAGCGTATTGTCACTTATTTGTGTAGTAATTAGTATAAAGGTGTTCAGTAAACACACTAAGGAAACCATCATGAAGAAAGTACTCATTATTGTGACTAACCATGCGACGCTTGGTGAAACTGACCAAGCAAACGGAACTTATGCACCAGAACTAACACATACGCTTAGCGAGTTGCTTAGTGCAGGCTTTGATTACGACATTGCTTCGATCAAAGGTGGTCAAGCTCCACTATATGGAACCGAAATCGAGGGTGATGCAGTTAATGCGAAGATTTTAGCTGATGATGATTTCCAAAACCGTATCAATAACACGATTCCCGTGCAACAAATCAACGGTGGCACCTATAGCGCAATTTTCTATCCAGGTGGCTTTGGTCTTCTTTCCGACCTGGCGAGCAACGAAGATTTCGCGAAAATCTCAGCAAAACATTATGAAGATGGCGGTATTGTAGCAGCCGTGTGCCATGGTCCCGCCGCTCTTCTACCTATCATACTAAGCAATGGCGACAAGTTGCTTGCGTCTAAGTCAGTGACAGGTTTCACTCGTGAAGAAGAGATCGATTTTGGTACCATTAATGACATCCCTTTCCTATTGGAAGAGTCTCTGGCACGTGGCGCAGCTCGTTATTCTAAAGTTCAACCTTGGCAAGAGCTTGTGATTGTGGATGGTCGTGTTATCACAGGGCAGAATCCAACAAGTGCTCATGGTGTCGGTAAAGCCATCGTGGAACTACTGGCTTAAGCGGTAATTAGGCTCAAACCGTACCTCACCGCGGAAGCAAGTATGATAAGCATTTCCTCCCATCTTCTCTGTTGACATTTTTCGGCTCAGAAGTGTCGCCATTCGAGTTAGCTATCCGAGCTAACTCGAATTGTCTAGATGTGGCGGAGTATTAAACACGAAAATGTCCAAAAGTTTTCTGAACTACCTCAACACTGAACTTTGGGTAAATCCGCCCAGCGAGTAGTGTACTGCGGCGTTAAAAACTGACGCCGCATTTGCCATTTTTGCTCAATCCCTTGAGCACCTAAAAACACCGTGTTCTGTCCATATCGCTGATTTAAACCATCAAAGATCGACATCAGTGGCGCATTGTTTGGGGTAGGGTTAAACAGATCAGCCTGTTCCTGGCGCCCATCAAGCAAATCCAACAACCCAACGCCCACTTTATAAAAACGCACACCATCAGAAAATAACGGGTTAGCGAACTCAGATACGACCTTAGTAATTTGCGTTACGTCTGCAGTCGGGTAGGAGAAACGATGGATCATGCGTTTACTGTAGGGAACATCATCAAACGGTGAACTAGAAGCAAAACAGACCAACACCTTACACAGAGAACCTTGTCGCCTTGCCTTGCTTGACGCAATTCCCGCATGCTGACAAAGTGCTTCTCGCAACGCGACTTCATCAATGATCCGTTCACCAAAACTGCGCGTTGAGAAAATCTGCTTTTTATCCGCTCTTGCTTCATCCCATTGCTTGCATACCTGGCCGTTGAGCTCACGAACAGTTCGCTCTAGATCCACATTAAACACCTTTCGCGCTAAAGGGGCAGGGTAGTTGGCCAACTGCAAAGCAGTGGTTATACCAAGGTGCTTTAAATGCAGCGTAAGCTTTTTACCAATTCCCCAAACATCATTAACAGATAGCTGCGCTAAAACCTTTTCTCGTTCCGCTTTGCTGTCCAGTACACATACACCGCCATAGCCAGCAATTTTTTTAGCAGCATGGTTCGCGATTTTAGCTAGTGTCAATGTTGGCCCCATGCCGACACAAACGGGCAATCGACATTCTCGCCAAACCGCTTTACGCAATAGCTTCCCGTGTTCACGCAAGCAAGAGATAGCAGGAGCACAACGATGAAACGACAAAAAGGATTCATCAATCGAGTAGACATGCTGCTCTGGCGCAAAGCGCCCAATCACCTCCATCATTTTTGAAGAGAGATCTGCATAAAGCTCATAATTAGAAGACAACGCCACCACGCCACGTTGTTCGCAGAGAGCTTTCATTTGGAAGTAGGGTTTGAACTTCACGACACCGGCCTCTTTTGCCTGACGGTTAGCCGCCACGATACAGCCATCATTATTAGATAACACGATTAAGGGCTTACCACGCCATTCAGGTCGAAAGACTTGCTCTGCACTGCAATAGAACGCATTGGCATCCACTAGGGCAAACATCACTCTTGCCTTAATAAGTGGCTTGCTCGGTGGCAACGAATAGAGCGAATCACCACGCCCTCAACCGAAAACGTATCGCAATCTTGCACCAGAACCGGCGCATGAACCGGATTGGCTGAAAGCAACTGACGGTGCTTTATATCAAGCAGTTTGCAGACAAACTCACCGTTTAAGTTCGCCACAATGACATCCATATTATTGAGTGCCACATGGCGATCTACGATCAAGATATCACCATCAAAAATACCGACGCCTTGCATAGAGTCACCACTGGCTCGCCCTAGAAAAGTCGCACTCGGATGCTCGATTAATAATTCATCGAGATCGAGAGAGAGCTGGCGGTACTCAGCAGCAGGGGATTCAAAACCGGTGATACCGGCACTGGCAGAAATAGGAATTACGTTCATAAATAATACTGTTTACATATACAGTATTATTTTGGTTCAAAATGGTCTTTTTGACAATAGCAGCCGGTTTGATTGTGCTTTTAATAGGCAAACTTAAGCCTAAACATCGAAAGATCACCACGATTTCTGCATTTAGAAAACGCATCCTACAGCGCTGTAACGTAGTGGTACGCTTACTTTGGAGAGCACCTAAGCCTTACATGCGCGGGTGAAGCATTGAAGAATATTTATCAAAGGTGCTCTTAATAATCACACACCAGTCTTGAACGTAGAGAGTTTGTCAACATAACAAACTCTCTACGTTTATTATTTAAGGCTTTATAAACCCGCAGATGAACAACGGCTATTCACGATAGTGTTCGCATTCCCCTGTAGTTTTTCAATACGTTTAGAGCGTTTACATTCCCATTTAGACACAGGATCTTGCTTATCCCAAGCCAGCATGAGTTTGCGTTGTTGTGAACTCATACGATATTTAGGGTAAGTCGCTTCCATATACATGTAGGTGCGAGCGATACGACCTCTTGACGCGATAGGAGGCTGCGCTTTTTGATTATCAATTCGCATATCACAGCTACCGAAATCAGAGTTTTCGGATGGCAACATGGCGAAGTTGTAGTTACTGCGAGTCGCGTTTACTGCACCAATAGCAGGGAATAGGTTGTGCATATCCGATTGCATATATCGGTATTCTTTGTTTATTTTTTCTGCACATTTACGTCCTTTGAACGACTTGCCTTTGCTACTGACGCATTTCTCATGGCCCTCACGCCATTCAATGAAGCTTTGACCAAAGTTTTGTGCAGGAACTACATGTTCCCACTCGACTCTTTGAGCGCGCTTTTTATGCTTTGGGGTGCTGAAACCATCTGGTAAATCGATGTTCTTTTTTGAATCGAACGGAGCGGCACAATATAACGTTACTCGGTGATCGTGATACACACTTCGCTCAAGCATCTTCTTTGCTTTGTTAAATGAATCGTTGGTGGTGTTCCCAGCGCTGAATGCAGAAGTACTGCATGACAATAATAAAACTGGGATTGCAAGGTGACTAACTTTCATAGGAATTAATAAAATAGAGAAAACGCGATAATGCCTGAATTTATGTGAATTCCCAAACAAGTTCTAAACGCTCACGCTGCTCGTCAGCTAGCAATGTCGCAGGCGGTTTGCAAACAACACAAATCGACTGCGCTGGCCATAGGCGCGATCAAAGATCTAAGTGGGATGGCTGGTTATGCAAATAGAGAGCTTTGCTAACCGGTCTGGTCACAGCCTACCCGTTGCACAAAAAGCATGTATGCGTGCTATCGGGGTATGCGCTGCCTTATTAGTGCGCTGCCTTATTAGGCTGAATTATTTCTGACCATCGACGTTTCAGCTCATTTTTCCCCCTAACTAAATATGACTGCCAGACTTGGTGTTGACCAACAACACTGGGAGGAGGTCATTATGAAAAAGCTATTTTCTGGGAAATGCAGTGGCATCAAAAGACCATTTAAGCTGGAAGAAATCTGGCGAATCAGAACTAGACTGGAGATTGAAAACAACCTGATGCAGCTTGCATTGCTGAACTTAGCTATAGACAGCAAGTTAAGAGCGAGTGATTTGCTAAAGTTACACGTTTACGATGTTTCATCTCAAGGAGTTATCTATGAACGGGTTCAATGTATCCAGCAAAAAACGGGTACTGATGTCCATTATGAGATTACTCCGAGAACACAACAAAGCATTAGCCGATGGATCTTTTCAGCATCCCTAGAGGCAAACAGTTTCCTCTTTCCAAGTACTCGACGTTCAGGGCAAGCTATCAGCTACTCATTCTATCGCTCCATTATCAGAAATTGGGCCGTAAAACTTGGATTAAATGCTGACTATTATGGCACTCATTCCATGCGTCGAACTAAAGCTACTTTGATCTATGCTAAAACGAAAAACATACGTGCAGTACAGATTTTGCTTGGACATTCCAAGCTAGATAACACTATTAGATACCTTGGAGTGGAACTAGAAGATGCTCTGAAACTATCAGAGCAAACGGATTGCTAAGAAGATTAATACAGGCTTTTCATGCCGCTGAGAAGCCTGTGCCCCATTGTAATTTCGGACGAGTAATCTAACTTTCCCGAATACCTATGTTTGACCTAATTTTACTAATGATTCAATATGTCTCTGATTGAGTCAGATTGTCGACCTGCATCTGTCGGGTTAGCAGGTTAAAAATACACTTAGATCCTAGGAGGAAGCATGACATTTCAAAGGTTCAATAATTCAATGTTAGATCTAGAGCATTAAGTCAGTGGCAAATATATCTATAGGGCGCTTTGATAATCTCACTAATTTTCAGTTTGAGAAAAACTCTCAAAAGATACGCTTGTGGTCTGCCCCCAGCGCCTTGAGCCTTAAACTTTTTACGCCAATTTCTACCGATGGTGAAAGAATTTGCTTTGATGGTAAGGTTTTTTCAATAGAAGAATTCTCTATTTTATGAGAGATATAAAAGTCAATGAGTTAATAGTTCTTACAAATAAAGAAAAGCTCTTACTATTGGAGCAAGGCTTCACTTATGCTTTTGATATAAACGTATTAGAATCAAATTTCCCATTTTTTCCAACATCAAGTTCAGCCCGAACCTGCCTCAAAGCTTAGAGAAACTAGAAACTGTTTAAAAGAGTTCGTCAACTTAACGTTCGTGGTCATTCCGTTGGTCAACAAACTGTAAACGAAGCGGATGCACAAAGTTGAAAGGAAAGTCCGCTATAAAAGGCTCTAGACTCCAATTTCTTCTTTGCCAACTTAAGTGGGTATCAAGAAGTATTTAAACTAAGAGAGGAGCGTCAGGACAGAACAGTAATTTCTTTGGACTATAATTCAATGTATGCAAGTTGCATGGAAGGAGAATTTTAGATCCCAAGCATTTAGAGTACAGAAGTTTAATCAAAATTTAAGTAAAATATCCCTTCCTAAAGGGTTCTATCGTGTAGTATTATCAAAGCCTCTAACAGAATATATAAGCAACTTTCATCCATTTAAGTATTCTTGCTTCCAACGCTCATTTCCGTTAAAGTTAAATAGCCAAGATGAAGTTGAAATTTTTCTATTTGACGAAGAGATTGATTATTATAAGCGTCATTTCAAAGACGTACATGTATTAGACGGAATAGTATCTAAGCAAACAATCAAACACCCACTTTTCAATTACGCATCAAAGCTATACTCAAGGCGTTTAAAGGCATTACAAAGTAAAAATAAAACGTTAGCCTCACTACTAAAGCTCAAGCTTGCTATGCTTCATGGCTCTACAAATAAAGTTAATTCGAAGAGCTGTATATTTTCAGATTACGATGAGCTTAAAAGTTTCATAGAAAGAGAGTTCTTTATCTCTAGTCTAAGTCGTTATTCAAAAGAGATTTTTGGAACTTTTAAATGTTAGTAACTACTTTTCAATCAAACTCTGGGTGGAAAAATTGTTCTCACGTATCGTGACTATAGAAATGCGAGTAACCTTTTTAGTCTTTCAGCGAAGATTTTGGCTAATGCTCGTTTGAAAATGACCCAAACGCTAGAGTTACTCAATAAATTTGAAGGGCTTGAGGTTTGTTATGTAAATATTGACTCTGTGCATATTTCAATACCGAGAAATCGACAAAGAGATTTTTCGAGTATATGGGGATATGATATCTGAGAAAATGGGAGACTTAAAAGTTCAATCCATAGCAGACAAGGGGTATTGGTTGGATATTGGTCGCTATTGGTTGATAGAAAACCGTTCGGTTAAGCAATTTGCCAATACTGGATTTAATCCACTAGGCAATGCGAACCCGTTTATAAGAAAAAATAAGAAATTGGTCAGATTTAAGAACCAAATTTTTGATTTCTGTAAGCCATATTATTCTAGCATAGAAAGCTCATTTTCTTTTAAAAAGCACTTATTGGGTGAGCAAGTGATAGGAACACAAAACTATAATAGATTTAATTATGAAGACATTTCAACACTAGCAAAAATGTTGAATACTGAGCAAACAGAAATCTTGAGGTCACTACAAAAAAAGTGCTACTTTTAATCGTATTAGTAGCTTATATGGGGATGTTGTAGAGTAGAATATCAGGCTGCTAAAAGTAAACTTTAAACCGTCTTTGGTTTCATATACAATATGATAGTAGCAGGCACGTAGCCTAAATATTAGGCTTGCTACCGAGTAGTGCTTCGCGCGGAGCAGGGCTCTATACGATTTTTTGTCAAAAGACAAATGCCAAAGGGCTAGCGTGCCAGCCCAATTTACCCTTTAAGTCTAAATTTTTGAGTGTTCATCACACATAAAATGGTGACTAAAAATCCGAGCAAACTTCAACTATATCGTTGATATATTCAATAACATCTTTGCCTCTATCAACCGACTCTAGTCTTTTCAAACCTTTACCAACCTCAGCATATGCATAGTAATCAAGTGTGTGTAAGTGCCTTGCCTTCCAACGAGGAATATACTTTTTTCCATTGGGCATTGTAGCGTGCTCAAGAGGCATTGACATTTCGTAAGCAAATGCCTGCATGGTCTTCTCGCGAACTTCGAGCTGGTAGGATGGGCTTTTACTAATGTAATCATTGATCAATAGAGACAAGCGGCATGCAGATAGTAGTTGCCGAGTATCTTCCGAATTAATTGGTAAGTTAAGTTGCTTGTTATTTGCTTCTTTATCAATGATGTCAAAAATGCATCTTCGTAAGTCTGCTACTCTAGAGTACGCTGTATCTTTGGCTTGATTCTCTGAAAGTTTTATTGCCAAACTATCGATCGTGCTTTGTTCAAAAAAGTCTAACGGAAAGCCTACAGTATTTCGGAAATACTCACCGACTAGAAGTTGTACAGCATCTTTTTGCGTTACTACATCAGCATAAGGTGCTGGTAATGCTTCGATTCTTATATATCTTTTATAAGTTTTGTTTGTGCTCCCTTAAAAGGAACTTGCGGCCTTGTAGCAGAACTTTCTCATGATCCTCAAATCTCGAAAGATGCTTGGTGAGCTTCAACCTTAACCGACTCTTCTTGAGTTGATTTTGCTGTAAAGCAGCTTTCTGAGCATCCTCTTCTTCTTGAGATACAATAGCATCGATGTTGCAGTACATACCATCAAACGCATAGTGGAATCCCGCTGGATCACTTCCATAAGTCATGGCTAGTTAAGTTCTCTTGGAAACAAATAGTGGAGTTAGAGTAACATCAGATACAGCTATAGTGTAGAAGAATATCCTATAACGACAGAGTGCATTATTGCTTATCTGGTATGCTCATCACTCCCACTATGCTATGTGCTAATCATCGCAAAGTTGTATGTCTGGTTCGTCTATCAGTGTCAATTTCGTCATACCAATTCGAACCATCATTACTAGGCAACAAGCTAAGTGACTTTCAAAACCTGTAGTTATCCACAATTTGCTAATTTAGCAAAACCACTGAAACGTTTATGCCCCATTATCATTTTCAGCTACAACATGCGTGTTCGAAGGCAACCGGAATTTACCCTAATTCTGCTCATGTGACGGCAACAAGAATCATGCAGTAAAAATGATTTTTTTATGTTGGTAAGGTCGCTTCGGGACAGAAGCGCCTTAGATTCGCTTAACTGGTGTCCAAAATCGGTGGTACAGTTCATACCTTGAATTGAATGCCCTCAATTACGAACTTTCATGCATGACATTACTCTTTGTTTGCCTTCTTGTAGTCACTCAGATTAATGACTCTACTCATATCCAAGGGGACGCTCTCAAATGCCCATTCGCGCCAGTGTTTGACAAACTCTTCAGTTGAAAAAAAGAACGTTTTTCGATGCTTACTCTTACGAGGAAACTGATTGGCAAACAAATTAAACCCAAGTAGGTCAACATCCTCAAGTAACATTCCATCTTCATAGCAGTGGCGTTCAAGGTGCCAAAGCACGTCATTTATGTGTGCCTGCACGCTACGGTCTCCTCTAGGATGGAATGCACAATCATTCACCGCTCTGTCGTAATGGTCAATGCAGTTCTCAATCTCGACGGCATCGACACCACTTTGATTGGCTAAACTGTGAAAACATGCCTTAAGCATGGGTTCAAAGGTGTTGATAAACTGATAAATATCACCTTTCTTACATGCAAGTACCGTAATACAAAAGCGGCTTTGATAGTCCATTGCCATTAAGTATTTTTGCGTTTAATGGATACACAATGAAGTACCCATTGCCATTGAAATTGACCATTTTTGTCGGCATCAACCCCATTTGGGAAAACAGGCGTTTCAATTGATTCTGAGATGGTTTTATGTGGTGCAGGTTCTAGATCTGAACACTTTTGACCTTGACGTGTCACCGTAAAAAATTCAGCAGCAGCTTTAGTGCAGTTAAAGACTAACATATTGTATTTTCCAGCTTTAATAACATTGAATTTGGACAAGGCGTCTTAGATGCACTTAACTTGGCGTTTAAATCTGCTGTTGAGGTTCATAGCTCTCGATTTGATATCCGTTTGATTTTTGAGCTTAAATTTCCTCTGTTAATACCAAGCATTTTTGCAGCCTTTGTTTGATTGCCTCGGGTGTGGATCATCAACTCAGTAAATAGTGTTTCTAACACTATGGGCGTAACCCAAGACATATCAGGTGTTGCCGACAGACTATCAGACCATGTCGGATCTAACTCTAAGCGAAGTAGTTTCTTCAAATGATTTTTGTCGATTGGGGATAAATGGTTATTCATAGGTGTTCAGTTAAAAAGCGGATGTTAGTGGGTTAGTGAGAAACGATGCACTATATCCTTGCGGATCTAATGTGTCGAGCCTTAGTAACCTACCCAGATGTTCTCACAACCCAGATGTTCTCTTACCCTCTTAGCTCCGGGACAAAAACGCCTTAGTGCTACTACTCTAAAACACTTCTGCCCCAAAGCAAGCTAGAGATAGATTGACTATAATTTGAAGCATCTGCATTTTGGCTTACTTTTCCTGATGTCTAGATCTCCAACTCTGTGGCCAAATTGAGGTGACCACTACAGTTGTCTAAGTGTCTAGATGTTTAACAAACTTGCCGATAATCACTTTGTCCTTCGTTATCTCCGTGATATCGGAACTGAGGTTTAGCCCTGAGTGAAAGTGAATCCTTCCAGCTGAGTGATCTAACTTTGAGTGCCATTCACATGTAATATCTTTGGAGTTTATTTTGATTTTCCTTTGGTTCATTTTTGAAGTACTTGAGCGGGTTTTAGGGCTTTCTGGAGAAAGTGATACGTCAAATTTATTAGCCTCAGCTGTAAATTGTTCTCCACCTAAAGGGAAGTGAGACTGAGTATAGTCATTAAGATAGTCTAAATGTCTAAGAGCTATGGGTAAGAAGGCAAGCTCAGGAATTTGAAATTGGTTAAATCTAGCAGCGGTTCTATGAAAGTAACAATTTGGCCATAGCTTTTCTGAATAGGTTTTAACGTCTGCATACGATTGGTTATTGTTGTAAATATTTTTCGGTAAGAGCATAAAGCACTGAGCTTGTTGCTAACTAATGTGTGCCTACTCTTGTCCCACCATTCTGCTGTTTCAACATTTCGAATAGATATGAAGCCACAGTTCCTATTTTGAATAAAACTTGAAGAAGCATATTCGTTGTCGCTAGCATAGACACCTAAGTCTAAATGATCTTCGGTAACGTACGTTTTGAACCTTCTAAATAGTGTAAAAGCTCTCAAGTAAACATCACGGTTTGCACCAGCGGGTGAGCCTAGGATCTTATAGATTTCTTTACCGTTGATTTTTTCTTGAAAGATAGACTCTGGTGTATAGATATCCCCATATTTTTCACTGGCAATTGTGTTGCTTACAGACTCTATGAACGTAAGGTATTTGCTAAATTCTGCTTTTGCTTTAGTTCCATTTTCATTGTATGTAAGCTCTTCTATAAAAGATCTGTCATCTATAACAAAGGTTGATTCAGCCATAATTCAACTCAGCAAGTCGAGATAAGTTTTTGTATTTGGTCAAAAATCCAGCAGGCCAGTTACTTAACTCCCTGAATCTAAAATCGTAATCTTTTCTACAGATGATGGAGTGTCTTTATCTTTCGTAAAATAATTTATTATTGATTTGTTATTAAAATTCAGTTCTTTACATGCAATTCTAACCCCGTCAATAAAATGGTCACTATGTGTTTCAACTATAACTTGGACCCCTGATTTAGCAGCCAACACGGCCAATACACCTAATTGAGTTTGTCCTGATGGGTGTATGTGAGCTTCAGGGTTTTCAATTAGTAATAATTTATGCTTGTCTGAGAGCATATGATACCAGTCTTCTACATATTGCTCCTTGAAGTCAGTACAACGTTTAGATGAAAGAACTAATGCACTCATAACAATAGGTAACGCATAGCTGATACCAAAACCTGTGTTAGTAGCTCGATGGCCATCAATTTCTACATTAGATATGTCATGTTTCTTATCTAATGAAAACTCTAAATCAATATTTGGGCTGATATCATTCATCCAGCAGCTAAGTTGCTCTTTTAGAGTTTTGATACGCGTTCTTCCTATATAGTAGGTCTCCAACAATACAAGACTCAAACTTGTTGAAGTAGTCTGCACAGAACTCCCCTCTTTCTCCAATACTAATTCTTCTTGTTGCATTTATAGGAGGTTCGTTTGTGGGCCTAATCGTTCAGCACTAATATACTCTGAGATGAAATCAACAGGAGTCTCTAATTGCGCTTTTCTTTATCAATAGAAAGCGTATGTACATGATCTTTACTATGAACTGATATTTCAATTTTGCTGTTCAGTTTACTGTTGTACCTTGAGCGCAGTTCTTCGTAATCACCATACCCAGACAAGAAATGATTATCTTTACTCTCACTTGCGCATGCAATCATTCTAAGTGCTTGTATTACCGTGCTCTTTCCAGAACCATTTAACCCTGTTAAGACAGTTAGTGGGGCTATATCTATAGGCTGATTTAGAAAAGATTTATAAGAATCTAATTCAATCTTAGTAATCATAAAAATTCCGAAATAAATGATGATAATATTTGGTGTCTTAATTTTACACCCGCAACTGAACTGCTATGACGGCTGATTGAGTTGCCGAAACCTTCATCTTTCATTAGGTTTTATAGCTATTGATTAATAAATCTCTTTTTCTGACTAGCTTTTCATATTCGTTTTCGTCTAGTGAAGAAAAACACACATCAATGTGTCAAACAGTGATTTGTTAATTGGGGTTTTTCTCTGCCCTTCAACTGATTTTCTAAAAACGTGATCGCCAAATATATGATGACACCTAATTATTGCAGTTTCAAAATGGTCGGTGAGAGTGTTTTGGCTTGGACTTATGATCAAATTACCATCATTAAGCCTAATTTGCCCTTCATTAATACATTCCATTGTCTGGGATAAAAATTCATCAACATCACCCTTGTAGTTACCAACTCCTAAAATGTAAAAGCAAAGTATCGAAGAACTAGCTCTCTTCCTATCATCCTTTCATCGTTAATAGTTTCGCTTAATATATTCTGGTATGGAGGTCTTTTAACTATATCCCTTAGGAGTTGAGTTGATTTCCCTTGGTAGAGAGCATGGCGAATCTCTTGTTCAGATAGAGGCATACCGCCAGTATTAATCCTTTTAAAATATTCCGCTTAACCTTTTCTGGAGTATCGGGCTTAATAATAGTGAATGACAGTTCTGTTTCTGCGACATTGTTAACAGTCATGCTTGCACTCGGCATGTTTTCTAAATCAGCAAAGTTTTATTGTTAAAGTGCTCTCCCAAAACTCTAGCTTTTCCAACTTATAACCTTGTCCATCATTGTTGGGGCCTAGCACAAAATCCTTAATTGCCGTTAATCTTTGAAGTCCGTCTACAACTTCCCAATTTCCTTCTTTATCTTCAGCTACATAGAACATAGGTAATGGGATGCGAAGCATCATTGATTCTATTAGCAGGCTTTGACGTTCTTTGTTCCATACGCTGCTTCGTTGGAAATCTGGAGAGAGTCTAATCGTTCCATTTCTAATGCGTCGAAGGAAAGCTTCAAGAGAAATAACTTTTGAATTAATTGTAATAGATCTAGGATCGAAAGGTTCATTGAGTAATATAGGGCTATAAGACTCCTTTTCGACACCGGATGGTACGCCTTCAGACGCAAACTCTTCAATACTATGTTTGTATGACATGACCAAGTTTCTTTTGTAGTATTTTCCTTAAGAATACAGTGTTCATACGATGAAGTGCAAAACTTACTAATTATTTTTGCCGTGTCACTCTTCAAGAGTGTCAGAGTGCTCTATGATTCGTAACTCGGAAATGTCCAAAACCTTCTTACGATAACGAGCTTTCTGTTTGTGAGTCGGTAGCGACAGATGCTGCATCGGGATAACTTCTGGGTTTTATGAGGTTTGGCTTGATGTTGAAGCGTACTATAATAATAGGGGTTGTATATGGCTCAGAGTAGTCAACTCTAAAGAGTGAATCAAAACGTCCCAATTTGGTCCCATGGCAAATAACAACGTTTATAACCTAATGATAGTAAGTGTTTTTTAACCGATTGTACCTAACATGTTTGAAACTTGGTACAAGATGGCAAGTCTTATCCAATCAGGCCTAGATCTAACGCCAATCATCACTCACCACTACAAGATTGATGACTTCCAACAAGGCTTCGACGTAATGCGTAGCGGGATGTCTGGCAAGGTTATTCTTGATTGGGAATAGGGTACTAGCGGGCTAAATTGAAAGCGATTTGGTTGTTGTAGAAACGGCTTGCCTATCATCTGCGGTTATCTATCATCTGAGTGGTAAATAGCCCGATGTTGCTTTCAATCCTCTGGCACAAATAAACGCCGCAGAAGTAGTCTCTGCGGCGTTTTTCATAAAAATCATGTTTTTCTCAAAATGTGATATTGAGTCACGGAATGATTTTACTTTCTTTATTGCATCGAGTTATAGGTTATTAATCAGTATATTCGTCGGTAAATAGGTTGGCGGTCTTGCTTTGTCCTATTCTGTCGCGGCTAGAGGTCAGTCTACGCTGAACTTAACTGCTCTGTCGTTATATTATTGATGAGTATCTCATGATTAAAAAAGCCCTTTTAGCCAGTGCCATTGGTGCGTTGCTTCCTGCATACAACGTGATGGCAGGCGAAGATGTTCGCATAGCAATGATGCAAGAAATGGCAAAGAAAATTGAAGCCCGAGTGAATCAAGTTAATCAGTTGGCGCAAAATCCAGACAACTGGGAAGAGCGTAACGGTCGACGTTTTCTACGTTTTGGCGAATATCTCTACCCAATGACACCAGATAACAAACCACTGTTTATGCCGTTTGTCTTGGGTTCATCGTACGAAGAAAATGTCGCTTATGCAGACCGTTCAGCAGAAGCGATGTTTGACTTTGTTAAAGCACCTTGGCGCTTAACCAATGAGCAAGATGGCGTGTATGTTTATCATGATCAGTTTGGCCAAAACTACTTAGAGTGGATTGAGAACGACAAACTATGTAGCGTGCGTTATCTTGCAGGCAGTGGTGTAAGTACGACTAACCAAGATTGTAAGCCTTTTGACGAAAAGCAAACCGATGCGATTGGTTTCATTGATGATCTTGAGGTGACGAATCATCTAGCTGGCACTTTTGCCGCGCAAATTCGTTTTGTTCAAAACCAAACTTCAGAGCCGTATGGCAATGCGGAAAAATCTCAACAACAACTGGTCACCCACCGTGAAGCTTTGTTAGTGGTTACGCCTGAGAAAGAAAGTCTCGATGAGAAGAGCATCCTAGTCTACATCTACAAAGATGGTCAGCTGTTAGAAAAACGAGTTTTAAATAACCCTTCTCAGCTACTAGGTGCTGACCGCACAGTAGAAGATGAGCGACCTGACATTCTGTACTCAAAGCGTTCTTATTCTACGGTACTGCCTTGGAACTATGTTGAAAAAGGTTTAAGCCTGCGTTTTGAAACTTATGATATGCGTGAAGGTGAACTAGCAGCAGACAGCATCGAGTTTGGTGCGCCAATGCATGTAGAGATGCCTATGGTACGTATTGGTATGCTCACTGAGCCACCTGCGGCTAAGCCTTTGGAAATGCGCATGGCAAACCACGGTTCAGAGCTGTTCCAACGTTTCCCACTCGCGACCATGACCATTAGTCCTTACTTGCCAGTGAAACTGGACAAGGTTGTTACCGCTTACGGTGAGGTGGAACAAGAATACAGTCAGTTTGACAATCCCGATGTTTATTCTGGTGATATGCGCGAAAACATCACCAAGTCACTGATTCAGACGGGTATCAACAATGCTAACTTTGGTGTACCTAGCACAGCGGGTACTCACCAATGGCAGCCTGCTAACTTCCCAACGGTCGTGATTGGTCACTCAATCGGTCGTTACCTCAACAAGAAAGGCGAGGTTGTCGATGTCACTCACGGTCTATCTGGTGGTAACGGTATGGCACTGTTGGTAGACTCTACGGGCAACGAAGTCACCCATGAGCTCGGTCACGCATTTAGTCTATGGCACTGGCCTGGTGGTCCGGATGTGTACTACCACAGTACGACAAGTGGTTGGGGTTATGATGCCTACCGTGGACGTATGGCAGATAACATCGTTTGGTACAATCGTGGTTATGATGGTCGTGACTTTAAAGGTCTAGTTGGTTATCAAAAAGACCCTATGGCTGGGGGTAACTTTGACTCAAGTGCGAGCAGTTACCCACTATTCACAGGTTACACCGCGAAAGTCACTCAAGACTACCTAACCGGTCACGACTTGCTAGATATGTCGACCGAGTCGGGCTTTACTCATTGGAATGAAAACACTCAGACGATGGTTGAGGTTGAACAAACCACTAAGCTTAAGCCGCGTGTGTCAGGTGTTGATGTCATGACGATGGTGGGCTACTACGATCCGACTAAACAAAACTTAAGTTACATCTATCCACCTATGTACGGCGCATCAGGTAATGTATTTGATTCACCTGAGCCACAAGTGGGGCAATGTTGGGCGGAAGTCAGTTACGCAGGTGGTAAGCTTGAAAAAGTGGCGCTTGATGGCCGTCGTTTAGATGGCAACATGAGTAACAAATTCCACATTAACTTAGAGCGTTCTGCTAACCCTGAAAGTATGACGATTTTCTGTCCAGAACGTCTACTGGAAGATGTGGTTCGTGAAGCAATTTTGGCGGATGTTGGCCAAGAACGTTTCTTCGATTGGGGTGAAAACAACCGAAATGGTAACCCTGGCGATGTATTCCATTACCATCGCAATGGCCGAGTAGAGCTGTTTGAACTGCAAAACCATCAATACTGGTATTTCCCTGACAGCGGTCAATCGAATGGTGAATGGAAGTTCATCGGTTACTTTGATGATCTAGTGGACCAATATGTCGAGGAGCAGCAGCCAAGCTATGACGACTTTGGTCAGGTTGAACTGACTACTCGTCAGTTTGAGATGAGTGATGAATATCCGCAGCGTGCAGTGAGCTTTGGTAAAGATCATGACGGTTATGCGCAAGGTGTAGAAGATACCTTAACTTTTGCTCAGATTAGCCAACTGCATAATATTGATTACGCAAGCGTTGCGGAATTTGATCGCGCAGTGTTAGCGCAAGGGCAGTATCAACTATTTGGTCAAAACGCTTCTGTGCTTTCTTTGAAGCAAATGGAAGTAGGCTTCGTAGGTGCACTATTTGCACAAAGCAACCCTGAGACAGGTACTCGCGACTATTTTATGATGAAGCGAGTTAACGCAGGGGTAATGCCGTCAGATCAGTTATCTAACCAAGATTGGAAATACCTCGGCAGTGCAGAGACTTATGTTAACTTTGACCTAAATCCGATTCGTGTTGAGCGTAAAGGATTAGATCATAGTATGCGTCTGAAAGCTTACTACGGTGTTGAAGAAGTGCTCACTGCAGAGCAAGCTGGTGCAACAAGCACACCATACCAGCTGTTCAGTACTAGATTGAAAGATGGTCAGCAAGGTTACTTCTTACAAAAGACAGAGGGTGTAGCAACTGAAATGCCGAATGGGGAGTTCTCTAACTCCGAGTGGCATTTTGTTGGTAGCGACAACTCGTTAAATGAAACGCTAAGCCGTTGGTTAGAGCGCGATGAGTTTGAGCAAGATGTGGTGAACTGGTACCGCCAGGATGCACTGGGTGTTTATGGTGATGCAGGTAAAGTGGGAGATGTATTCTCGTACGATTTTCATGATGGTAAGCGCCATTACTACCAGTTGAAAACTGACGGATACGGTTACTTCCCATGGCCAGATAAACCAAATATGGATGACTGGAGCAATCATAACTGGCAATACTTGACATCGTTTTAAGCGGTAGAGTACTAAGGAGCCCTTACTAAGTGTGAGGGCTCTTCTTTAGCATTTTTCAAGAGTCGCCAGAGTATGTTATCACTCTCCACTCAGGCATGATTGAACCTACTCAACTTGACTCTATTGCTTAATTTAAGTCTGACAAAACATCAGACAATTTAGGGTGATATATCAGAAATTCACAAATTTATCCTAGTGTTATTTCTGATTTAGAGAAGCCGAGCCGTGTGTAGTTTAATGAGTTAATAAATGGCCCCAAGAAGTTCTCGGGGCCATTTTAATTGGTGGATAGGACTATCAAATCTGGCTTATATCGAGCTCTATGCTTAGCGGGGCGCTCAGTTGCTATTCCTTATCCCACATTACATCGCACTTATCTCGTGAAGCGGCGCTGAGAAGTTCAATCAATGGAAGCGCTCTGTTTTTGAGACTAACGGCATGTTCCATTGCATCTTCATCATCTTCAAAGCTTTCAATTTCAGGCAAATCGCTTTCATGTTTCAGGCTTTGCTGCAAATGTTCGAGAGCGCTCGGTACATCTTCGGCCTCTATAACACCAGGAATGTTCGTACTGTGCCCCATCATCTTCAACATATGCGATGCAATATCGTGAAACATGATGATGTTTGAATATGATTTACAGCTGAATTTAACAAGCATGGCAGGCTACCTTATTGATTGACTGAACAAATTTATACTTAATCTTAGACCATAGGTGGTATTTAGAGTACGACGATAAAGCCAAACTCACATTTCATCTTCGTACATAACTTTAGGCACGGGCTGTTAAGCAAGGAATAAATCTAAACAGGTTATAATGCTCTCTCGTTACCTTGCATCACTTGTGTTGAGCCTTGCAGATCTTGCACTAACTGCACTGGATCCAATTTGAGCGTCTGAGTCGGGAACGCGATATCAGCATCATGCTTTTTAATGATGGCCATGACTTGCAGTAGCACATCTTGCTTAACTTCATGATAGCGGATCCAGTTGACGGTCTTAGTAAACGTGTAAATGAAAAAGTTTAGTGATGATGCGCCAAAGGAATCAAAATTCACGATTAAGGTCTGACGGGCATCGATGTCTTTGTGGTTTTTGAGCATTTCTCGTACTTCATCAATAATAGCAGGCACTTTATCTGCATCATCGTAACGTAAGCCTATAGTCTCAAAAATACGGCGGTTGAGCATGCGCGATGGGTTTTCTACCACGATATTGCTAAACACTGAATTTGGAACATACAACGGACGCTTATCAAATGTACGGATGCTGGTCATACGCCAACCAATGCGCTCTACCGTTCCTTCAATTTGGCGATCTGGCGATCGAATCCAGTCTCCAACTTTGAAAGGACGGTCGAAGTAAATCATTAATCCCCCAAAGAAGTTCGATAGCAGATCTTTCGCCGCTAAACCGACAATTAAGCCACCGACACCACCAAAGGTGAGTAAGCCAGAAAGACTGAGACCAAATGCCTGCATCACGGTGAGAACGCCAATCACAATGAAAAACAGGCGTGCAACTTTAGCTATGGCTTGAACAGTCGTCTCATCACGAGTTTTTTGCTCTAGTATGTAGTCTTCAACATTTGTGATGAGGCGCATTACTATCCAGACAAGCACGCTGATCACAAGGATCAGTTTCAGTGTACTTAACCAGTTAAACTTATTACCCAGTTCACTTTGTAAGACGATTCCGAGTGATACGGTTGCTGGCCAACACCAAATTAACGTACTCACAGGGGTCTTGAGCGCTTCAAGTAATAGATCGTCCCAATGGAAAGGGGTCTTCTCTACCAGAATGGATAAGCGGGAGTGCAGCACTCGCCATGCAATCCAAGCAAAAAAGCTGGCAATGGTGATAAATAAAACGCTGCTGCTCCACTGTTGATGGTGAGCCAAGACGTAATTTTGAAGCTCAGTAAACCAAGGTGACATAAATAAGGTTTCTTACAAAAGGACAATAGATAAAAGGTAACAAAAATTCGGCCTTTGCCCTAGTGGAATCATTGACATAGCAGAAACGAGAAGTTTGTTAGCCCTAGTGTGTATCTATCCGTTATTGATGTTTGGAGCGCTGAGAGCGTAAGAGATTCAATGGATGAATTGTTTGTACTCTGACTCATCCCTAACATTTATCAGACTCTAGTGTGAGAGTGTATGTGCAGAAAAAATAACGGAGGAAAATATGGAACTGACAGAGCTGGATCGAAATGCGCTCTACGACATTTGGATGTCGCAAAAAGCAAAAATGCACATGACACAAATGGAGATGGCAAAGCGACTTGGCTTAGGGTTGCATGAGTTTACTGCGTTATTGCGTGGTAATGCGCCTTTGACTTTAACGTTCGTTAACCAATTATGCGAACAGCTGCACGTTCGTCCAAGTCAGGTTATTCCCTCTTTTTTTGAACGCGAACTGGTGGCGCCGGGAGCGGTATATTTGCAAAACCGTGTGATGGTGGATGGTGAAATTCGAAATGTATTCATTGAAGGCAACCAAGTCATTATTGAGTATGAGCACCAAATTAGTTAGCCAAATGACCGAATAGAAGGTTGCGAGTGGTTTAGTACTCGCAATCTTAGGTTTCTCTGAGTGATTCGTTCATTAAGCATTGGTTTGCTTGATAGCCTATTTACTAAAAGTGGCGAACTAAAGAATCATTCGAGAGGTCGGAAATGGTTTTTGCTCCCGTCAGTGTCATGGCGACACGCATTTCCTTATCGTAAAGATCGAGCAAGTTTTCTACACCATCCCCACCTTGTGCAGCTAGAGCATAAACAAACGATCGGCCAAGTAATGTACAATCTGCGCCTAACGCGATCATGCGTACCACATCCAAACCAGTGCGTATTCCGGAGTCGACGAAGATTTTGATGTCTCCTTTTACGGAATCAGCAATGTTAGGTAAGGCTCGTGCGGTAGACAGAACCCCATCCAATTGACGACCGCCGTGATTGGAAACCACAATACCATCGGCTCCGAAACGCACTGCATCTTTAGCGTCTTCTTCATCTAATATGCCTTTGATGACCATTGGTCCATCCCAAAAATCACGAATCCACTCGAGGTCTTTCCAAGAGATAGATGGGTCAAAGTTTGCGCCCAACCAACCGATGTAGTCTTCCAATTTAGTCGGCTCACCACGGTAGGCAGAGATATTGCCTAAATCATGGGGTTTACCTAATAAACCCACATCCAATGCCCAGGTTGGGTGACGCATGGCTTGAAATACACGACGCAACGCGGCATTTGGTCCACTCATTCCAGACCGCATATCACGATAACGAGCCCCTGGCACCGGCATGTCAACCGTGAAAACGAGGGTCGTCACCCCAGCAGCTTTTGCGCGTTCTAAAACGTTTTTCATGAATCCGCGATCTTTGAGCACATAAAGTTGAAACCACATTGGACGTGTGATTGCTGGTGCCACTTCTTCTATCGGGCAAACGGATACGGTCGACATTGTAAAAGGTATGCCTTTTTTCTCGGCCGCTTTTGCGGCTTGGACTTCTCCGCGTCGAGCGTACATACCCGTTAAACCGACCGGCGCCAGCGCAATAGGCATCGCGAGTTTCTCTCCGAAGATTTCGGTTTCTAGGCTGAGATCGCTCATGTCTCGAAGAACGCGTTGACGCAATGCCACATGGCTCAAATCTTCGGTATTGCGTTGAAGCGTATGTTCGTTATAGGAGCCGCCATCAATGTAATGAAAAAGGAACGGAGGCAACTTGGCTTTCGCGGCGGCTCGATAATCAGTAGAAGCAGAGATAATCATAGTGGTGTGTCCTGACTAGTATTCAAAGGTGCGTTTCGATTAATCCCCGACAGATACGAGAGTTGTAATCAATTTGTTTTGGTGTGTTAATTTATCTCTTTATTTTTATCAATATAGAGAAATAATGAAATTGATTTTTCCAAAAGTGACATAATCAATGCGTGCAGATGACCTAATACTCTTTTCTCAAGTCGTAGAAATGGGAAGCTTCAGTAAGGTGGCAGAAGAAAATAGCCTGACAAATCCGGTAGTTAGCAAAAGAATCGCGCGGCTCGAAGAAGAGATTGGCGTTCAACTATTATATCGAACAACGCGCAAATTAACGCTGACTGAAGCAGGGCAAGCACTATTGCACAGCGCTAAAAATGTGAAGCAAGCAACTCAAGAGGCGAGGGATGCGGTTTCGGGGTTTGGTGAGAACATCAGTGGTCATATCAAAATGTCGGTACCCACCATCTCTGGTGATCTTATTTTAGCGGATGCGGTGGCTGAGTTTTGTAATATGCACCCAGGATTAACGGTCGATATGTCACTGAATAATCGATTTGTTGATTTGGTTGCTGGTGGCTATGACTTAGTCATACGCACTGGTTATTTGGAAGATTCTAGCCTCATTGCTCGACATATCTTGGATTCTCAATGGGTTGTTTGTGCTTCTCCCTCTTATATCGCCAAAAATGGCAAGCCGATACAGCCGCTCGATCTGATTGCTCATAATTGCCTGCAGTACGCGTACCAAACGACAGGGGCGACAGACTGGCAATTTAAAGGAAAAGAGGGGAACTATATCGTCAAAATTTCAGGCTCATTTTCTACTGACAATGCAACAGCACTGAGAAAGGCCGCACTAGGCGGTCATGGTATCGCTTATGTTCCTCGTTGCTTGGTGTATCATGACATTCGCAACGGTCAACTTGTGGACATTTTTCCTGAACTCGTCGGCAAAAAGTTGGGTGTTTATGCGGTTTACCCATTTACTCGCCAGCCGCCAAATAAAGTCAAATTACTCATTGAGCACATTCGTGAACGGTATTTGACGATTTCACATTACTTTTGAGTCGTATTAGCTTTGAGTTGAATTGCTTTTTAGTTGAATTAGCTTTGAGTTGTATCCATCTCACCAACATGAATCATATATTCACTAAATGTTTCAATCTTTAGGTTGAAATTCCGTACCTACGCCCTAAGGTAGGTATTGAGAATGAATCTCAACAAAATAATAAAAGAAAGTACTAGCAATCAATGACTTCAAATGGAGCAACACGGACGTTATGCATTATCCAAAACTCGTAAAGACTCTGTCGTAGACACTTATTTTGGACACGACATCGCAGACCCGTATCGCTGGCTAGAAGATGATCTTAGCCAAGATACCGCAGAGTGGGTTACTGGGCAAAATTCAGTCACTTTTGACTATCTCGGTCAAATCCCTTTCCGTCAACAAATTCGCGACTTGGTAGCAAACAGTCAAAACTATGAGAAGTACTCGCAACCTTTTGTTCACGGTGAGTACAGCTATTTCTATAAAAACGATGGGCTGCAAAATCAGAGCGTGCTTTATCGTAAAAAAGGGGATGGAGAAGCGGAAGTTTTCTTAGACCCCAATACCTTTTCTCAAGAAGGGACGACTTCGCTTGGAGAGGTGAAGTTTTCCAAAGACAATCGCTTAGTGGCCTACTCAATCTCTGAGGGTGGCAGTGATTGGCGTAAGATTTTGTTATTGATACTGAAACCAAGCAGCAAATAGAACCTGAAATTGTCGATGCAAAATTTACTGCGATTTCTTGGATTGGTAGCAAAGGCTTTTACTACTCTAGCTATGACAAGCCAAAAGGCAGTGAACTGTCTGCCCGTACAGATCAACATAAGCTTTATTATCATGAGCTTGGCACACTGCAATCTGAAGATAAAGTGGTGTTTGGCGCGTTGGAATCTCAAAAGCACCGTTACGTTTCAGGTATCACGACTCATGATGACCGCTTCTTGGTGATTATTGGAGCGGAGTCCACTTCAGGAAATCGTCTGTTTTATGTTGATTTAGAGTCTAATGACAAAGCCGTTATCTGTTTGCACGATACGACCGATGGTGATACTTATCTGGTTGATAGCCAAGGCAATACGATCCTGTTTTACACCAATCTAGATGCGCCCAACGGTAAAGTAGTGAGTTATCACACTCAAACGCAACAATGGGATGTCGTGATTGCGGAGCAAGATCAGCCATTGGAAATTAGTAAAGGGGGTGGTTCTCTCTTTGCGACTTATATGGTCGATGTGCTCTCGAAAGTACAGCAATACACATATCAAGGTGAGTTAGTGCGTGAAGTTTCGCTCCCAGGTCAGGGTACCGCTTATGGCTTACAGGGGCGAGTAGAGGACAAGACGCTCTATTACACCTTTACCAATTATGTTACTCCACCGACCATATTCTCTTTTGATGTCGATACTGGAGATTCTAACTTGTATCAAGAATCGAAAGCCCCGTTTGAACGTATGAACTACGAATCTAAGCAAGTGTTCTATACCTCAAAAGATGGTACCAAAGTGCCGATGATCATCTCGTATAAAAAAGGCACCAAGCTAGATGGCAGCGCACCGACAATGCTCTACGGATATGGTGGTTTTAACATCAGCCTGACGCCTCTGTTTTCCGGTAACGTAGCGAACTGGTTGGAACTTGGTGGTATTTATGCGGTAGCGAACATGCGTGGAGGTGGCGAGTATGGTAAAGCATGGCACAATGCTGGTACTCAACAACAGAAGCAGAATGTGTTTGATGATTTTATTGCAGCAGCAGAATACTTAATTGAGCATGATTACACGAGCTCTGAACGTTTAGCGATTCGTGGAGGGTCGAACGGTGGTTTGCTTGTTGGGGCCTGTATGACACAACGTCCAGAGTTGTTCAAAGTGGCGCTGCCTGCGGTGGGTGTTTTAGATATGCTTAGATATCACACGTTTACCTCCGGTGAGGGGTGGAAGTACGACTTTGGTACATCAGAGCAAAGTGAAGCAATGTTCCAGTATATGCTGGGTTACTCACCAGTGCACAATGTCAAAGAGGGGGTTACCTACCCAGCAACCCTTGTGACCACGGCCGATCATGATGATCGTGTAGTACCTGCCCACTCATACAAGTTTATTGCTGAGCTACAAGACAAGCATCATGGTGACAACCCGGTGTTGATTCGTATCGATGTCAATGCGGGCCACGGTGCTGGCATGCCGCTAAGTAAACAGATTGACCTGACAACAGACGTGTATGCTTTTACATTGTTTAATATGGGGATTGAATCTCTGTAGTTTGCATTGCTGAGTTTCAACCATAAAAAATGCCGCGACTAAAATCGCGGCATTTTTCATGGTTGGAGGGAACTCAAGGAATACGTCAGGTTGACTAAGCCTGACTCTTGAACCAACCAGTCTCGGCGGCCAAACCGAATGGCAGCTATACCATTTTCTTGGATGTGGTAATGAATTAAACCGAATCACTATTCTAGTTTACTTATATGAAATTATGATGAATTGACGTAAATTTATATAAATACAGGCTCACAATTTGAGATAGCGCATTTAGCGCCGCTCAACATTCATTATCCATCTTCCTAAAACTTGATTACAATAAATATTAAATGATATTGATTATCAATTGCAAGTTTGTTTTTCCTATTTATTTGCCAAATGGCTGCTCGTAAAATGTTCGAACGGACTGGTGTGGAAGATAAATCACTTAAATTTAAACAAATAATCTCTACACTGAGGTAAAGACAATAAGAAAAGGAAATGAATATGGCGGTACAAAGATTGGAAGCAACACAGCTGTATTCTGTCGCTGGGCTAGAAAATATGCCATGTAAGTCGACCAAGGAATTAGCCCCAATTGATGAAATCGTTGGTCAAGAGCGCGCACAAAAAGCGGTCGAGTTTGCGATGTCTATCAAGGAGAAGGGCTACAATATCTATGCCATTGGCCAAAATGGTTTAGGCAAGCGCACGATGATTTTACGTTACCTAAATCGACATCAACACGATGATACGGCGCTGTTTGATTGGTGCTACGTTGCAAATTTTGAAGATACACGAACACCAAAAGTGCTCAAATTGCCTTGTGGTATCGGCAGTAAATTAAAAGTCGATATTGAGAAATTGATGGGCAAGCTACTCAATGCGCTGCCACTCGCGTTTGATAATGAGATGTACTACAGCCGAGCGGATCGCCTTAAAAACCAATTGGCAAATAAACAACAACTTGAATTGGATAGCATCAGCAAAGAGGCCAAAGAAAAAGACATCAGCTTAACTATTACGGCTCAAGGTGATTACCAATTTGTCGCGATGAATGGGGATGAACTTCACACTGAAGAGTCATTTGATGCGCTAAGTAAGAAAGAGCAGGAGTACTTCAGTAGCAGTATCGACGAGCTCGAAGTGAGCCTACGAAATATGATTCGCGAACTGACTGAATGGGAAGAGTCATTCAGCGAGAAAATCAAAAAGCTCAACGATGATGTTACGCTAGATGTGATCACGCATTTCATCAAACAGTTGAAAGTGGATTACGCACAGTACCCTGAAATCAAGACCTACTTGACTGAGTTGCAGAAAGATATCGTTGAGAATGCGGATATTTTTCTTGAGCAAAGTGGTGAGCAAGGCGAGATTGCAACAGCGTCATTAGATAAAAAACTACCACGCCGATATAAAGTGAATGTCTTGGTGAATCGCAGTCATTGTGACTTTCCAATCGTGGTAGAAGAAAATCCTAACTACCACTCGTTATTTGGATCGATTGAGACGGCAACGTTTAAAGGAACAGTATTTACGGATTTCTCCTTAATTCGTGCGGGCAGTTTACACAAAGCCAATGGTGGCGTGCTGCTAATGGATGCTCAGAAAGTCCTTGAGCAACCTTATGTATGGGATGGTTTAAAACGTGCTTTGCGTTCTCGTCAGCTTAGCTTCACCTCGCTCGAGAAAGAAGTGACGCTCACCGGCGCAGTATCTTTAGATCCTGAACCGATCCCATTGGATATCAAAATCATCTTGTTTGGTGATTACCGAACTTATCAATTACTTCAACATTTCGACCCAGAATTCGGAGAACTATTCCGTGTAACGGCTGATTTTGAAGATGAAATGAAACGTACGCCTGACTCAGAGTTGCAATATGCACGCTTTATTTCAAGCGTAGTGCATGATAACAACTTACTTCATTGCGATAGAAAAGCCATTGCGCGCATCATCGAATACAGCTCTCGTTTATCAGGTGATCAAACGAAATTGTCTTTGCATTCTGCCAATATTGCCAACTTACTGCGTGAATCCAACTACGTTGCGCGTCAGGCAAATTCCAACATGATCCGAATTGGGCATGTAGAAGAAGCCCTAAAGAACCAAGAGATGCGAGTCAGTCGTCTACAAGACAACGTGATGGAAACATTCGTGAATGGCACCACGTTAATTCATACAGAGGGTTCTGCAGTTGGTCAAGTCAATGCCTTATCGGTACTGAGCACCAGCGATCATATGTTTGGTGCACCAAACCGAATCACGGCCACAACCTGCTATGGTGATGGGGAAGTGATTGATATTGAACGTAGTGTCGATCTTGGTGGCAGTATTCACTCAAAAGGTGTGATGATCCTGTCGGCCTATTTGTCTTCGGTATTTGGTAAAACGGCACGTGTCCCACTGACCACCACGATTACGTTTGAGCAATCTTATGGAGGTGTAGATGGTGATAGTGCAAGTATGGCGGAGTTTTGTGCCGTGGTTTCTGCATTTTCTCGTCAACCAAACCGTCAGGATATTGCGATTACCGGTTCAATGAACCAATTTGGTGAAGCGCAACCTATTGGTGGTGTTAACGAAAAAATTGAGGGTTTCTACGACGTTTGTGTGATCAAAGGTCGTCATATTGGACAGGGGGTCATCATTCCTCGTTCAAATGTCCATAATCTTATGCTTCGTCAAGATGTGGTTAAAGCGGTAGAAAGGGGTGACTTCCATATTTGGGCGATCGATCATGTCAGCGAGGCCATTGAACTCTTTACTGGTAAACCAGCGGGAGAAGCAACGGATGAGGGCACGTATCCGATTGATACTATCTTTGGGTTGGCTCAAGCAAAACTGAATGCTCTTCGGAAATAGCGCGTTTATACCCTCCTGATTCGTCATAAATTAGTATGGTGGCAATATTCTGTCCAATGACAAAATATTGTCGCCTAAATACATGAATTTATGGCTGTTCTATACTAGACAAAAATGTGATCAACCTCTAATATTTGCGCCCCTTGTTGCCTGCATCATTGTGTGAGCTAGCAACTAGGCCGATACGCAAAAATTAGAGGTTTACCATGCAGCTTTCACTTAAAAACTTGTCTGTTCGTACACAGGTTTTGATTCCCGTTTTATTTACAGCACTGACGGTGTTTATTGGTTTGTGGTTCGCGAAGAGCAATCTTGATACCGAACAAGCATTGGTGACTGATAATTCAAATTCATTGGTGTTCTATCAAGATGCAATTTCTCGAATTGATGACAATATTTACCCATTACGAATCAGTGCGGTTTACGCAATCTATGATGCATCACGTCGTGAGAGTTTTTTAAATGAATTGAAAGCGGGTATGCGAGTGATTGATCTTGATCTAAATAAGATCGAAGCGCGTGGTACATTCCGTACCGAGGCGAAGGAAATTCGTAAAAGCATTGAAGCGTACGTGGACTACTCAATGCGTTCGGTGCAAGTTTTTGACCGTCATGACAAAGGATTAGTATCGGATCAAGAATATCGCTCTTTCATTTCCCAATACCGTATTGTCGGTAACGAAATGATTGAACAAATTAACGGACTTTCTCAACGTTTAAACCAAGTTGCAGCGCAAGCAAATGAGACAAGCACTCATCAGATGAATCGTGTTGAAACGAATGCCATGCTGATTATTGCCGTTGTGTTTGTGATCTCTCTTGTGGTGGCTTGGATCCTGTCTGGCATGATCGTCAGCCCAATTCAAACGTTACAATCGACCATGCGTCAATTAGCCGCTGGTGACCTATCTGTGCGTGCGACAGTAGATGGTGAGAATGAAATTGCTCAGCTGAGTAAAGACGTTAACCAAACTGCGGTTCAATTGCACGAGACGGTTGAGCAGCTTACGCGCATTAGTGAAGAGGTTGCTTCTGCTTCAACAGAGCTCGCGGCGGTAATGACGCAAGCAGAAGCCAATGCACAACAAGAATTGGCAGAAATTGAGCAAGTCGCGTCAGCGGTGAACGAGCTAGCATGTACGGCGGATAATGTCAGCGACAATGCACTTGCGGCAGACTCGACTGCGCGTGAAGCCGATGGCCTAGCACAATCTGGCCTAACAATTTTCCAAGAAAGTGCTCAAGCCAGTGAACAAATGTCGAGTGCTCTTAACGATGCAGCGCAAGTGGTGCTTCGCTTAAAAGAACAATCAGAGCAAATCAGTAACGTGATTGAAGTGATTCGTGGCGTTTCTGAACAGACCAACTTGTTGGCGCTTAACGCGGCGATTGAAGCGGCTCGTGCCGGTGAATCTGGTCGTGGTTTCGCGGTGGTTGCAGATGAAGTACGTATGCTTGCCGCTAGAACGCAAGATTCGACTCAAGAAATTCAAACCATCATTGAAGAGCTTCAAGCTCAATCTGGATTAGCAAACGACAGTATGCAAATTAGCCTCGAAATGCTGAGTCGAAACAATGAGTTGACGCAGCAGGCAAATGACGCACTTGTCGGTATTACTGAATCGGTTGTGAATATCAATAATTCAAATACTCAAGTTGCTACGGCGGCAGAGCAACAATCTCAGGTAACACAAGACATTAATCGTAACGTGGTGAACATGTCTGAACTTGTAAACCAAAACGTGGCAGGTATTAGCCAGAGTGCAAGCGCGAGCGCAGAGCTATCTCTACTTGCAGAAAAACAGAAAGAGCAGTTGAGCTTCTTTAAACTTTAGTTTTTACGTTAACCGCATAGTCGGCAACGGCTGACTCTAGTGCGTGAAACGAAAATTAGTAGAGACAAAAAACAGAAAGGCACCGTCGGGTGCCTTTTTGCATTCATTAAACAGCTTATCGTGTCCATTGAATAACAGCTTAAAATATACATCGCTCACGATAGAGCGTCCGTTGAACTGACAGCGATTTTTGGGCTAGTGCTTTAGCTTGAGTTTTACACCATCAAATTTAAGTTGGCTCAGTAGATTTTTTGCGTTGGCTTTTCCTACATCATCAAACTCAACACCGTAACGAGCATAGTGAATAGACTTTTGTAAGTTACAAATACGCCCTTTTAGTGGTGCTAATATTTGGCCATGACCCGGCAAAAGTAAGTCTAAAGTGATCTGATCGCCAACTTGAAGTGGACGGCTCATTGGTGAGGTGACAAAGCGGCAGCCACTGCGGGATAAGTCTCGAATCTCACATTGCGTTCGGTAATCGTTCATCTGAACACGTGAACGTAGATTGACGTCGTAGCGCACTTCTTTTCGCAGCTGATAAACTTGCATGGTATTCGGCAAGCTCAATACCAATAAAGGGTATGGCTCAGATAAGCGATATTTCAATTGTGCTCGAAACGGAATAACGGCACCTTCTCCCCGATGTGAAAATGCTTTGACGTTTATCCAGAATCCTTCCTGAAAATAGAACTTTAAGTCTTCATCAGAAATATTCGGCACTTCGACCAATGCTGTCTTGTTAGAATGACAGCCGACAAAGGTGCTTGTTGTAATACACTTAGTACCGACAGGCGTTGTAACATGCATCGTTACTTCACTGCCGTGCTCTATCATCGACATTGCATCTGTACTGTTTAACGTTGTAGCCTGACGTTCCTGTGCATTGTTTTTTGATTGAGGCGTGTTTTCGTTCCGCGCACTCGGTATTGAATTTCTCATTATAATTTTTATGCCTTTTGAGAATGTTGGATGCACACCAATATCTAGCACTAAAGTTCTAAGTATTAGATATGAGAATAATTCTAAGCAGACAAGGGACGTGTTTCAATAAATTCGCGGTTTTCAACATTATACTGATAAAATGGGATATTGCTCAGAGTGACTTATATCTTAAAGTAGAGCAAATAGGTGCATTTATTTGCGAGTGAGACTTAAAAAAGAGTCACGGTTTTGCGGCCGGTCGGAACCGTGAGAACAGGAATATAAATGCTTACACTGAAGCGCTAACAACACGTGCGCTGGATTAACTTGATTCTAAAGCGAGGCCTAAATCGGTCCATAAATGTAGAGACATAGCTATTCATACATGGCTATCAAGGGATTACTATTGATACATAGGTATCGAACACCAATATCGAAAACAAATAGCGCGCCTCCTATAAAAGGGAGGCGCATGAAGCATTTAGAAAGGGGTCTTGCTCTAATTCTTTGGTTTTCGAATACGAGCCATATAGTAAGTATTGATAAATTCACCATCTCTGAACGATCCATCGACAGCTTCGCGCTTCAATTGTAAATCCATGCTTTTGTATAGGCCTATCGCGGCTTCATTGTCTGCATTTACTTCTATTTGAATGCGTCTGACATTTAACCATTTATCAGCCAACTCTGTCACCGTACGAATCAGGGCACTTCCCACACCGAGCCCATGAAATTGATCGTGAACACCAATCCCAAATGATGCCGTATGTGCGGTTCTTGGGTTTTGTGAATGATGAAAGCCAATATTTCCAACAACCTTGCCATCAATCTCAGCGACATAACGATAAACCCCAGTAGGTGTGCTCGACAATCGTTCAACCCATTTTGCGAGAGGTGGGTTAGGGAGTTGCAGGGTTTCTCTTTGTGCTTTGCTTTGTGAATAAACTTCGACAAGGGCTGCTGCGTCTTCAACCGTGGCTGGTCGGACGATGATCTCCATGCTTCTCTCCTTTGGTTTATTGGAATTTACTTTAATTTAACGAGAGAAAGGACGCTTGAATAGTTTTTACTTTTTGCATTTAAACTACTTAAAAATTAGTCTCTTACAGGAGTGCTAATGATGATTTCTTTAGTTGATTATCGGTAAAATCGGGCAGAAGATTGGTGGGGTGGCGAAATAATGCACTAAAGACAATTCATGTTCGAGAGGAAAATGGTGAACTTTATTTTCGATAAGTGAACGATAAAGTAAAAGTGTGAACTGTGTATCTGCAACGAGTTGATTTTAGTCAAGGTAGACTCTACTTACCCCTTATTGGGTATGTGGCTGACATTTTTTTCGCGCTATGTATGCTTAACTTGATATAGGTGCAGTTGAGGGAATACCTATGAAATTCTCGTCGTCAAAAATCTCACAAAGTCGTCGTCGATTCTTGCGCGATACCGCCCGTACTGCCGTAGGTGTTGGAGCGGCTGCGTGTGTACTGGGACTACAGTCGTTGCAAAGCCAAGCGAGAGAGACCAAAGGCGTCCCGATTCGTCCCCCAGGTGCGTTGTCAGAGGGAGACTTTGAATCGGCGTGTATTCGATGTGGCTTGTGTGTTCAGGCTTGCCCTTACGATACGCTAAAACTCGCCACGTTACTTTCTCCCGTTGCGACAGGCTCTCCTTATTTTGCTGCACGTGATATTCCTTGTGAGATGTGCGAGGACATTCCTTGCGTGGTCGCTTGTCCAAGTGGCGCATTAGATCATGATTTAACAGACATTGATGATGCCAGGATGGGAACGGCGGTTCTGATTGACCACGAAACTTGTTTGAATTGGCAAGGGTTGCGCTGTGATGTTTGCTATCGCGTCTGCCCTTTGATTGATGAAGCCATCACCTTAGAGAATATTCGTAATGACCGCACTGGGTATCACGCAAAGTTGATCCCAACGGTTCATTCTGATGTTTGTACCGGCTGTGGTAAGTGTGAACAAGCTTGTGTGCTCGATGTTGCTGCTATCAAAGTCATCCCGACGGATCTAGCAAAAGGTAAGGTGGGCAGTCACTATAACTTTGGATGGCAGGAAATCGACAAGCCGCTAGAAAACGTTCTACCAGAAGAAAATCCAGTGCCTAGTGGTGCACTTGAATCGCTGAAAGGAGGTCGCTAATGGCCAAAAACTTAGCACAAGATGCGGGCAAGGAAGCGACGAAAAAGTTGGGCTGGTGGCAAGCGCATCGTTTTTTGATTTTGCGTCGATTGTGTCAATTAACCATTATTGCACTGTTCATGGCAGGGCCTACCTGGGGGATTTTACAGGGGAATTTATCTTCCAGCATGTTATTTAATACCATTCCTTTGAGCGATCCTTTGATTGTGTTGCAATCGCTCGCGACAGGACACATTCCGGAATTCAATGCTCTGCTCGGTGTCACTCTGGTCGCGTTGTTTTATGCCATTTTGGCCCCAAGAGCATTTTGTGCTTGGGTGTGTCCGCTCAATATCGTAACGGATGTTGCTGCGTGGTTGCGTAGAAAACTTAACCTTAAAGCGAGTTATAGATGGTCTCCGAATATTCGCTACTGGCTAATTCCCGCGTTAATGCTGGGTAGTGCAATTTCTGGCTCGATATTGTGGACGTGGCTTGATCCGGTTGCGGCTTTGCATAGAGGGTTAGTGTTTGGCATGGGGGCAGGTTGGGTGCTTATCTTGCTCGTGTTTATACTTGATCTGCTTTTAGTGGAACATGGATGGTGTGGCCATTTGTGTCCACTTGGTGCAACTTACGGCGTGATTGGCAGTAAGAGTTTACTGCGTATTACGGCGGTACAGCGAGAAAATTGCACCAAGTGCATGGATTGTTTTTATGTTTGTCCCGAACCAGATATTTTGCGCCAGCCCTTAAAAGAGGGAGACCGACGCGTGATGGATCAAACGTGTATCAGCTGTGGGCGCTGCATTGATGTGTGCCCTGAACATGTCTTCAAATTTGAAAACCGACTCAAGGTTAAAAATATCAACTGACATCATTTGAGCGACGTAGCGCACTTACTCGCGTAGAGAGTGATTCTAGCGGAGAGTTATCCATGCTGATAGCTCTCCATCCAGGTAGCTACTCAAACAGAAAGCTATATACGCAGAAAGCTATTCATGCAAATGGCTATTCGTGCCAATAGCTATTCATGTAAATAGCAATTCATATAAATAGTTATGGCTTAGCGTTCAATTGCGATGCTTTTAAGCGGGATTTTTCTGCGTTAATAATTCCTGGATTACCTAATCTTACAGTCTGTAATAAATGCAGTATCCAAGTTGGTAACGATGGAGACAAGCGGTAGTGGATCCACAAGCCGTCTCGTGAGTCTTTTAAGAAAGTGGTATCACGCAACAACGCAAGATGACGAGAAACCTTAGGCTGGCTCTCGTTGAGAGCATTTTTGAGATCAGTCACCGTTAGGTCATGCTCGTCACCCAATAGCATCAAAATCTTTAAGCGAAGCGGGTCACTGAGCAGTTTAAAGAAACTACTAGGGTCTACGTTCGCTGTGTTTTCGTCTTCATTCAATAGCAAGAACAAGTTAATGCGCTCGATGAGATCTTTTGCGGTCTTTTCAAATGGCTCTATGCCATCGAGAGGTTTTGGATCAAACAAGTTCCAGTGAATTTGATTAACTTCATCGGCAAATATCACGCACTCATCTTTGGCGTTATCGCATAAGGTAATAACAAAATCGTAGTGCTTGTCTTGGATGTCGGAGTAATCTTTGGAGTACAGGTCATTACTATTGATTGAACGTGCGTTGAGAACATCAAATACGCGTGGATCAATGTCACTTGGATTAACACCAGCGCTGTCGGCATGAAAGCGTTCATTCGCCAAATGATTGAACAGTGCTTGAGCAAGCTGAGAGCGAGCAGAATTGCCAGTGCACAGGAAGAGAACTTGTTTTTTCATCATGTCTGATATGTAGGATTATGGCAGCACTAAACAAACAGTATAACCTCGTAAAGGAAGATTAAGAAGCCAGTGCCGGGTTGATCTCCTACAATTCGTTATATTCCCTTTAGTATGAACAGGATAAAACAGAGTTATTCGTTGGGATGGTAATGTGAATTTATCGTATTTAGGTTATTATTGCGCTCTAATACCTTAAGGAAACGTTATGAATACGGCATCTAAAAGTTGGAAGACGCCACAAAACTTCCTCTTACTTATCTCCATTATTGTTCCAATTGCATTCTCTACATGGATGGCATTGCTTAATAACTTTGTTATTGAAAAAGCCAACTTTGATGGGGCAGACATCGGCTTATTACAGAGTGTCCGTGAAATCCCTGGCTTTCTAGCGTTCACGGTGGTATTCGTTCTGCTGTTTATTCGAGAGCAACGTTTTATGTTGGTTTCTCTTGCGATGCTTACTCTAGGCACGGCATTAACCGGTTATTTCCCCACTTTGTTTGGTTTACTTCTGACCACGTTGTTAATGTCGACAGGCTTTCATTATTTTGAAACGCTCAAGCAATCGCTCTCTTTACAGTGGCTTTCTAAAGAAGAAGCACCAGAGATGTTAGGGAAGTTTATTTCTGTTGGCGCGCTCGCATCGTTAATCACTTATGGCGCCATTTGGGTATTGCTAGAGCAGTTTAAGTTAGAATTTAAAACGGTGTACTTACTCGCAGGTGGTATAGGTTTTGTTTTAATTATGGTGATGGCCTTTACGTTCCCGGAGTTTGAAACCAAAGTTCCTCAAAACAAGAAGCTTGTACTGCGTAAGCGATACTGGTTGTACTATGCATTAACTTTTATGAGTGGTGCGCGCCGCCAGATATTTACGGTATTTGCGGGCTTTCTAATGGTAGAGAAGTTTGGCTATTCTGCTGCCGATATTACCTTGTTGTTTTTAGTTAACTACCTATTTAACTTCTTATTTGCAAAACGAATTGGTCGTTTCATCGGTGCGGTCGGGGAGCGAAAAGCTCTGGTGTTTGAGTATGTCGGCTTAATCTTTGTTTTTGTGGGCTATGGCCTTGTGCAAACGGCGGAGTGGGCGGCGGCGCTGTACATCATTGACCACCTTTTCTTCGCGTTGGCGTTAGCAATAAAAACGTACTTCCAGAAAATTGCCGATCCTGCCGATATGGCATCGACTGCTGGTGTGGCATTTACCATTAATCACATTGCAGCGGTGGTCATTCCGGTGACCTTTGGTGTGATTTGGTTAGTGTCGCCGTCGAGTGTGTTTTACATAGGGGCAGGGATGGCTGCGATAAGTTTACTGCTTTCATTGAATATTCCGGCGAAGCCAGATGAGGGCAACGAAACACGTATATTGCGTTGGAGCTAAGTCATTTTATCAATAACATAACTGAATGTGAGATATAAAAAATGGGACGCAGAGGCATCCCATTTTTGTTTTTGATAATGTGTTTTTTGACACTTAGCTTGCTGATATCTAGCTAATTGTGGCTTAGAACGGATACCAGAACAGCTGAGAATCCAACACGCGCTTGCTGATCGCCGCGACAACAATCACAGCAATGCCTATCATGCACATCATATCTGCTTTAGTTAGCGGCTTTAAACTGTACCAAGTGCGTGATGAATGACGGCCAAAACCGCGTAACGTCATCGCATTTGAGATTTGATCCGCGCGGTCTAGGCTTGAGAAAATCAAAGGACCAAGAATTTTCGCGACGTTCTTAATGCGAGTGAACAACGGTGCTTTCTTACTGAGCTCAACGCCACGTGCTTGTTGAGCATGCATTATGTTAACAAAGTCCTTTTTCACTTCTGGCAAATAGCGCAATGTCAAACTGACCGCATAAGCGATTTTGTATGGTACGCCTAAGCGGTTTAAGCTTGCTGCAAACTCTGTCGGATGCGTCGTAAAGACGAACACAAGTGCAATCGGGAACATGCTGAAGTATTTTAAGGTAACTGTCACAAGATAGAACATGGTTTCTTGGGTGAGTGAGTAGTTACCTGGCAACGACAGCAGTACCGTAGTGGAGCCCATGTATTCAGAGCCTTGCTGCGGTGCCAATGCAAACATAAATAAGGCATTCATCATCAAGACGCTAGCTGTACCAATTAATAGCGGCTTGTATACGTGAAATGGCACCTTGGTCATCTTTAATAACCAAAGGCCAGTAACGATCAACACCGCAATGATGCGTAAATCAAAAGTGGTGAGTACAACCGTCACCCAAGCAATGAACATCAAAAACTTAGTAATGCCATTCAGTTGATGCAGTGGCGATTGGGTATCAATGTAGTTGATACCAAACTTCATCTTGTTGTCTTTCATGCCACTACGTTCTCAATGTGTTCATTCTCAACGCTTTTGCTAGAGAGCGTTGTTTTTGCTCGGTTGGCTTTCTCAGCATCAATAAAATGCAGCATAAAGCCGTTTGTGTTTTCGATGCCTAATTCAATGGCTAGGTCGTACAAGCTGGTTGTGGTTAGGTTCGCTTGCTCTAATAATGTTGGGTTACTGAATACCTGAGTCATGGGCGCATCGGCAATCAGTTTGCTGTCAGCGATCACGATAGAGCGTGTGGTGTATTCCAATACCAAATGCATATCGTGAGAGATGATCATCACAGTAATACCCAATTCTCGATTCAGTCGCTCGATAAAGCTCAGCATCGAGGTATAGTTACGATAGTCTTGACCGGCTGTTGGTTCATCAAGAATGAGTAGTTCCGGCTCTAAAGCAAGAATCGAGGCAATCGTGACTCGCTTTTTCTGGCCATAACTTAATGCTTCAATCGGCCAGTGGCGATATTTGCTCAAACCACACAGCTCTAGTACTTCGAGAACTTTGCTTTGTACTTGTTGCTCATCAACGCCACGATTGCGTAAGCCAAATGCGATCTCATCAAAAATCATGTGATGGGAGATCATATGATTGGGGTTTTGCATGACCACGCCAACCTTTTGGCTGCGTTCAAAAATGGTGAGCTCACTCAGATCTTGTCCATTCAGCATCATGGTGCCGTTGTCTGGCTCCACAACGCCCATAACAAGTTTTGTGATGGTAGACTTACCAGACCCATTTTTGCCAAGGACGGAAATAAATTCACCGCGCTTTACGTTAAAACTCACACCTTCTAACGCATTTTTTTCACCGTCGTATGAGTAGGTGAGGTTGCGTACTTCAAGTAAAATGTCTGCTTGAGTATTTGATGAATAAGTTTGGGACGCTTCAAACCATGCATTAACGGTAGGTTTGTATTGTTCCAACGGTAGTGTCGTCAGTTTAGATGGCTTTGTATCACACTCTACTGAACATCCAGCTGTTTTTAGGGCCGATAGATAAAGCGGTTCACGAATACCATACTCAGCAAGTAACGGTGATGCTAAGAGTTCATCTGGTGTTGTATCTGCAATGATTTCGCCACTTTCCATCAAGATGACACGGTCTACTGAGCGATGCAGCACATCCTCAAGACGATGCTCGATGATGACGATGGTTTTGCCCGTTTCACGATGCAGGTCATCAATGATCTCGATGGTTTTTTTGCCGGTTTTCGGGTCAAGCGCGGCAAGTGGCTCATCGAACAGCAAAATATCGACGTCATCGACGAGAATACCCGCCAAAGAAACGCGCTGTTTTTGCCCACCAGAAAGATCGTGTGGGGAACGTTGAAGCATCTGGTCTAAGTCGACCATTTTCGCCGTGGCTTTGACCAACGGGTACATGTCGATGTTAGACATCAGCTGGTTTTCCAATGCGAATGCGATGTCTTCACCAATGCTTAATCCAACAAATTGGCTGTCAGTATCTTGAAGTACAGTGCCAACTTGCTCGGTATATTGGTGCATATCAAAAGGCGCAGTATCAAGACTGTTGATGGTCAATGAGCCTGTGACTTCCCCTTTGATTGCATGTGGAATCAGTCCGTTAAGACATTGGCCAAGGGTAGATTTCCCACTACCACTTGGACCGATGATGACGATTTTCTCTCCTTTCTCTATCCTTAGATTGATATTTTTAGCGTCGGTTTGTCCAGCGACTCATATCTAAAAGAGAAGTTAGAAAATTCGATTGTCATTCGACATTAAGCCTCTGTTAAGTTGCGGCTTTGCTTGTTACGTTTGGCGACAGACTTAAGAATGAAGAAGCCAACAATTGCAATAAGAATGCTGTTACCCACGGCAATGATAGACAGTTGGGTAAATACTTTAGTAAACGGTTCTGCGTACAAAATGGTATCTAGGAAAGCAGAGCAGCCATAACCAAACACATTGCCTAATAGAGCAAGTATTACGAATAGCGCGAAATCTTTCATATTGAAATCACCTTTCTCTAGACGGTTGCGTGTGAGAGAAGGGAAAAGACCAATGATCAAACCGACAATGCCTGAGCCAAGTACCCATGTGAGCCAAACGCCCCAACCGGCGAATAAGTCCGTTACCCAGTGGCCGATGAAGCCGACTAAGAAACCCACTAGTGGGCCAAAGAGTACTGAGAACAGTGCCAAGACCGCCATTGCTGGTTTTAGCGTTGTGTTTGCAAACACTGGAATACCAAACATTGGTAGACCACCGATACCATAAAGGGCAGCACCGATTGCAATAACCACCACGGTTTTAGCAGAAAGATTCATAGATAACCTCAGTTCATTGTCGATTTTAAAGAACGTTAACTTGCGTTTTTATTGCGCTGATTGAGTGACATGGTGCTTAAACAATCAAGTCGCTTGTCGTTTGCTCTGTTTTTTCTTAAGGGAATGCGAGAAATGGTCTGCGCATTCTATTTACTGGCTTAATTTGTTAGCAAGCATCAAAAATAAGGCGCGCATTATACAGAATATAAATGAAAGTGGGAATGCTATCTGTCTGGATGGCTAAAATGAAATCAGGGGCTGACTGTCAGCCCCTAGTTACACCTTTAAGTGCGGTTTTTTCCATCAAATTAATGGTCTAGGTAAAGGTAGTTTTGCCAACTTTTCATGCGAATGAGGACTTTCCGCATGACTGAAACATGGGAGAAACTGTCTGAGTAGACGGCGACCTCAACGGCGGTCCCCATAGGTAGGTGGTATTTGGTTAGGTCATCGGTAATTTTCAATGTCACAAAGACGCGACCACTTGTGCGCAGAGCTTCTGTGCCTAGTAGAGAACCACGAGCTTGGAATTGACTTTCACCAATCGCAGGTAGCACTTCAACCACTTCTCCTTTAAACACGTTACCAGGTAGAGCTCGGAACATAAACTCGGCTTCAAATCCAGGTTCAAGACGTTGTAACGAGTTCTGACGGAAAGCTGCGGTGTAGAGTTTCTCTTCGGTATGAACGAACGTCATTACTGGCGCGAGAGGCAAAGGCACTGCCATAACTCCTGGGCGTAATGCCAATTGAGTCACATAACCGTCAGTTGGCGCTGTCACGACGGTTTGCTCAAGGTTGAACTCGGCTTTTCTTAGTTCTGCTAGTAATGATGCAACTTGGGTATTCTCACCACCGACCTCAGAATCTAAGGCGATTTTCGCTTGATCTTGTTTTGACTCAGCCACTTCCAGTGCTGCTTGAGCCGCTTTAAAGGCTTGTCGACGCGTGTCGAGTTGTTGTTCAGTAAATGCACCACGGTCAAAGCCGCGCTTGTAACGGTCGAACTCACGTTGTGCTTTGTCTCTTTCCGCCAGTGCTTTTAGTACCGCAGCATCTGCTTCTTGTAAGCTTGACTCAAGCCCAAGTGCACCTTGACTTGCTTCTTTCACTTTTGCTCGAAGTTTATCCACTTCCGCTTGAAATGGGATAGGATCGATTCGGAATAATATATCCCCTTTAGCTAGGGGCTGGTTTGGTTGAACAGGCACGTCGATAACACGACCTCGCACGCCCGACACGACAGGTGTTGTTGAGAACACTTGGTTACCAATTTGAGTGAACGGATGGTTATAGTTCATTAACAGGATAAGTGTACCAACTAACACGACACCACCAAGAACAGCAGTAGGCACCGTCCATTTATTGAGTGGGATGTTGAAAACTTTAAAAATAGCGATACAAATCGCAGCGTAAGTAAGAACCAGTAGTAAATCCATTATTGATCCTCCTTACCTTGTTCTTGTTGTGCTGTTTTTTGGCTTTTTAGTGTAGAGACTTCTTTTTTTAGCTCATTAACTTCATCAATAAGCTCTTCAAGGCGATGGTGAATATCATGGGTTTCTTGTTCAAGTTGTTTGAAACCCCAACCACGTTCTTTACGCCATAAGGTTGCCCATATCCATAGAAATGGCCATAGTGCGTGTAAAGTGAAAAGGCTGACCCAGCCAGCATAGTGAATTGCGTCTTGGTGAGGATGCTCGCGCTCTTTTGCTATTTCGTAAGGAATGTCGTGGATCACGATAATTCCGTAGAAGATAACTAAAGCAACGAATATAAGTAACCCAAGTGCAAAATAGTCTAGAAACATCTTACTTCCCTGTGTTTGTTGCTAAATCGAAAAACTTACGTAAATTAACTGTTTAAGTATTTAGTAGAACCATAGTCTAATCAAGTTATTTGTATCTTAGGCCATGGTAATTGAGATATACGGCATGGAATACGAGGGAGTAGAGAGTGCTATATTCTGGTGAAATCGCTGCAATTTGTGCAGCGTTTGTTTGGGCTATTGCGACGTGGATATACAGCCAATTTAGTCATCGCTTTTCGGCAATGCAATTGAATATAGTGAAAGGCATTGTGGCTTGCGCCATGATGCTTGTTGTGATGCCTTTTTTACCCCAAGAGTTCCCATCGGAAATAGAGCCGCTTCACTTAGCAGTGTTAGCGGTTTCTGGTGTTATAGGCATTGCGATTGGTGATTCTGCCTATTTCGCAGCATTAAAACGTATTGGGGCGAATAAAACGCTTTTACTGGAATCCCTTGCCCCCCCGTTGTCTGGCGTTCTCGCTCTCATTTTTTTAGGTTCAGAATTAACACTACAAAGCTGGCTTGGTGTCATCGTCACGACCGCAGCGGTGACTTTTGTTGTTTTTCAACCCTCTTCCTCGGGCGAGGCTACTTGCTGGAGTGGCATCGGATTCGGCCTTTTAGCCAGCGTATGTCAAGCGTCTGGTGTGGTCATTTCCCACTATGCATTAGTGGCCGGTGATTTACCGCCTTTGCTCGGCGCATTAATTCGGTTGAGTATTGGTGTATTGGCTGTCGCTCTGGTGATTAAATTTGTCGAACCCGAGCCATTTAATGGAATAAAACGACATGTTTCAGAGATGGGGGAAAAGGCGTTAAGGTGGCTATTGATGGCGATTTTTGTTGGAACATTTCTTGCGCTGTGGTTACAACAAGTCGCGCTTAAATACGCTAACCCCGCGATTGCACAAACGTTGATCGCCACCAGTCCGCTTTTTATTTTGGTCATTTACATGCTCAAAGGTGAAAAGGTAGGGGGGAAGAGTATCGTTGGTACTTTAGTTGCTTTAGGCGGGATTTCGTTATTTTTCCTTTGAGGTGTTCGCTCACACGATAAATGCCCCATAGACCATAGACCATAGACCATAGACCTTGGGGCATTTTTAATCAGATGCTATTTATAGTTCACTGCATACTTGGTTACGGCCATTTGCTTTGGCTCGATATAAGGCCTTGTCAGCACGATAAAAAGTACGCTGAGTATTCTCTCCGTCGCGATGTAATGTAACACCAACAGAAACCGTCAATCCGCGCTCTCCGAGAATATCATGCCACGAAAATTGATGGATTTGTTTTCGATAGTTTTCCGCATGGACTTGTGCTTGAGCGAGTTCAGTATTTTCTAGGATCACCAAAAACTCTTCACCCCCGAAACGGATGCACGATGCACCATGAAACTTGAAGTAGTTCGAAAGTTCTTGCGATACCGTTTGTATCGCTTTATCTCCGACTAAATGGCTGAGTTCATCATTAATGGACTTAAAATGGTCGATATCAATGACCAACAAGGCAAAAGGTTTCTCATTCAGCAGTAGTTCTTTGAGTTTTACCTCTAGCCATCGACGGTTGTGGAGTGAGGTAAGTGGATCTGTCAACACATCTTGTTGTAATTGTGCTACTGCATTTTATGCAGTTTTGTTGTTTCTTTGAGCTCTTTGTTTTCAATTTCAGAAATAATGAGTTTTAGCTGAAGTTCAAAGCGCGAAAGGCGGCGTAATTGAGCAGAACCTAGATCACTGATAGGGATATGTTTGATAAGATCCGACTCAATTTGAAATGCCCTTTTTCATAATCGAGTGCAAGTTGAAACTTGTTCTGTGATGCCGCTATTTGGCTCATTGCATTGTAAAAGCGCATTGCGATCAACGGTGATGTTGCTGGGTTGATTCGTTTACCAATTGAGTCAAGTAGCAAGTTTGCTAGTGGATGGTGCCCAAATTCGTGTAAGCAATAGGCCGTTTCAATTTTTACCATCACAGATAACCACTGTGCATGCGCTTTGCCTGTGGCATATTGAATCCGAGAAAGCGCGACGATAGCCTGCTGGTGTTCTTTTTGTAGACGATGTAACTTTGATCGATAGAGGTGGATCTGACTTGTGAGATTTTTATCACTCACCAAGATACTCAGCTCTTCACATTCATTGAGTTGTTCGGTGGCGGCGCCAATACGTTGTAGGCTAATGTAACAAGACAGCATGTAGAGCTTATAGCGTAATCTGAGCGAGCGACTAGTGATCGCATGATCGATACTATCAATCTTCTGATAAAAGCGAAGCGCGCGGTTGTGATCGCCGTATGCATCACACAAGTTGCCCATTCCGATGATGGCTATCACGTAATGATCGATTCGCCCATATTCCACCGCGATGTTGGCCGTTAAGACATATTCATTCAGCGCTTCACCATAAGCCCCTTTTTCTAATAAGCGCTCACTCAAACTGGTTTTCACTAACAATATGTCATCGATGTCTTGTGGCAACGATAGTAATTCAAGCGCGGCTCTGAGCTCTTCAATGCTTTCTGTGTGTTGAAGTAGCTTGGAGCGATATTCTGCGCTAATGATGTGACAATGGGCTTTATCAAGGTTCGTTGAGGCTATGTATTGACGTATGTGCTCCCAGAGAACGAGTGCTTCTTCGCCAGTAACCGCAGAGGGGTCCATACCTGCATTTGTTACTTTATTAAGCAATTGTTCCATGCTGCGCTACCTCTGTATGATTTTCTTCCAATTGCTCAAGAGTGAACGGAAATGTGAGAATGTCTTGTAAATAAAGTGAGGGTAATGTGTCATCTATCCCGCGACGCTTCCAAGGGTAGAGTTCAATTATTGAATAAATGGTTTTATAGAATGCTTCTGCTGCTTGTCCTTTTTCGGCAATTAATATAGCAAGATAGTCACGGCTAAGTCGGGAGATAAGATCATTAGATGTCGTGAGTGAGTGCAATAGCTCTGTGCAGATATCGAGAATCGCTGAGTTATCGTGTTGAATGATGATTACCGTGTGATTTGACGTTTTTAGTTCTGTTTTGAACAACACGAGTTGTTCCCACCAGTAGGTTTCAGATACGACTTTAGAAAGCTGCTTCTCTGGCCGGTACTCATGCTGAGCTCGAATGCGATTGATGAGTTTTCGAGATCGTAAATCTAAGTGTTGCTTTGAGCTTTGAGCTTTGTCTAAGTGCTCTCTCTGGGTTTGCTCTTTTAAGATTTTAAGGGCGTACTTGCGATATTTTTGGAAAGCGTGCAATGCAGCTTGGTAATCTCCTTGCTCTTCTGAAACTCGAGATTGTTGAAAGCAAATTTGGCTTAGTAGTTCGCCGTTATCGAAGCTTTTGGCGGACTCTTCTGCAGCGAGAAGTAATGTTGTGGCTTCTTGGGTATTTTTGCGTAGTAACTCCAATCTTGCTCGACTGATGAATGAGTGCGCTTTCATCCATGTTAGGTCGTGCTCAACAGCGATGTTATAGGCTTTTTGAGTCGCGTTTTCAGCTGCGTCAAGTCGTCCTAAACCGAGGAAAGCCAAACCTCTAAAATCCCAAACTTCCGCACGCCACGTATTGTCATCGTGGGATTCCAGTATTTCCGTTGCACCATCTAATACAGTTAGCATCTCTGCATAATTTTGTAGCAGATAGAAATCCCATGCGAGCAATATTCTTGCCTTTCCCTCTAAATAGCTAATGCGCGCATTGTTTGCGACTTTGACGGCTAACTCATGGGTAGATGCTGCGAGCTTATATTCATTGGTGATACGCCAAACATTTCCTATGCCAACGAGTGCTTCAATTTGCATTTCGATGTTGTCGACGAGAGCAGACTGTTCCAACGCATTAATCCAGTACTGTTGAGCGGAGTAATACTTAGCCTGCCCCCAATATTGCAGAGCAAACAAGTGTAGGATATCAGGGAGGTGCTCATCGGTATCAAGTTGAGCTTGCTTGCTATACGCGTCTTTTACAAACTTTAGCCCTTGTCGATAGTCCATTTTGCACCAGCAGCTATGGGCCATAACGAGAAGCGCTTTAATTTCACCGTCAACAAATAGTATTTGTTCGGCGCGTATTAGGCACTGTTCCGCAATACGAAAAGTGCGCTCTGGGTCAACTTTAATTAAGCCTTTAATGGCATCGAGTTCAGATTCAAGCTGAAATTGATTTTTTTCCAACGTTTCCATCCATGACTAACGAACTGGAATCTACATCTAAAATAAGTGGTTAGATGTATCAATCTTCTTAGGGCGGGATGAATACCACACCTAAATTTATATGTTTACTGTAAGCATATTGGTTACTGTCAACATGTAAGTGACTGTAAAACATAACTTACAGTAAACAAATAATTTACTAAATGTATACCTCGCTCAGCGTCGATTTACCACTATTAATTGAGTAGATTGTTAGCGACTTATGACAATAATTGCTTGATAGTGAGCGGGACATCGGTGACTTTTAATCGCTGTGCGGCAGTAAGCCCCTCTTTATCTTGGTAACATAAATTATGCCAAGCTCGGAATATATCTAAAAGCGGCAAAATCCCTGCAGGACGTAATTTGCGACGAGGTTCGTTAATGAATGTCTCAAACAATAACTGGAAACGGTTTTGATAGAACTGTATGTGACGAGTTGTTGCCACGTTGAGCCACGATTCAGGTTCATTTTTATCGCCAGCTAAGTAGCAAATACCTTTTGTACTTTCCCCTTGATTGGAAATACCCCAGCGATCTCGCCACCAACTCATATAGGCAATATCCACTTTGCCAAACGGCGCGGCCATATCCCAATGGGTATCTTCTTCGACATACATCAGATCAACGTTTTTTTCTTGAATACGAGATAAGCAAACGCTCAATGCAGCAGATCGAAGCAGGGGGTCTTGAGGCATGTAGATAGATACTCGCTTTTCAGAGTTACACATATCCAACACATGCAAATAATGCGCGTAAGAGGTGTAAGGAGGGCGAATTAATGCGCCTTTTGATGGATAGTGGAAAACAGAAAAATTCCCTAACGGATCCTCTACGTTGCCACGAGCCAAAATCGTTTGGTATTTTTGGTCAATGCGTTCTCGTAACTTGTTGGATGGTTCTGGAGGCGCTTCACTGGCTTCTGCTGTGTATTCTTGGGATACGAAGCGTGATACTTCATCGTAAGGATTGTGATCGATATTTGCGACAGGCTCATCAACAACAGAATAATTAACATGTTGGCATAGGATATAGCCGGAATGCGCTTCTCCAGACACTATCCAATAAACACCATTATTACTTTTGGGTTGGAGAGCAACATAGTTCGATGCCAACTCGTAATGATTTGCATGGTTGACCCAGCGTGCATCAATCGTCGCGAGTTTACGGCGGCATCGGCTTGCAATATGGTCAACATGGTCATAAAACGTTTTTGGATTGATATTGAGCTTGCGGCAGATCTCGCGAACAGAATAACCAGTAAACAGCAGCCCCATTAAATTTTCTTGGAACTGGAGCTTTTTATTGATTCCGGACCATTTGTCGACAAAAGTGCTTTGACACGCTTTACACCGGTAACGTTGGCGATCGCCACTGTAACCAAAAGCATGGTAGAGGTGTTTATGGGTATGAACAGAAAGCCCAAAGTTGTCACATTCATCATTGCGACAAGCCGGTAACCCGTCACTGTGGACGTGCCTCAAACGATGAAGTTCATTAACCACATCGCGGTTATTAAGTAAGGGGGGGAAAGCTCCACACTCACGGCATACCATCGCCGGACGTTTAGGGTTAGCATGTTGCAAAACGTATCGCTTTGCATCACTCAATCCAAAGTTGTCACACGCCAATGTTTTACAAAAGTTGAGTTGTAACCCATCTGCGTCCTTTGGCAGTTCGCCGTTAGACACAATCGCCCCCTCGGGATAATTCGAGCAGCCGGTCAGGCTCCGGCTGCAATTTACTACTTTACCCAAGAATCTCGGGGTTGCTTGGGTATATTTGTTTCTTAGATGTTGATTGCGGTTTCTAGAGCCACTTTCATCATGTCGTTGAACGACTTTTGGCGCTCTTCAGAGCTTAGTTTTTCACCACGGATGATGTGGTCAGAAACCGTTAGGATAGTTAACGCTTTCGCGCCTAGGTCTGCAGCTACGCCGTAGATACCTGCCGCTTCCATATCTACACCTAGGATGCCTAGTTTTTCCATCTTCTCGAAGATGTCTGCTTCTGGTGTGTAGAAAAGATCAGCAGAGAACACGTTACCCACTTTTACAGGTACGTTTTGAGAGCGAGCTTGGTTAACTGCTTCTTCTAGAAGACCGTAGTCAGCGATTGCCGCGAAGTCGTGGTTGTTGAAACGGATACGGTTAACTTTTGAGTCTGTAGAGGCCCCCATACCGATAACAACGTCCATCAGTTTAACGTCGTCACGTACCGCACCACAGCTACCTACACGGATTACGTTTTTCACGCCGTATTCAGCGATCAGCTCGTGTACGTAGATACAGCAAGATGGGATACCCATACCGTGGCCCATTACAGACACTTTCTTACCTTTGTATGTACCAGTAAAACCGAACATGTTGCGAACATCACAAACTTGTTTCACATCTTCTAGGAACGTTTCTGCAATGTATTTTGCGCGCAACGGGTCGCCTGGCATTAGAACGGTTTCTGCGAAATCACCTGGTTGTGCGTTAATGTGTGGGGTTGCCATAAGTGCTCTCCAAAGTTTTGTTCAGATAAAACGCCTCTAGTATAGGACGCTATTACCAATTCTGTTGAACTTGTTCGTTTTCGTTGAGGCAATAATATCGGGACGGCCAAGAGGTACTTGAGAGTTAAGTCACAAAATGGTTCGTTTTCTCAGTGGAATTCCTCGTTGATAACTAAATCTGTTGAAAGCGATGAGGCAATCGATTTGCTCGTGAGTCATTCAGTGGCTTCGTCGGCTTTTCTAGGCATGCCAATATTTTTTAAAAATTTTCTGATCGAATCTAAGATGTGCTAGTAGAAGCTAGTGTTGTACAAATTAATATCTTGTACAAACTTATATCACTTGCTATAAGTTATACAACAAAACATTTTGTATAGGGATGCGTCATCATGGAATCATCAATCAAAGTAGGTATTAGTTCTTGTGTAATGGGTCAACGTGTACGTTTCGACTCAGGACACAAAATCAGCAACTTCGTTACTAAAGAATTAGATGGATACTTCAGTTTCGTGCCTGTATGTCCAGAAGTGGGGGTTGGCATGACAGTGCCTAGACCAACCATTCGCCTAGTGAGTAACGAAGAGCGCATTGCATTGGTCGAAACCAAAAATCCTGAAAACGACCATACCGATAAAATGCTGACGTACTCGGAAAACAAAGTGAACGAGCTTCAAAGGGAACAGTTGTGTGGCTACATCGTATGTGCCAAATCCCCGACTTGCGGCATGGAACGCGTAAAAGTATACAGTAAGAACAATGCGGCGAAAGAGGGGGTGGGGCTATATACCAAGACCTTAATGGAAAATATGCCGTGGCTACCCGTTGAAGAAGATGGACGCTTGAATGACCCAGTACTTAAAGAGAACTTCATTACCCGCGTTTATTGTTTGAATGACTTTTATGAGTCGATGGGCGGAGAGCCAACCCGCGGCAAGATCATCGAGTTTCACTCTCGCTATAAGTTAACGTTAATGGCGCATCACCCAGAATCGTATAAATCGTTAGGGCGTTTAGTCGCAGATATCGCGAGTTATGATATGGATACTTTTCATAGTCTGTATCGCCTAGGTTTAATGAAAGCGTTGCAGAATCGAGCAAGCCGTAAAAATAACACAAACGTTTTGATGCACTTGCAAGGTTACTTTAAGCGCTCACTGAATCCAGAAGAAAAAGCCGAGCTGGCTACCGTGATCAGTGATTATCGTACAGGCGTATTGCCGTTGCTTGCACCTCTTACGCTGATTAAGCACTACCTTAATGCTTACCCAGATGAGTATTTACAAAAGCAAAAATACATAGACCCACATCCACAGGAGATGAGATTACGCTATGGTTTGTAGCAAAGAAGAGAAATTATATGCTATCCGAGATGTTTCAGAGCTAACCGGTGTTAAGCCGGTTACGCTTCGCGCTTGGCAACGACGCTACAACTTAATACAGCCACAGAGAACAGACAAAGGTCATCGCGTATTTCGTCAACAAGATGTCGATGTTATTCGTGAGGTGCAAAGTTGGTTAGCGAAAGGGGTTGCGATAGGTAAGGTAAAAGATTTACTTGGACAACCAACCAGCACATCGTTACCCCTTAATGAGCAACATTTAGAAGAAGTGGTGGTAGTTCTGGAAGCTTTGGCTGCGCTCAATAAAGGCAAGACGGAAACGTTGTTGTCACGAGTGCTAAAAGAATACCCTCTAGATATTGTTGTTGAACAGTTTATCAATCCAATATTGGACGCTCTTGAGCTCGTTAAAATTTCCTTACGATCTTTGCAGATGGGGTTATTCCAGACTTGTTTGATTACTCGGCTTGCGTATGTCGTAGAATCCGAGAACAAAGCGTCAAAAAAAGGAAAATGTTTACTCATTAGCTTCGATCAAGTTCGGATTACAGATAGTTGGATACAAGCAGCGAAGCTTTGCGAACAGGGTTATCACATCACTCTGATTGATAGAGTAGAAGATATATCAGGTTTGATTGATCACGAGGTGTTGTCTCGATATCAGTTTGTGCATTTCTTCTCTAACAAAGCATTGCCTAATAAGCAGGTGGAAGCGTTAACCTCGCTACAAAAACAGCTACCAGAAAAATTCAGTTCTCTGAAGTGATAGAAAAGCTGCATTTTACCGACTAAGTATATTTTCGTAGCTAGCCACACTTTCGCTATTAACCGTACTCTCGTAATTAACCGTACTCTCGTAATTAACGGTGTTCTCTTGAATAACTGCTTTCCTGTGAGTCACTACACACCTTAAGGAGATAACATGATTCTGGTTTGGTTTCGACGTGACTTAAGAACCATCGACCATACGGCATTGAGTGTGGCACTTAGCTCTGGGGAGCCAGTGGTCGCTTGTTTTGTTGCAACACCAGAGCAGTGGCATCAACATCACATGTCGCCAATGCAAGCTGACATGATTGCTCGTCGCTTGCATTGCCTTAATGAGGAACTGACTGAGCTTAACATTCCATTTCTATATCAAGAAGTGCCGAGCTTTTGTGATGTAACTGAGACTATTGTGGGGTGGGGGACGTCGCTAGGGATCAGCAAAGTGATGGTGAATATACACTATGAAGTGAATGAGCAATCGCTAGATAGAGAAGTTTCAAGCTCGTTGAATGAACAAGGTGTGGCGTTCGAAGCCTTCCACGATAAATGTGTGCATGCACCAACAACGGTCCTCAATAAGCAAGGGGAATACTTTAAAGTATTTACGCCGTTCAAACGAGCTTGGTTACAGAAGTTTAAAATGCCGATTGTGTCGAAGCCGCAACCTCAAGCGGCACTTAAAGCACGTATATTTGGTCCTCTCTCAACAGACCGTTATCATGATAATGTTTCATTCAGTTATCCGCGTGAATCAAGTCAACAATGGCATGCATCAACCCGCGAGATTCTTCACCAGCTGCGAGTGTTTGTGCGAGAAAGAAGTGATGCGTATCGAGAGGAGCGGGACTTCCCAGCAATAGACGGAACGAGTCAGCTATCACCTTATTTGGCTATCGGTGCGCTTTCACCAAGGCAATGCATAGCAAGACTTTATGCTGAGAGCTCGATTCCAGACTTGTCCGATGGTAAAGCAACGTGGCTAAGTGAAATTATTTGGCGTGAGTTCTATCAGCACTTGCTTGTGTTTGAACCGAAGCTTGTCAAAGGTAAGGGATTCATTCCATGGGAAGAAAAGATCCAATGGTCTTACGACGAACAAGCTTTCGAACGCTGGAAAACCGGTTCAACCGGGTATCCCATTATTGATGCGGCAATGCGTCAACTTAACTTGACTGGCTGGATGCACAATCGACTGCGCATGGTTGTCGCAAGCTTCTTAACCAAAGATCTTCACATTGATTGGCGTTGGGGGGAGGCTTATTTCATGAGCAAACTGGTTGATGGTGACTTTGCGGCAAATAATGGTGGTTGGCAGTGGTCGGCATCAACTGGGTGTGATGGTCAGCCTTACTTTCGTATTTTTAATCCCATCAGTCAGGGGCAAAGGTTTGATGCGGATGGTGCATTTATAAGACATTGGATCCCCGAGCTTAGGGCTGTACCAAACAAGTTCATTCACAATCCTTGGCTTTGGCAGGATTTTTCTTTACTGGATTATCACAAGCCGATGGTTGATCATAAGGTAGAAAGAGAGATAACCTTACAGCTGTTCAAAAATGCCAAGGAATAGAGAGAGATGCCTAGCAAGAAGCGATCAATGCATATCGCTAAACGTACCCTGTTATCCATTTCATTGTCTTTAGTGAGTAGTTTGTCATTTGCAAAAATGTATGAATTACCAGATGACGGTGCTCGTGTTATTGGTCGTATGGAAAACCATGTGGTCCAACATGGTGAGACGATGGCCAATATTGCGAAGCAGTATGATGTGGGTATGTTAGCTTTGATGGCGGCAAACAAAGGCGTGGATCCTTTTCTTCCTAGAGAGGGGCATGTTCTTACTATTCCTACTCAGTTAATCATGCCGGATGTACCACATAAAGGCATCGTGATTAACCTAGCAGAGCTAAGACTTTATTACTTCCCACCCAAAGAAAATATTGTGCATGTCTTCCCGGTTGGAATCGGACGCATTGGTAGAGATACACCGGTGATGACGACGAGCATCAGTCAGAAGCGACCAAATCCAACGTGGACTCCGCCTGCATCTATCCGTGCAGAGTACAAGGCGAAAGGCGTCGATTTACCTGCGGTAGTTCCTGCAGGCCCGGATAACCCCCTCGGTTTGTTTGCTTTACGCTTAGCATATGGTAACGGTGAATATTTGATCCATGGTACGAATAAAGACTTTGGCATTGGTATGCGCGTGAGTGCGGGCTGTATACGTATGGACCCAAATGATATCGAATGGTTGTTTGAGAAAGTACGTCGCGGAGAAAAAGTACGTATTATCAATGAGCCAGTGAAAGTGACGCTAGAACCTGACCGTAGTGTGTTTGTCGAGGCGCATGAACCGCTAACGCGTAGCAATGGTGAAAAAGACGATTTGTCTTTACCAAAAGAGTTGGGCTGGTGGCTAGATGAATTTGGCTTGACGGATGTAAAAGCGAAAGCAACGATTGCGGCTCAAAATGGTGTACCAGTAGAAATTACCGCGCCTTAACAGCTGTTAAAGCGCGGCAGTAAAGCGATAACTTACTTAGTGTAAGATTGAGCGATGTTGTCGATTCGCTCATTTGCACGTGCTGCTTCTTCTTGTGCTGACATTGCCGCGTTACCAGCAGCTTGAACGTTAGACTGTAGAGACTGAACGTCTTGGCTTAGTTGGCTAACTTGGTTGCTTAGCTCGTCTAGTTTTGCTGCGTTTGCCATTGCTGCATCATCAGATGAAGCACAACCAGCTAGTAGAAGTACTGAAGCTGCTGCAGCTGCGATCAACGTTTTGTTCATGTAAGAACTCCTTGCTTATAGTGAAAGTTCTACGCTATTAACAACATGCCATATAGTCGTAGAGTTAAGTGTGGATAAATTCTATCAGTACATGATGTAGCAAAAGTCAAAAAAATCCAAGAATTTCATAGGCTACTCGCATTCAATGTTTACTTGGGCTTTACAAAAGTAAGCTCTACGTCAAAAACATTAAAAGTCGGCCTTACAACAGGTCAATTTGCCACTTGCCTGATATCAATAATTTAGACGATATTCCAATAAAATAAAGTTTCTAATGGAAACTTCATTGCGCGTGAACAATAAGTTTGTGTGATCTCTATCTATACTCATAGGATTTGCGGTACTATACCGAGCTTTTATTTTTTGCTGCATTTAAAGCGGAAATGACACTGAGAAGCGCTGAGACGCTTATTGATTTATTGGAGAATACTTTGCAATTTAAAGATCTGGGCCTAGACAACCGATTGTTGAAGAACCTGAAACACTACGATTTTAAAAAACCGACTGACATTCAGAAGCAGGCAATACCTGTAGTGATTGCCGGTAAGGATCTATTGGCATCTTCGAAAACGGGTTCGGGCAAGACTTTGGCGTTTGTATTGCCAATGCTTCACAAGTCTCTTAAGACGAAATCTTTTTCTGCGAAAGATCCTCGTGCGGTGATTCTTGCTCCAACGCGTGAACTTGCCAAACAGGTGTATGGTGAACTGCGTTCTATGCTGGCGGGTTTAACCTATGATGCGACTTTGATTCTTGGTGGTGAGAACTTTAACGACCAGGTGAAAGCGCTTCGTCGTTACCCTAAGTTTATCGTGGCAACGCCAGGACGTTTGGCGGACCATTTGGAGCACCGTTCTCTTTACCTAGATGGATTAGAAACACTGATCTTAGATGAAGCTGACCGTATGCTAGATCTTGGTTTTGCTCCAGAGCTGCGTCGTATTCATAAAGCAGCTAAACACCGTCGTCGTCAAACGTTGATGTTTTCAGCAACACTCGACCACGCAGAAGTGAACGACATCGCAGCAGAGATGTTGAATGCACCAAAGCGTATTGCGGTTGGCGTATCGAATGAACAGCACAAAGACATTGAGCAGAAATTCTACTTGTGTGATCACCTAGATCATAAGGAAGCGATTCTTGAGCGTGTCTTAGAAGAAGCGGAATACCGTCAGGTTATTATCTTTACTGCAACGCGTGATGATACTGAGCGTTTAACCAATAAGCTGAATGAGAAAAAGCTTAAAGCGGTGGCATTAAGTGGTAACTTGAACCAAACGCAACGTAATACCATCATGAGCCAGTTTGAACGTGCAGTGTTCAAGATTTTGGTTACCACGGACGTAGCATCTCGTGGTTTGGATATTTCAACCGTTACTCACGTAATCAACTTTGATATGCCAAAACATACAGAAGAGTACGTACACCGTGTAGGTCGTACTGGGCGTGCAGGTAACAAAGGTGATGCAGTTTCGCTTGTTGGTCCAAAAGACTGGGATAGCTTTAAGCGCGTAGAAGCGTACCTACAGCAAGATCTAAATTTCTCTGTACTTGAGGGCTTGAAAGGTAAGTTTACTGGCCTGAAACCTAAGAAACAGGATTTTCGTAACAAGAAAGCAGCAACGCCAAAAGCTCGTCCTCAAGCGAAGAAAGTTGCAAAAGCACCTGCTAAACGTGATAAGAGTTACTACCAAAACGTGGCTGTGGGTGACAACGTGTTTATTCCTAAGAAAAAGCCTGCAGAGCCAAGCGCTGAAGATTAAATTTCAGAACATTACTCATCTATTTCAGAGGTCCGAACATATTGTTCGGACTTTTTTTTTGCCATCAAATCTTAAACTTCTTTCTCAATTATCCTATCGACAAGCCCTAATCATGGCTGTTTTCTTGATATCAACTAAGCCTCCAAATCTCGACTTTGCACACATAAGCCGCAATGAGCTGAAAAAATAGGCGTTAAATAATAGCGCTCTTTAATATGTCACATAGGCTTCAACGAAGTGAAACACAACTGTCACAATAGGATTCTAAAGTGAGCACCGTTCAAGTGAAAAACAACGGCAATGAAGCCACTTAAAGGAAATTGTGATGAAAAAGACAGTAATCGGTGCAATCGCACTTCTAGGCGCAATGGCAGTGACTCCTGTTTCTGCTAAAGAAACTATCTCTGCAGTGGGTTCTAGCAGCGTAACGCCACTGATGGAAGTTTTCTCTGAAACATACATGAAGACAAACCCAAACGTATTTATTGAAGTTCAAGGCCCTGGTTCATCTGCTGGTGTTAAAGCAGCGAAAAACGGTTCAGCGGACCTAGGTATGTCTTCTCGTAACCTAAAAGACGATGAGAAAGAGTCTGCTCTTAAAGAAGAGACAGTTGCTCTTGACGGTATTGCAGTAGTTGTAAATCCACAAAATAAACTAGCAGGCCTAACGGCAGACCAAGTTACTGCAATCTACAAAGGTGAAGTAACAAACTGGAAAGATGTTGGCGGCGCAGATAAACCAATCGTAGCAATCACTCGTGATACGGCTTCTGGTACTCGCGGCGCATTCGAAGACATCATGTCTCTAAAAATGAAAGTTTCTGGTATGAAAGTATCTGCAATCTCTCAACGCGCTCAAGTTGCAAATGGTAACGGTGCATTGAAAACAATGGTTGCTTCTAACCCATACGCAATTGGCTACATCTCGCTGGGTACAGTAGATAGCTCTGTAAATGCGTTGCCAATCGACGGTGTTGAAGCATCAGTAGACAACGTGAAGAACGGTTCATACAAAGTGGCTCGTCCATTCCTAGTGCTTTACAAAGATGGTAAGCCATCAGCTGAAGCTCAGAAATTCCTAGACTGGATGCTAACGGATGAAGCGCAAGCTCTAGTAGACCAAAAAGGCTACATCTCAGTTAACTAATTCAATCGGGCTCTATGTTTGCTCAGCCCACCATTTCGGGCTGAGCCTCTTCAATTCATCGAGCTCTATGGCAATGCCAAGAGCCGAGAGATTTATAAATGACCATCGCAACCAATAGTGAAAAGCTTATGACTACTGACGCAAAAGCGATCAGCAAGCCAGGCCTACGCGAAAAACGCCGCGTTGATTGGAAAGAACGTATCTTCCATGGCTTGTTCCTGACCAGTGCCGTTATCGGTATCGTATCACTAGCAGTTATCGCATATTTCATCGTTCGAGAAAGTATCCCTGCCTTCCAAGCAGCTGGTGTCTCGGGTATCGTTTTAGGCCAAAACTGGTTACCGCCAGCACTTTACGGTGTTGCAACCATGATTGTGGCATCCATCGTTTCTACGGCAGGCGCGGTGATTGTGGGTGTGCCAATCGGTGTTTTGACCGCCATCTTTATCGCAGAAATTGCGCCAAAACGTCTGGCTGATGTTATTCGTCCCGCAGTAGAACTGCTTGCTGGCATTCCATCGGTCGTGTATGGCTTCTTTGGCCTCGTTATCATCGTTCCATTAATCCAGAATGTATTCGATGTGCCAGCAGGCAATACCATCTTGGCGGGTATTATTGTTCTTGGCGTGATGATTCTACCAACCGTAATTACGGTTTCTGAAACGTCTATCCGTGCGGTTCCTCGTACTTACAAAGAAGGTTCTTTGGCACTGGGCGCATCTAAAATCTACACCATCTTTAAATTGCTCGTTCCAGCGGCTCGCTCAGGCATCATGACGGGTGTGATCTTGGGTATTGGTCGTGCATTAGGTGAAACCATGGCGATCATCATGGTGATGGGTAACGCACCTGCAATGCCAGAGGGCATACTAGATTCAGCGCGTACGCTAACGGCTAACATCGCGATTGAAATGTCTTACGCAAGCGGTATTCATGCGAATGCGCTCTACGCGACAGGTGTTGTACTTCTGGTCTTCATCATGTCATTGAATGCAGTACTGCTGTACCTAAACCGAGAAAAAGCGAAATAATCGCTCGTTAAAGGTGACTAATATGGATCGCGTAAAACTAAAACAAGCACGTCAGTTCAAAGACAATATCTTTAATGCTCTAGTTTGGACTTCGGCAGCACTTACGGTAGGTTTTTTGTTCTGGATTATCTGGTACATCCTATCGAATGGTCTACAGCACGTAGATTGGAATTTTATTACTGATGACTATACTCGCACAGGTGAAGAGCACGGCATCTTCCCAATGATTGTGTCGACAATTTACATGGTTATCGCGTCAATCGCAGTGGCTGCGCCACTCGGTATCATGACGGCTATTTACTTAACTGAATATGCGAAAGTAGGCAGTCGTTTGGTGAAAATCATTCGATTCTGTACCGAGTCATTGGCAGGCATCCCGTCGATCATCTTCGGTCTGTTCGGTATGACTTTCTTCGTGGCGATTCTTGGCCTTGGCTTCTCGATTCTATCGGGCGCATTGACACTAAGTATCTTAATCCTGCCAGTTATCATCCGTACGACGGAAGAAGCGTTGATGGCAGTACCACAAACGTACCGTGAGGGCTCATACGGCCTAGGTGCATCTAAGATTTACACTATCTGGCGTTTGATTCTTCCGAGCGCAATGCCAGGTATCTTAACTTCGGTCATTCTAAGTATTGGTCGTGTCATTGGTGAGTCTGCTCCAGTATTCCTGACAGCAGGTATGGTTGCTCGTATTCCGGATTCTTTATTGGATTCAGGTCGTACGCTGACTGTTCACCTATACAAACTGACTACCGAACTGTTTACCATTGAGGAATGGAACCAGGCTTACGGTACCGCAACAGTGCTGATTGTCGTTGTTCTTTTGATCAACATGTTCACAAAACTGATTGCACGACGTTTTAACACAGCAACTTACTAACAAAATCAATTTAGAACGTAAGTAAAAGACACGAATTCAAGATTTAAGAGATTAAGATAATGAACAAGTTTGATATTGAAAACCTAGACCTGTTTTACGGCGACAACCAAGCACTGAAATCAATCAACCTACCAATTCCTGTTCGCCAAGTAACCGCGTTAATCGGCCCATCTGGTTGTGGTAAATCAACGCTTTTACGCTGTTTGAACCGCATGAACGATCTCATCGAAGGGGTGAAGATCACTGGTAAACTGGCCATGGACGGTGAAGATATCTATGGCAACATCGACGTAGCGGATCTTCGTATCAAAGTAGGTATGGTGTTCCAAAAACCAAACCCATTCCCGATGAGTATCTACGAGAACGTGGCGTACGGCCTCCGCGCACAAGGCATCAAAGATAAGAAGCACATTGACGAAGTGGTTGAGCAATCTTTAAGAAGTGCAGCACTATGGGATGAAGTTAAAGACCGTCTTAAATCACACGCATTTGGTTTGTCTGGTGGTCAGCAACAGCGTTTGTGTATTGCGCGTACGATTGCAATGGAACCGGATGTGATTCTAATGGATGAACCGACATCGGCGCTTGATCCTATTGCAACACACAAAATTGAAGAATTGATGGAAGAGCTGAAGAAGAACTACACCATCGTCATCGTGACACACTCAATGCAACAAGCGCGTCGTATTTCAGATCGTACTGCGTTCTTTTTGATGGGTGAGTTGGTTGAGCATGATGATACACAAATTATCTTTAGCGAGCCGAAAGACGACCGTACTCAGGGTTACGTAAATGGCGACTTCGGTTGATTTCAGTATTTACTGGTACAAAAAATAACTATAAGCGATGGAAATCTTGCCCCTCTCAATGAGGGGCCTTTTTTTATTTGCAGTATGTAATTCCAATGAAACACTGGTCTAAAAATGTTGAAAGGTTCTCGATTGTGAAATTAAGGGGACATTTTTTGCGAAAGACTTAACAGCTCAATTTAATTGCCATTGATTGCATATGTGTACGTAAGTAGCTTTCATTCAAAGATAATGCGTCGGTAGGGTTGGCTGGATGAGTTTAAAACGTTTTACAAGAACCGTCTCTTCTACAAGAGATCACCGGTTGTTAGCCGAAGCGATATTTCAGTATTTAGAACAGCACTTTGGGCCTAGCGCAATCGCGATATTTGATGACCCACTAACCAACCCATTAGACTCACTTCGATTTGTTCAAGGAGAGTTTTATTCTATCCGCAAGTATCCAGAGCCCTTTTGGGAGTGGGCTAGTCAGTTTGATACTTCAGAGAGCATTATCCCTTTAGCCATTAATACTTGTAACTGGAACCACACCGATGATCTTGGTGGTGAAAGCTATATCATGATGCTCGATAACACGCCGATTAAACGCACCTATTTACTCATTCAAAACGTTCATGAGCATACTGCCCACAATATTTATGAGCAAAGCTATGATGCGATGCAGCTTGCCGCTTCTCGTTGGCAATGTATTCGCGCGGAAAAAAACGCATCACAGGAAATAAAACAGCGAGATGCTCGAGAAGCAAAATACGTCGATGAAATAAGTCAACGTGAGCGTTTTATTGAGAATATGAAACTTGTTCAGCAAGTAGCATTAGACATCTCAAACCCATATTCTCTTAAAGAACTTTATCTTAAAGCGGTCGATGCGCTGCGTGAACGCTTGGGCTTTGATCGCTCAACGCTGATGCTACTTGATATGAAAAAGCGTAGCTTTAGCGGAACATATGGCACGAATGAAGCCGGAGACACCATTGATGAATTTCATACACAGTATGATCTTCACCAGTTGAGTGAAGAATATATCGAAGCGTTATCAAACGTAGAATGCAACTTAGTCGTGATTGAAAATACCCCAATTTATACGGCTGGAAAAGTGGTTGGCCTTGGCTGGAATGCCATGCTTATTTTGAGAGACAATGAGAAACCATTTGGTTGGTTTGCTCTTGATAATTTCATTCACCGTAAACCCATCACTGATTATCAAAAGCAAATGTTGGAATCGTTCGGTTCACTTTTTTCTCAAATATTTATCCGCAAGAGACAAGAGCAGAATGTACGAATGCTGCATTCTAGCATGGTAGAGCTTTCTCGCTGTACAACGGTCAGCGACGTATGTAAGTCAGCGGTCACTTTTGCGATCAACAATTTGGGCATTGACCGTATGGCGGTGTTTTTGACTGATGAAGATTGCTCATACATGAAAGGAACGTGGGGAACCAACATTCAAGGCAAGGTCGTTGATGAGTCGTATTTTTATGAACAGACGCAAGATTTTTCGCTAATTAATTTAGCACGCTCTATGCCCAATGATGTCGCTTTTGAAGAATCGGTGCCGATTTATCACAATTGCAATATTGTTGGTTTTGGCTGGGCAGCAATGACGGTGTTAACGTCGAATCGAGGTGTTCCGATTGCGTTTATTGCGGTTGATAACCTTTTGACACGTGCACCATTGACCTCTCAGTTACGTGAGGTGATTCGCATGTTTGCTTCGAGTTTAGTGGAGGTTCTTCAACGAACTCAGGCACAGGAAGCCATTAGAGCGTTGAATGAAAACCTAGAGCAAGAAGTCAATAAACGCACGAAAGAGCTGGAAGAGGCCAACCATCAACTCGAAGTATTGTCGAAATTAGATCCCCTAACGCGTTTGGGAAATCGCCGTATGTTGGAGCATGTCATGCAAAAGTATTGCATGTTCGACCATAAGGAGGTGATTTCATTTGGGCTGATTTTAATTGATATCGACCATTTTGGTTTGTTCAACAATCACTATGGCCATTTGGAGGGAGATATTGCCTTGATGAGGATTGGCAATATTCTTGAACATCACACCAAAGATGAAGACGAGGTGTTTTGTCGAATTGGAGGTGAGGAGTTCGCGTTACTGATGATTGGTGCGAACTGTGGTGACGTTAAGCAGCGAGCTGAGCGTATTCGCGGCAGTATTGAAAATGAAGCAATCAAACATTGCCATAATCCAGAGGGACAGCTGCTGACGGTATCGGTTGGGTGTGCTTGTTATCAAACGTTAGGAAATGAGTTGAACTTTGACTACTTGTATCAACTCTCTGATAAAGCATTGTATTTGGCTAAACATAATGGTCGAAATTGTGTTTTTATGTGTAGTTCCGATGACCGAGAGCTTACCGAATAGCCGAATATTGAATTACCTTGATCTGTACTAATTAAGACTTGTTCGCCATTGTACGACCCTGATAATAAACAAGTGGTCGATCAATCGGCGTTGAAGATATCAACTAAAATGACAGCTCATGGTGAGCTGCCATTTGTATTTTCGATTTTATTTTGTTTTTCTTTGCTTTCGCCTTGTTATCGCGACTGTTTTTTCGCTACTTTAAAGTTTCTCTAGCTGGTGGCTAGGTCGACTTTTCTTCGTCTTGGCCAGTTGTTTGATTTTACTCAGCAGATTATCTGCTTTCCATGGGTGTTGATTTGTACCAAAGCGCGCCTGATTCATTACGCTTAACTCTTCTTTAACCGCGAGCACCGCTTCTGAAGAGTGATCACAATAGTGTGCGTGAATGTAATCATTAACCGCACGTTCAATTTTGGCACAATCACCTTGCCTAATAGTGTCTGCTAATTGTTGGAAAGAAGGTTGAGAACTTGCGTTTTCGGTTCTTTCTTCATTCGTAGTACCGCGCTTTTTCCATAGAATGACTGCAATGGTGGAAGAAATAATCCATAACGAGCCAAATACAAAGGTGAGTGTCTGCCATAGAGAATTCACGCCCGCTTGTGAGACGGTTGTGGATGCTTGTGGTGCAGGCTCAGGAGGTTGTACGTTATCTGCTAACGAGATCAACCCACTGTCACTTTTTTCTACGACTAGCTTAAGCTCGCCAATACTCGCCTGTTTCGCTTGGTCGAGATTACTGTCCCACCAATTTACGCTATAGCTTGGCAATGAGACTTCGCCAACTTCTGTAGGAATAATGACTTGTTTGACCGTCATGGTCACAACGCCATCTCTGCCAGTATTAAACTGCGGCTGTTCAGGGTATATACGCAACGAGCTAGGGTAGTCTATGTTAATGCGTGGCAAATATTCCTCTTGTGTTCCTCGTGCTTTAATGCGTATGGTGCGAGTGATGGATGAGCCCTGTTTAACGGTGTTTACGACATTTGCTGACAGAGAGTTACCTTGATCATCTTGCCAGCTTTGAGTTATTTCTAACGCCGAGGCCGGTAACCAGTTTCCTTTGATATCATTAGGAATTGGTTTCACGGTAATGGGCATCTGTTGCGCCGTCGTGTTAATTGGCATGACCTTAGTTGAGCCGGTTAAACTATCACCGTAGACGTATGAGCCAGTCAGTTTTGGACCATGAAGTGTGTAAGTTCCTGGTTGCTCAGCGGTTATGCGGAATGCTTGTTCAACAATGGTAACTTCAAGGCCATCAATGACACGTTGACCTTGCTTCATTTCGCCAGTTGCCTCTAGCTTCATTCCGTCAATACTAGGCGGTATGATTTGAGGGTTATCCAAACGACGAGGATCAACTTTGATCATCAATTGCATTCGGAGGGTTGCCGATTGTTGTGGATATAAAGTGTGGTTGTCGACACTCATATCGAAGTGGAATAAATCATCCAAATTTGGTTCGGATTGCTCTTTCGTCACTCGCAGTTGAATTGGCTCGGTTTGCATTCCATCAGCGGTAAAGCTCGGAATTGTCACGATGCCATTTTTCATTGGTGCAATTGAGATGCTCCATTCAGTTCGAACGGATTTGTGACCATTAATATTGTTGCTTGAACGACCATAACGAGGCTGCCCGAGAAAGAAGTCATTTTTCAATACATTGAAATTAATCGCATCGGATCCTAGCTCAGTATCCGCTACGACCCTTAAGTTGATCACTTCGTTTTGAGCTACTTGTGTTTTATTCACACTAGCTTGAAGGCTTTGAGCAAAAGCCGAAATGCTAGTTAGTAGGCCGGCCATCAGAACAAAGACCAGTTTTGCGCCTTTTTTCATCATGGACTTACCACTCCTTATTTGATTGTTGTGGACGTTGTTTTTGCTGAGCTTGTAACTGCATTTGTGCACGAAGTAAAAAACTTGGATCTCGTGCACTTTCTACGGCTTCAAGTCGGCGAAATTCAGGATCATCCTGGTGGGGTTGGTCTGGTTGAGCCTGTGCTTGCACTGATTCGCTTTGTTGTTCGCCTTGCACTTCTTCTTGTTTCGCTTTTCGGCTCAGTTGTTTGCTTTTCTTTTTATTTTCAGATTTTGTGGGTTTTGTGACTGCTGCCCTTGCTCTTGTTTAGCGTCATTTTGAGACTTTTGTTGCTGCTGTTGCTGCTGTTGCTGCTGTTGCTCTCTGTTGCTGCTGTTGCTGCTGTTGCTGCTGTTGCTGCTGTTACTGTTGCTGCTATTTGCTGCTGTTGCTGCTTTGCTGTTTGCTGCTGTTGCTTTGCTGTTGCTGCTGTTGCTGCTGTTGCTGCTGTTGCTGCTGTTGCTGCTGTTGCTGCTGTTGCTGCTGTTGCTGCTGTTGCTGCTGTTGCTTCAGTTTCTCCTCCACAACCGACAGATTCTTTTTAGCCGCCTCAAAATCAGGTTTTTCATCTATCAACTGCTTGTACAAATCGGCGGCATCTTCAAGTTGCCCGTTTTGAGCCAGTGCGTTTGCCAAGTTGTAACGTCCATCAAGGGTCTTATTGTTTGAAAATGCTTGAATTGCGCTTTCATAATCCCCCGCTTGATAACTGGCGGCACCTTTCCAATTTTGATCGGTGAAAGTATTTTGCGCTTTCTCGTATTCACCTTGTTGGTATAGTTGCTCACCTTGCTGATTTGGGTTTAAGAACGCATTAGCTTGTGCTTGCGGTGTCCAAGTCATTGGCACTACGGACGCGAGCAGAACCCAAATCATGCCGCGGCGGAAGAGCAGGGCTGCAGGAATGAGTAGTAACGGCAGCAGCCAAAACCCTCCGTTCAAGCGAGAGTCCATTTTTACGTCTTCGCTTTGCTTCGCTGCAAGATGACTTCCAGCGCCATTAGTAAATGTCGCAATACTATCAACATCTCGGTTATTGTGTTGGACTGGCACAAATAGACCACCCGTTTTTTTCGCAAGTGTTTGTAAGTTCTTCAGATTGGTTTTAGCGACAATCGTATTACCTTGCTGATTTTTCATTAGCGACCCATCAGGAAGAGCAATTGGTGCGCCGTCTGCTGTACCGATAGCGAGAACAGATGCACGTATGTCTTTGCCATTTAACAGGCTCAGTGAACGCGTTAGCTCACTATCATCCAAATCATCAGCTAAAACCACGATGTCGCCTTGATTTACTCCTGCCTTGGAGAACTGATCAAGAGCCGTTTCAATTGCTGCGGGCAAATTGGAACCTTGGTAAGGCATGAGCTCCGGAGAGAGATGCTCTATGATGCCTGCAAGCGTACTCGAATCCGTTGTCAAAGGGCTTAATGTATAAGCATCGCCAGCATAGGCAACTAAACCGGTTGAGCCTTCTTTCCACTTAGGCAGTAGGTCCAGTGCTTTGTAACGAGTTTGCGTAAGTCGATTTGGTTTCACATCGGTCGCGTACATAGAACGTGACATATCCAACACCAACACTCGGTTCTGACTCAGCTCAAAACTCGGACGGGTATTAGATTGCCAACTTGGGCCAGCTAAAGCGATACAAGCCATTGCCCAAGCAAGTCCCCAGACGAAATAGAAATGCTTCACTTTTACTGAGTGTCCGAGCATTTTGCTAAGTGTGGGGCAATTAATGATGATTTTACTTTTGTACTGGCTATTGAGAGCAAGCACGACAGGGATAACGAGCAAGCCTAGCAACCAATATGGGGTTAGGAAAGTAAACTCAGCCATGTCTTCTCCTTAATACAAACAGAAACGCGGAAAGAGCCAATGCTGCGCTCAGTGGGTAAGGGAACCACTCCGACTGAGGTCGCCAAGTTTGAGTGTCACTAGATACGGGTTCTAATTGATTGATGGTGTCATAGATCTTTTCTAGTTCTTGGGCATTACGAGCTCGGAAGTATTGGCCTCCGGTTAGCTGTGCAATCTGGGTGAGTGTTTTCTCATCAAGATCGGATGCGGTGTTTACCTTGCGAGTCATAAAGAAGTCTTTCACCATCATCTCACCAGCGCCGACACCAACGGTATAAATTGTCGCGTTATACTTTTTCGCGATTTCTGCCGCTTCGATAGGATCTAACACGCCCGCCGTATTGCTACCGTCACTGAGGAGAATCATTACGCGTTGAGGGGCGTCGCTATCAACAAAGGTTTTTGTACCTAAGCCGATACCATCACCTATCGCAGTGCGTTGGCCGACTAAACCTATAACCGTTTGGTTGATTTGTTGCATGACGGTCTTACGATCGGCAGTGAGTGGTGTTTGTAAGTAAGCATGATCGCCAAACAGCACAACGCCAAGACGGTCACCATCGCGCTTCTTAACAAAGTCAGATAGAACTCTTTTTACCGCGGTGAGACGGTCGATATATTCGCCATTATCGTTCATGTCTTCTTTTTGCATTGAGCCAGATAGGTCAACGACTAACATCATGTCACGATATTTAGGTTGAAATTCAACCGGGTCGCCATACCAAACGGGGCGAGCGCAGGCGATAACTAACAATATCCATACACCAATAGATAGGGCTTTTTGTACCCACTGTTTTGGTTTATTGCTGTGTTTGTTATCTGGAAGATATGCCAGTTTGATTTCAGCTTGCTGAGTCTCTTCAGGGAAGAACTTATAAACCAGCCAAGGTAGAGGCAGTAAAAGTAGTGCCCACCACCAGACAAATTCAATGTTCGACCACTGAGAAAGGCTCGAAACGAGAGTTGTCTCAGTCACGAGTTTTTGCCTTTTTCTTTGGTGGCAATGCGGTTGCTATCCAGAAAGCACAATCAGCGATGAGGTCTTGGTGGTGCTCTTGGCTAGACTTTTGATAAAGCGCGGCTTGCCATTGTTGTTGTTTGTCTACGAATCGAGTTTCTTTGGTATAACTGTCCAGAAACTCGTACCAAGCAGAGCCCGTCAATGGGGCAATCTCTGCACGAGGAAAATAACTCAAAGCCGCTTGGCGTAATACTTCTAATGCGGACGATGGTGTATGTGGTGTGATTGGATTGATCAATAGTTTCAAAGCGGTCTTTTTAGCTAAAAGGCGCTTGGAACGCCATCTCGCATAGATACAAAGTATGCTTATGATGAGTACGAGAGCACCAAGCACTGCCCACCATCCCCACGCTAGTGGGAACCAATCGGGTGCATTAGGTAGAATTAACGGTTCAAGGTTTAGGCTTTGGTTAGTTGTTGTCATTATTGTTACTACTGCTTGAATTATATGATTTATTTTATCTAGCTTAACTGCGGGATCAGCGGTGAGCCACTCGACAGGCTGTTAAATGGAATGGCCATCGAATGACATTGCTGTTTGACGCTCTGTTGGCGTTTCAAAAAATAGGATTCCAGTTCTTTACGTTGCCCTTTTGAACCAAAGTTGAACCATTGGCTACGTTGACCGTCTGAGGCTTTAGCTTGACCTCGGTAATCCGTTTCACCTCGCTCAAGTGGATCGTAAAATTGTACTGCACGAACACTGTTGTGTTGCTTTAATCGACGCAGTTGCAAGAACTCTTTTTCTTCCATCTGTACAAAATCACTCAATAGAATCAACTCGCTACCTTTAGGTGCTAGATTGTGCAGAGCTTCAATTGCACTCTCGTATGGAAGGTGACGTACACTTTCCACTTGTTGATTGGTAATCAATTGATTGTGAGTATTCACTATTGCATCAAGGATTCTTAGCGCTTGCTTTTGTAGTGATGATGGACGGAACTCAATGCATTTTTGACCATCATCAATCACTGCCCCAATACGATCCTTCTTGGCTAACGTCAGCCAAATCAGCACGCTTGCAAAGTGTGCCAATTGAACCGACTTCAACACGTATTGCGATCCAAAATGCATACTAGGGCTCAAATCGATGTACAAGATCACCGCTTGTTCTTTGTCTTCAGCAAACAATTTGGTATGCGCTTTACCCGTTCGTGCGGTGACTCGCCAGTCTATGCTGCGAATATCATCACCAGCTTGATACTGTCTCACTTCCATGAAATCCATCCCGCGCCCTTTTTGTCTGCTCGTATGGTTGCCGCTCATTTGTGACCAAATACTTTGGGCAGGAGGCAACCAACGAACAGATTGAGTACGGTATTGAAGCAATTCTTCGAGGTTTAATGTCACCCCATTTGCATGGGGTGGCAATAGTTTGAGTGCAGACATATTGCCACCTTTTACTTATGCGCTACCGACTAAGCTAAGTAGCTTATCGATCACTCGATTTGCTCTGATGCCCTCAGCTTGGGCGTGGTAACTCAACAATAAGCGGTGACGCAATACCGGGTAAGCCATCGCCTGCACATCTTCTGGAGAGACAAAATCACGGCCTGCTAACCAAGCGTGAGCACGAGCACAACGGTCTAATGCAATAGTGGCACGTGGACTCACCCCCATTGATAGCCATTTTGCAAGTTCTTGATCGTAATCACTTGGCTGACGAGTCGCCATAACAAGACGCACAATGTACTGCTCAATAGCATCTGCCATATGAATATTGAGGACTTCTTTACGCGCAGTAAAAATATCTTGCTGGCTTAGATTTGGTCGCTCAACTACCGCTTCGCCCTTTGCTTCTCCACGGTTGATACGTAGAATCGCGAGCTCGTGTTCTGCATCTGGGTAATCGACATCCAGATGTAGCAAGAAGCGGTCTAGTTGCGCTTCTGGCAGCGGGTAAGTTCCCTCTTGTTCAATCGGGTTTTGAGTGGCCATCACCAAGAATAACTCTGGTAGGGCGTAAGTATGACGACCAGCGGTTACTTGTTTTTCTGCCATGGCTTCTAGCATTGCCGCTTGAACTTTTGCAGGTGCACGGTTGATCTCATCGGCAAGAATCAATGAGTTAAAAATCGGACCAGATTGGAAAGTGAACTCGCCAGTTTCTGGTCGGAAGATATCAGTACCCGTTAAATCAGCAGGCAGAAGGTCTGGCGTAAACTGAATGCGGTGGAAATCACCCTCAATGCAATCGGCAAGCGATTTTACGGCTCGAGTTTTTGCAAGTCCTGGCGGACCTTCAACCAAAATATGCCCATCGGCAAGTAGAGCGATAAGCAGTTGTTTGACGAGATCATATTGACCAATGATCTGAGACTCTAAATAGCTTTGCAGCGCTTCGAAGTTCGTTTTATGCATTGTTGAACTCTCTAGGTATCCATTTGATTTTGGTTTTGTGTATTGGTCACTTTCTCGGAGTGAAAAGTTCCACTACGTCTGCGTAATTTATCTTTGCAATATTGGGGCTAAGAAATTGATTGCAAGGCATTAAAAAGTTTGAATTTGCTTGCCAGACAGCTTGTTACATCACGATTGCAAAATTATGTGAGAAATTCCTCTAGTTTTACCTGTCCTGGTCGATATAGATTCCATGCCGCGCATAAGAAAAAGGTGTGCGCACAATTTCATGCCTTTGCGCAGAAATTATCGTCATACAGAAAATAACGAGTGATTCTTTTAAGGTCCAGATATGTTGAAACCTAATTCTCTGAGTATTAAACAAAAAGTGGTACTCGGCATTACTTTTGCTGTTCTCGCATCCACCATCATCGTTGGTGTTATGGCGCAACATCATGCTCGTGCGGTGCTTAGTCATCGTCTTATTGATATTGAATTGCCAGCCATGCTGCAACAAATCAATACAGAAATTGATCGTGAAGTTATTCAGATGCAGCAAGCGGCTAAGCAATTGGCAACTAATGAATTTGTGGTTGAAGCGCTATCAAAAACCGATCGCAACCCTGTAGAGGAAGCTCAACTTGTAAAGCAATTGAACAACGTGAAATCACAGTATCAGTTGAATGATGCTTCCGTTGCAAACCGTCAGACAGCGTATTATTGGAACCAAAATGGTTTTTTACGTCAGTTAAATCGTTCTCAAGACGGGTGGTTTTTTGGTTTTACGTCATCAGGACAAGGCATGTCTGTTAGTGTGTTCCAAGAGACAACGGGTGAAGTTAAGATGTTTGCCAATTACCAAGACCTTGCGGGTATTTCGATGGCGGGCTTGTCTAAGTCGATGGATGACATGGTGAAGCTGCTGAATGGATTCAAAATCCAAGATACGGGTTATGTATTCCTGACCAACAGTAAAGGTGATATTCAAATTCACCGTCAGCCAGGCAAAAATAAAGCCTCCATTCATCAGTTATTTGGTAATCAAGCATCTCATTTGTTGAACAAAGATCGCTTTAATCTGGTGACTATGGAGTTTGAGGGACAAGAGATGTTTGTCTCTAGCCAATACGTACCATCAATGGATTGGTTTGTAGTTGGCGTGGTCCCAGTAAATGAAGTTTTTGCTGACCTCAATGCGACCGGTGAAAAAATGCTGATGACAACCGTGATTGTGGCGTTGGCTTTCATTGCAATGGGTGTGTTACTTGCAAATAGCATCACAAATCCAATTAAACAGATTGCGAATCGCTTCACGGATCTTGGAGAGGGTGAGGGCGATTTATCTCAACGCATTGAGATTAAAGGTAACGATGAAATCGCACAGCTTTCAAAAGGCTTTAATGGTTTCATTGAAAAAATCCATGCAACGATCAAAGAAGTTTCGCTAACCAGTAGTGCGTTAAGCCAAGCAGCAGAGAGTGTTTCGAGTAAAGCGACGTCTACACACGATAATAGCCAAGAGCAACGCGATCAAACGATTCAGGTAGTGACAGCGATTAACCAGATGGGTGCAACGATCAGTGAGATCGCCTCGAACGCGGCAACCGCTGCCGACACAGCGAGCCAAGCTTCAGATAATACAGAAACGGGTCGCCAAGTGGTTACCCAAGCAAAAGAAGTGATCAGCCGCCTTGCAAATGATGTTGAATCGACCAGTATGGTTGTCGTTCAACTTGCAACAACGACCAAAGACATCGGCTCGATTCTGGATGTTATCCGTGACATTTCTGATCAGACGAACTTGCTTGCACTTAACGCTGCGATTGAAGCTGCTCGCGCTGGGGAGCAAGGACGAGGTTTTGCCGTGGTTGCCGATGAAGTCAGAAACCTTGCATCTCGCACGGCTTCTTCGACAGAAGAAATTCAGAAGATGATTAATCAGCTACAAAGTGATGCACAAGATGCCGTTACTGCGATGGAAGCGGGTAAAGCGATTACTTTTGAGGGCGTAACATCAACCGATGAAGCGGTTGAAGTGCTAAAAAGCATTTCAGAACGAATCATGGACATTTCTGATCGCAATACTCAAGTAGCGACGGCCACAGAAGAACAGTCAACGGTGGTTTATACGATCAACCAAAACATTGAAGAGATTAACGCTATCAACGAGATGACCACGGCAACCGCAGAGGAGTTAGCGGATGCGAGCCGTGACCTTCAGGCGTTATCCTCCCGCTTAGATAAGATGGTTGGTAGCTTCAAGCTGTAGAGTTGGATAGAATAGCGATAATTGACAAGTTTCATGACTATAGATTAGGTAAATACTATGAATGACTTCGAAAAAGAACTTGAGCAAATTTCTCAAGAAGCCGCTCAAGAGCCAGAAGTAAAACTGCCATCACTAGAAGAGCAGAAAGAGATTGTAGAACAACTGAAAAAGCTTGAAGCGGAAGGAAAACTGACTCCGGAAGTTCTAGAACAGTATTTTGGTAAGTTCAATCAAAAAAATTCAGTTCCAGTGCACTAATGTGTGCTGATTCAACTAATAAAAAGGGAGTATTCATACTCCCTTTTTTATTGCCGGTTTTATACTACTATCAATACTTGATGAGGGAGTCAGTTATACATAAGTACTACTATTTTCATACTTGACTTTAATGCCTATGTAATCGACTCTAAATATTCACGTCAGATATAGGTAGGGATGGGAGAAATATGGAAAATGATAACAAAAGGAATGTCGTTTTAATCACGGAAGACAGTTTACAGTCATCTTTATTAAAGGACGTTTTGGAAAGTAAACTCACGATTAACGTTACTTTGATTGCTCCAGATAAACTCTCCCCTCTTCACACTCCCTCCCAGATTCAACCTCCGCGATATTGCTTGATAAAAGTGCACTCAATGAAGAAGCATTCGATAACTACATGCTTGTAAAAGCGGAAAATAATAAAGATACGATCGAAGTCTTATTTAATTGCGACAAGTCTATTTCAACCCAAGAAACATTAGTGTGGCCAACATTAGCCGGGATTTTTTACACGTCAGATGACATTGATACCCTGCATACAGGTATCGGGAAAATTCTACAGGGTGATATGTGGTTCAGTCGAAAGTTCTCTCAAGAGTATATTATGCATCTGCGTAGGCACAGTCGCCCAGTTAACAAGTCGACATCGGCAGTGTTAACGAAAAGAGAACAGCAAATTATGACTTTTCTTTCTATGGGGGCGTCCAATCAGCAAATCGCCAAGCAACTTTTGGTGAGTGAAAACACGGTAAAAACGCATTTGCATAATATTTTAAGAAAATAGAGGTCAAGAATCGAGTACAAGCTTTGATTTGGGTCAAAGATAACCTTTCTGACCTACCCGAAGCGGTATAAGATTTAGAATGGTAAAAATGTTCCCATTTGCATGTAATATTGCGTTTTCTCACATTTTGCGGGCGTAGATTGTGTTTTCATGCGGTTTTCTTTTAGAAGTAATCGTCGTTAATCATGAAAACTGAAAAACAAAAAATGCTCTCGGGTGAGCCATACAACGCTTGGGATGATGAGCTTTATCAAGCTCGAATTGCATGCCGTAAAACGCTACAAATCCTAAACAACAGTATTCCAGACACGAAAGAGTGGCGACATGCTATCGACACCTTGATTCCTGATGCTCAAGGGGCCTATTTGGAACCACCGTTTCGTTGTGACTATGGCTCTAATATTAAGCTTGGTAAAAACTTTTACGCCAATTTTAACTGTGTCGTATTAGATGTGGCTGAGGTTCATATTGGAGACAATGTTCTATTTGCGCCAAATGTACAAATTTACACCGCAGGTCACCCATTGGATGTAAAAGGGCGGGTAGAAGAGGGCGTGGAATTTGGAACGCCAATTTATATTGGTGACAATGTGTGGTTAGGCGGCGGTGTGATTGTTTGCCCAGGGGTAACGATTGGAGATAATTCAGTAATAGGTGCTGGTAGTGTTGTGACTAAAGATATACCACCTAATGTGGTTGCTGCCGGAAACCCATGTCGAGTTATCCGAGAAATTGAACAGTAACACATCCGATATGACTGACATATCCTATATTATCCACTAGAGCCGATATTAATTCGGCTTTATTTTTATTTGTAGATTAATAATTTTGGTATTTACCTGAGTGATTCGGCCTAGATTGAGGATATCTTTCTTCTCATTAGCGCCCTAAAATAGACGCCTGTTAAGTAAATTTGAGGCTTGGTTATGTACGACAATAAAGTGGTGTTAGTGACTGGTGGAAGCCAAGGGATCGGTAAGCATCTCGCACAGGCGTACCTCGATCTTGGTGCGAAAGTCGTCGTATTTGATGTTGTCTCATCGACGAATTCTGAGGTTGATTTTTACCCGGTGGATCTTGGGTGTATAGATCAAATTGAAGCCGCTTTTGATCAACTTGAAAATCGATATGGTCAGGTTGATGTTCTTCTCAACAATGGTGCGATCGCTAACTTTAATAAGCCACTAAGTACTCTGACATTTGATGAATTTTCGAGAGTGATAGATGTTAACCTCAAGGGCGCATTTGCATGTACTCGTCGTTTTATCGCGTTGCATAAAGGATGTTCTTACGGGCGAGTCATCAATATAGGCTCCACGCGGTGGTATCAAAACGAAGCAGGTTGGGATGCTTATGGCGCATCTAAAGGTGGGGTAGTGTCAATGACACATTCGATGGCTATTTCTCTTTCCGATACCCCAATCACTGTGAATGCAGTGAGTCCAGGCTGGATCCAAGTCGAGGGCTATGATGATCTAGAGGCGTTGGATCATCAACAACACCCCTCCGGTCGTGTTGGGAAAGCAAGGGACATTGTTAATGCTTGCTTGTTTCTTACTCATCCCGAGAACGACTTTGTGAATGGCCACAATTTGGTCGTTGATGGAGGGATGAGTAAAAAAATGATTTATCAAGATAGCTTATATCAATCAGAATAAGTGACACTAAGCCAATCCGCCCATTTGTCCGAATTGCTAAAGTCTTTTTTCAACTAAGCTAAAGCTCTTTTTCAATTAAGCTAAAGTGGTTCCGCCCCTTTTCTTTGACTTTATATAACTCTTCATCTGCGATGGTGAACAGACTTTCAAAACTTGTTTTCGTCGATGGCAGGTGAGTAACGTTGGTTGCCCCTATTGAGAGTGTTAAGAGGTTAGAACAAAGAGAAGAGGGGTTTGGCATCTCAAGTGATGCGATTCTCTCTTCAAGTTGCGCGAGTCGAACCTTAAGTTGGCCACATGACTGGTTCATCGCAATGAGGAGAAATTCATCGCCACCATAGCGGAACAGGTATTCCCCTTTATTGTTAAAGACGTCTGTGAGCACTTTTGCTACTGCTTTAAGCGCGAGATCGCCTTGCTGATGACCAAAGCAATCATTAAAGCCTTTGTAATAATCGATGTCGATGATCGCAATGGCCAAGTTCTGCTGTTTTGACTTGGCTCGTTTGATGAGGGTTGGCGCGATTTTATCTAACTGATATCGGTTATATAACCCCGTCAGTGGATCCGTTTTTGATAACTTATCGAGTTGCGCATTTGCATGCTGTAAGTGCTGTCGTTGAACAAGGTTCTCTAATGAGATCGCAATGAATCCCGCCAGTTGTTCAAATAAGTAAACATGATGGCGTTGATACTGATCCGGCAAATGATGTTGGAGCGATAACACACCTAGTGTTCGTTGACCAAGTCGAATGGGCGTTAATATCACAGAACGTGCGACCTTGCTGTTATCGAAAATGACCAGATCGTGTTCTCTACGTTCGGAAAGGGGAACGTAGGCACTAATGGATTCTTCCGTGACATTGTTTATGTGAACAGTTTTGCCTGTTGTCACCACATAACTGCCTATATTACGATCGGTTTTGCAGTTGATGGTCAAAGGGGATACATGTCCATCACAATCGTAAAAATAGCGGTAATCCAATAATTGGCTATCTTCTTCAAAAAGAGCGATACCGAATTCATCGGTTGGGAAAATCGAAGATACTTTTTCATAGATAAAAGGCAAGCTTTGCTCAAGGCTTTGCACGGTTGCAATGCTTTGTCCTACGTCAGTGATCGCTCCAACTTGTTCTTGGACTTGTTTTAATAACTGGTGCTCTTGTTGTTCAGTGAGTTGGGCGATCTCTTGCTGAAGATGCTCAGCTTCTTCGTTTTGTGCTCTTTGCAAGCGTTGCTGAGTTTTTGCTAAGTAGCTTTTTTGGAAGAGTGATAAGGCTTCCCATTGTTTCTGCTGTTCGTAAATGGCGATTTGTGCTTCACAGTAGCGCGCATAAAATCCAAAATTGTTCTCTGCGTCTACCAGTACCGACAAGCGGTCGCAGATGTGTTGAGCATCAAGGAGTTGATGCTCTCTTGTTAAAAACTCTGCAAAGAATGTGAGATTTTCCTGGCTGTTATGCTGATCTTTGACTTGTTTGTACAGTTGGTCGGCGGCTTCAAAATGAAATCGAACTTGTCGAGTATCAGTATTTTTTTGTTGCATCAAGATCTGAGCGATATAGCCATGAGCGATTGCTTCAATACGTTGATCGGGAATGCCTTTCGCAATGGAGATTGATTGATGGAATTGCTCGAGTGCAGAAAGTGGGTCACCAAGTCGACCTAAGCCCATCCCAATATTTAGAAGACAAATTGCTTCATTCACGGGGTTGCAAACTTCTTGAGATGCTTTTGCTCCGAGTTTTGCCAGCTCAACAGCTTGAGAATACTTTTCCAATGAAAGGTACAAGTCACTGATGTTTGTGTATGCCAATGAGACGAAATTGGTATCGAGCAGATGAGAGTGGCTCAATACTTCTTGATATAGGTCGTATGCTTGTTGGTATTGTTCTCTATCGGCATAAATTGATGCCAGCAAAACGTGGGTTTGAAAACGCAGGGCGCTATCGAGGGATGAACAAGAAGTTAAACAAGCGTGATATTGTACGATTGCGGCATCAAGCTCATCATTGCGATCGTGCTTTAATCCGTTAACGAAGCAGGCAAATGCTTCCGGCATGGTGAAGTTTGCGTGCTGACAAATCTGTTCTATCCGACGTTCAATAAAACTTAGCCCATCTAACCCGGGATAGTTTTGCACACGGGTCAATAACGCGATGATCTGCAAAGATGCAGGCGAATCCATTCCTAGCTCCTTAATTGTCGAGCGCATTCACGTTCCAATCTTAATTATTCTCTGAACACTTTACGTCGATTCGTTGTTTATCACGGCGTATCGGGTTTAAAAGCAGAACGTCGAGTCTTCCAACGAAAGTCTGGTTCGCAACGAATACACATATAAGACGCAAGTGGTTTTCTGATTGGGTTAGGTATGAAGCGCGACTTTTAATAATTTCCTCAATATTAATACAGCGTTCGGTTTGTGGCGAATGTTATCTTCTTATTTGAACAAGACAAGCAGTGAGTTGCTAGGTTGCTCACGGTGTTGAGCTTAAAAGTTGGTTTGTTTATTGTTTTCAATTTATAGAGGTATTGTGACATTAGTTGAGGATTTTGTGTTTTTGTGCATTGTTTATTAAAAGTGCTTTCATTTCAGCTACATTGAAATACATGACAATCAAAGTATGCCATCTGGTTGAATGTTCCTAGTCCTCTGGCATTAAACACAGAAATTGAGATGATGATGCTTATGGTTTCGCTACGATCAGCTGAAAATTCAGTATGTTTGTGAAAGTATAGTATTCAATGCTTTGTGTGAACCTGAATGGAAACTGACAGAAACGTGACATATTGGTTCGTTGTATTGTCAAAAATATGGCACTTGATTTTTGACGCCATTGATAGCTTCGCTTTGAATCAAATCAATGAAGAATAGTACTCCCAAGTTAGTTTCGATAGACACTTAGGTCGAGACGCGTTAGGGATAATCATAATAAGTGGGAAAGATCTGTGACCATTGTTCAACGTTATCTAGCCATATTCATGCTGACTTTTTTCGCCTCCGCCCATGCGATAGCAGCTAATGAAATCGACATTTCTTTTAGCCCTACGCTAGGAACTTATTATGAAAATGGGCAAGTCATTTCGTATTCCATTGAAGTAAGTAATACGACAGCAAGTATCATCAGAGATGTGTCTGTAACGAATGCGATATGGGACGTTTTATCGGGTTCTAGTGCCGCATTTAGCCAAGTTGTTATTAGTGATTCACATACACTGGGCTCCAGTGCGGGGGCTTATAATGATAAAAATGCGAACTTAGACGTTGTTGGGGCAAGCCTTTTACCATTTGGTCGAATCACATATCAAATTGAAGCAACGGTGGCCGATGATGCCGCAGAAGACATTGTGCTAGGTGGTACAGTTGTAAAGGCAACAGTTTCAGGTAGAGAGCAAACTTATGAAAACGATAAAAAAATCACGTTCACGCCTGCTGAATATAAGTACATTCTAGATGCTATTGTAACGCCGTCTGAGTATGAGGTAGGAAAAGCATTACGCTATACCTTAACGGCGACTAATACAGGAATATTTGCGGTTCGAGGATTAGACATCGAACAAGCGTTTATGGCTTTGACGGGCGAAACACAATCAGGCAGTACCGCCTCGCCATTTAGTGATGTTTCTATTACTGCGGTTGCGTCTTCTGGTAGTGATCCGGGGTCTTATTCGACGTCTGATAACTTATCGGTTCAAGATGCGACGATTTCAGTCGGTGGATACATTACTTATACCATTACCGCAACGGTTGCTGATGATCTCGTGTCGAATATTGTTACCAGTGCCACCTCGAAAACTCGCTCTGGAACGTTAGATAGTAACGAACTCAATACGCCTCCTGCGAGACCAGATATTGAACTGTCACATCGTTTACTATCAACTACGCCATACTTGATCAATGGTGTGGTCAATATCGAAGTAAAAGCAACAAACATCAGTGGCGGTATCGCGCATGAATACCATATAAAACAGAATATTCAGGACATTGTGTCAAGTAATGGCTTAGCGAATGATCTGTCTAACAATTTTGATCATACTGATGTTGATGGTAACCCATTTTCAACATGGGATGTGAGTGTTACCAATATCGGTGGGAAATCCCAATCTTCTTATCAAAGCGGTCCTCAAACAGATGTAGATTCTGATGATACGGTCTCCATTTATCCTGGAGAAGCGATTACTTACAATATTAAAGCGACCTTAACCCCAATTACCATCGGGACGCTGCAAGGTTTTACGGCGTCTGTTGTTGATGACGCAGGTACGATTGTTCAAACCGCTACTGTCTCCGACACAGTGGAGGCAGAAAAAGTGCTCAGTGTCTCTGATTCTGATATCTCGATATCTAAGACGACGAGCGCAAGTGAATACGTTCCTGGTGGTGAGATTGAATATGAAATTACTGTGACCAACGGGTCGTCAAAGTACTTTGCAAACAATCTGTTAGTGCAAGATAACTTAACTTGTGTCATTACGGAGCAAGCGGGTGGTTTGGGTGATGGACAAGCTTTTGAAAAGTGGAAAGTTGATGTTATCTCCGGCCAAGATTCAAATGGCTCTGATCCAGGTAGTTACAATTATGGAGCGTGGAGTTCTAATCCTATCTCTCTTACTCCGGATATTGCGCCGGGACAAACCATAAAATACAAGCTGACGGCGAAAACGAATGACAGCAGCATGGGCTTGATTTTGGATAATGATCCAAGTTGTTCTAGTGACAATGTCACGGAGGAGGGGTCGGGTGTTCAAACCCCTGATGATAACCTGCGCGCGGGCAAAGATGTCGATAGTCGTTTCTATTCCTCCGGACAAGCCTTGACTTACACCATTACTGTCTCGAACGATGGCGATGGTTTTGCTGATCAAGTTCAAGTATTGGATGATTTATCAGCGGTTGAAACTCAAGACATTAAAGGTAATACGATCCCTGCGTATTCTGATTGGACGATCACCGCCCATGCATATAAAGAGGATGGCGGTGATGCGACTGCCTCAGACACGGGGATCACGGGTGAAATCAAATACCCAAATAATCTCAATGTTATCGCAACACTTCAGCCTCACTCTTATATTGAGTACACCATCGTGGCTCAGACCGATCCTGTGGCGAATGGGCATATTCAAAACCAAGTGACTGTCGATGGGTCTGTTTATGCAGACCGAGGATCAGATCCTAGAGACTTCGCGATCGAATTAGACAAGCGAGTAAAAACGAACACAGATACGGGTTTTCATGCAGAACAAACGGCGTATTCAAAATTAGATACGGAAGTGACGTATGAAATTCGGTTAAAAAACGCGAAAGAAAATGGTTACGCCACTAATGTCAAAGTGAAAGACACGCTATCTACGATTACGGCAGGTATATTGGAACCGGATGGTGTGACTAAACCTGTGTTTAAATCATGGCAAATTAGTGCAGAGATTAAGTCCGACGATCCAAGATTGGATGGTAATGCGACATACACCGATGTTGGTTCATTTTCAGACAACAATGATCTGGATACCACCGCGCAGATCCCACCGAATGTCGAGGTGGTTTATACGATTGTAGCGCAGATCGATCGTACTAATGAAGATGAAATCATTTTCACACGGTTTAACAATACAGCAGAGATCAAAACTCCAGACTCGATCGTTCAATCCTCTGCGACCGACACTGCAGTTGTTTACCCGCATGATCCAAAAGTAATTGTGGCAAAAACCACACCGAATGATGAGTTCATTCCAGGGCAATGGGTTAACTTTAAGGTGACGGTTGTAAATACTGGGCCTGGGTATGCGAATGAAGTGCGTGTTACCGATGATATTATCGGGCTTAGCGCTTTCTCTGAGTGGACCATCACCTCTTATACAGATTCAAACAACTCACCATTTAAGACCGGCAGTAATGCGGGCTCGAAACGTGACTATCCAGACAACGGTAACATCAATACTCGCATCGACATCGACCCTAGAGTAAATGGCACAGAGGGGTATGTCGTCTATGATATCAGAGGTAAAGTTAAAGCGGACTATTCACAAGATGAAATCTCTAATACCGCTGAAATTTATGACCCCGCGACGAACCTAAATCAATCCTCGTCTGCTGAAATTGGCGGCACATCAGGCGAAAAGCTGAATGTCTCCATTCTTAAAACGGCAGACAAAGTACGTTTCTCCCCTGGTGATGATGTGACCTATGAAATTCGAGTTCTGAACAATGGGTCTAATCCTGAGACAGGCTTGAAAGTGGTTGACCTTTTAAATGAGATCCGTGCTGTACTTGCAAATGACAAAGATGATCACTTTGCCGATCTCTATGATCAAAAGCCATTTGAGTATTGGCAATTTGACTTTGGGTCAGGTTTTCAGGCTAAAACTAACGAAGATTTTGTTTATCCTCCGGGGAACGCTTCAAACACGATGACCCTCGATGCAGGGGAGCTACGCACGTTTAGAATAAAAGCGCGAGTTAAGGACAACGTGATTGGTTCTCAAGATGCTGGAGGTACCTTAAACAATAAGATTGAAAATGATGCGTATATCTATCGTGATATCGGTCAGGTCACCGAAGAGTCGCACGTTTCTCATCATGAAATGGAACGTGCTGATAATGGTGGGGATGTGGTCCGTAAACTGCTTGTTAACGGCGTAGAGAGCAAATTTTATTCTCCAGGTGATACGTTAACCTATCAAGTGACCGTCTCTTCTCAAACTGGTTACGTAAACAACCATGGCGTTTCAGAAGATATTGAAAGCGTTAAAACCCAACTGCTTGATGGGTCACTAGCGGCCCCATTTGAGGCGGGCTTTACAGTTGATGTTTCAAAACAAGATTCGAATGGTGGTAAAGGGACAACCGATGGCACATTAGATGGCACAGTCGCAGACAATCAGAATATTGATACAACAATCGATGTGGCTGGTGGCGATTCCGTCACTTTCCAAGTTGAAGGCATCGTGCGAGAAGATGCCGTCGGGACCATTACGATTGGTGGTATTACCGTGGTTCCTAACAGTTATCACCTATCATTTACTAAAACGGTTGATCAAGTAAGTTACGAGCCAAATCAGGCATTGATATACCGCCTGACCATAGAAAATGACGGCAAAGGTAATGCCTACAATATCCCTGTAGTTGATAATTTGTCGTCTATTGAAACTGAGTTGGTGGACGGCACACGTGGTAGGGCATTCGATTCAGGTTGGACGATTGAGCAACGCATAGTGAGTGGCAGCAGTAAAGCAATCACGGATTTAGATGGCTCCATTGCGAATAACAAAGACATTCGTACTCACGCGTCGATCCCCGCAGGGACCAAAGTTGAGTACAAAGTTACCGCAACAGTCAATGAGAAAGCGATTGGCGAAATATTGAATTTATTAACGGTTGATGGTGATACCGTCAGTGCAGAAACGAAACCATCGGCAGAAAAGTTCAATTTTTCGAAACACGTAACGCGTATTTTTGATAGTAATGGCACGACCGAGCTGAATGGCGGGTATACCCCGGGTGGCTACATTGAGTATGAAATCACGTTAAAAAACCTTAATAACGTCCACATCAATGATATGCCAATTAAAGATGAGATAAGCAAAATTCAAACGCAGTATTTTGATGGTACTGTTGGACAAGCGTTTGACTCTTGGACGATTACAACTGCAGTCGATGCAAGTGGCATCAGTGATGCTGGGAGTGTAACAAACAGTAGTGATATTGATACCCAGTTTAACTTGGCGGCGAACAGTTTTGCTTCGGGTGACACTTTTGTTGTGTATACCATCAAGGCGAAAATCAGTGAAAAAGCAGTAGGCCAAATACTGAATATTGCGGTGGTAGATAACAAGCAAAATTTAGTTTCAGAACCCGTCAATATGCTTCCAGCTAAAATTACGAAGTTGCATAAAGCATTTACTGACAACTCGCTGTCTACTCATAAGACAACGTATAACCACACCAATGATGGTAAAAAAGTTGTTTATCACTTGAGAATAGAAAATAACGGTAAAGGTTTGGAATACAACAAGTCTTTGCAAGAGCTGTTTTCTAACGTCAAAGTTCGCATTGCACAAAATGCAGCAGGTGAAGCGGATAACCAAACCCTACCCGCTTTTGAGCAATATGGTTGGGATGTCACCGTTACAACGTCAGGAGAGGCAACGACAGACATTGGTGGTTATATCGGTGGCACAAACTCTGACATTGATATCCCGGTACTGTCTATCGCCCCAGGGGGATGGATTGATTTTGTGATGGAGTCGCAAGTTCGTTTTGATGCCCTTGATCAGATAGTCGCGAAACCGAAGTACAATGGTTCGAACTTTAGTGCGGCGAAAATTATTCCAGATAGTGCAAATTTGACGGTAGAGAAAGCGATCGTCTCGATAGCGGGTAAGCCATATGCTACGAATGATACTTACAAACCAGAAGATGAGGTGATCTACAAGTTTACTGTTGCCAATACAGAACCTGTTTGGCGCGATCAAACGGTGATTCAGGACATCATATCGAATGTGCGAGTTGAGGTAATTGGCGGCACGACTAAGTCGGCATTTTCTGATACCGACATAACTCATACGTTTACTTCAACAGGCACAAGTGGCAACCAAGATACCTATGTTGGATCTTATGACCGTTCTGATGACTTAGATCTGCTGGTGGATATTGCCCCTGAAGAAGTGATGGAATTCACTATTAAAGGGAAAATTCGCCCGGATGCACTCGGTGACATCGATGGCAATACCGGTAAAGCAGGAAATCATACGGATACCACGGAAATCATTCCACCAGTCGCACCTTTACTGACATTTAAAAAGCAAGTAATAGGCACGACATCGGATAGTAACACGTGTACTTTCCCATCCGATGATGGTGTTGGTTGTCACTACAATCCGAGTGGTCAAGTTCAGTACCAAATCACCGTAAGAAACGATGGCGAAGGCATCGCAAATGATGTGGCTATCGTTGATAAACTCAATGAAATTTATACCCAAGCAGCGACTCCTACATTGGCGTTTTCTGGTTACAGTACATCCATTGTTTCTGCGCCGTCACCTGACCGATTTTCAATTACAGGACAATATCAGGGAAATGTCCCACTTGATGCTAAGTTCGATTTGATGCCAGGTGATGAAGTGGTATTTGCACTGGACGGCACGGTGGCGGTTGATGCGCTTGATGACATTGTTAACGTTGCAACAGTTAATGGGGTAGACAGTAATAACGTCACTCTCGCTCAGGGTGATGCTAAGATCATTGCGCAAAAATCTACGAGCACTCCAACGTATACACCAGGTTCTACGATCAAATATGAAATTTTGATTCGTAACGAAACGGATAGTAACCAAGAAGTGAATGTAGAGGACTACATTGGCAGCTTCACGGTAGAAACGGCGGATGGATCCCAGCAACAAGCGCTAACTGCTTGGAATATAAAGGCGGAAATTTTAAGTGATGGTAATGGGCAAACCAAGATTGATGAACTGAAAGCGTTAGAAAGTGTACCGAGTCCCGATATCAACAATAAAATCGAATTGGGTGCAAAAAGTGCTGCGGGTGATGTGTATTCCCTTGTTCGTATTCAAATCGAGGGTACGGTTCGAGATGATGCCGTTGGTAAGTTCACTAATAATGTCAGCATTGATACTAAAACGTATAACTTGCGCGAGCAGTTTATTTATCCAGAGCCAGGCAAGTTGGAAATTTCAAAGGTAACAACCGATCCTGCTGCTATTTATCATCCGGGAGAAACAATTGGGTTTGATGTAGAAGTTCAAAATACAGGGGGCGGTTATGTAACGGATGCACTGATCGCCGACCTTTGGAAAAACATTAGAACAGAAAAAGCGGGCTCGATGTTACCCGTGCGTGCTTTTGATTCTTGGTCAGCAACATCAGTAAGTGTTGATGGTACAGATCCAACCCTGACTCAACCAATTGCGGGCTCTGAGGTGACTGGTGACAATAGTTATCAGATTCGTTACAACATTCACCCGGGTCACACGGTGAAACTCCACGTCGAAGGTGTTGTTAAGGACGATCTTGTTGGCGATATCACTAACTTCGTTGAGGTCACGGATTCCAGTGGAACTCAAACTGCGGATGCCACCTATGTTGCGGCAACTGCGGAGTTAACCGTCTCAAAAGAGGTGGACAAAGCTCAATATGAATCAGGAGATTCACTCAGTTACACCATTAAGATTGAAAATACCACGAACAACTGGGCAAATGATGTTGAAGTGAAAGACCTCGTTAATGACATTACTTCGACCAATGTGACAGGGGCGACGGTCATCGCGTTTGAATCGGGTTCGATTTTCTTTAATGCGTCATCAAAAACAGGCGAAACGAAATTCCCAGCAGCCACTGGTGAATTTTTAGATGGTAGTTTGGACATAGGTCCGGCAGATGAAGTCACGATTACCGTTGAGGGGCAACTTGATCCGGAAGTCGTCGGTGATGTGACGAACACTGTTGACGTGACATATAACGGTATAAAGAAAACCGCAGAAGCGACCAGTACCGCTAAGATCCCAGATCTGACGTTTACTAAAGAGCCGATGGTAGAGTTTTATAGCCCGAATCAATCTGCTGGGTACATTTTAAAAATCGTTAATGAGGGGAACAGCTACGCAAACGACATCAACCTCAAAGATGAGATTGGTGCATTATCGGTTGCGACGATTGACGGTTCAACGAATCAAGCGTTCTTACAATGGGCGGTTCAGTATGTCACAGGCAGTTCATTAACCACGGTTGATAAGAACGAGTTAGTGGTGAATCAAAATATTGATTACAACATCGACCTTGCGCCTAGAGACACCATAACTTTATATATTGTTGGACTTGTTAATGGTGAAGCGACTGGCGATATCGTTAACCAAGCAACGCTTAATCATAATGGTAAAGACATAACGGCAACGGCGACGTTACAACCTCGCCCGGGCGATATTGTCATTGAAAAACAACGGATGAACGTTACTACCAACCAGGAGAGCTCTCAACATTCCGAGTTAAAGTGACGAACAATGGTTCGGGTTTTGCCGCAAATGTGCAGTTAGAAGATCTTATTTCCGAACTAAAAGTGGAGACCTCCGGCGGGGCAATAGAATCCGCGTTACTTGATTGGACCATTGTGACAACCAAAGGTGATCCTCGCACGAATATCGAAAAAGTACCGGGGCCGAACCAAAATATTGATACACGTTTAGATATTGCGCCTAGCGATACTGTTGAATTTGCTATAACAGGTACGGTGAATAATAGTGCAGTAGCAAATATCGTGAATACGGCAAGTGCTGAATTCGGCGGTGCAATATTGGATGCGACAGCAACGCTAGAAACTCTCCCAGAAGAGGTGTGGATAGAGAAAACTGTCGAATCACCGACATATATTCCGGGTGAGAATGCTGTATTCCACGTTCGTGTTTATAACGGAACGGACGGCTTTGATAATGACATTAAGCTTGAAGATATTTTGTCCGGCATAAAAGCCATCAATATTCACGGTGTCAATGAGCGTGCATTTGAGAGTTGGACGATTGAAACCAAGACGAATGACAATCGTACAACGGTTACACCGATGCCAATGGACGATCAAGATATTCGTTCTGTGATTGATATTGCGCCACATGACATTGTTGAATTTACGATTACGGCAAAAACCAACCCATTAGCTGCGAGTGAAATTACCAATATCGCGACGGCAGATCTGAATGGTACAACACAGCAATCTAGCGCAACCATTCAGCCTCAGTCACAAGGAATCTCAATCGAGAAAACGGCAGATACGGAATACTACGTGCCGGGAACCGAAGCGACATTCCGCGTCAAGATCAAGAATGAGGGGACGGTGCCAGCAACCGATGTCGATGTTCAAGATGCGATCAGCAGCCTAGAGGTCCTTCGACTTGATGGTACTAGAGTCAAAGCGTTTGATTCTTGGCGAATTGACGTGAATAAAAACGATCCTGAAACAGAAATCACCAACATACCAAGTGTGAATTCGGATATTGAGTCTACATTGATCATCGCTGCAAACGATGAAGTTGAGCTCGTTATCACTGGTCTTGTTAATCAATACGCGACAGGTGAGATTGAAAATACAGCGAGCGCGACATTCAGAGGTGAAACTCAGGACGCAACTGCAACACTGTTTGCCATGCCAGAGTCTATTAAGCTTGAGAAGACCGTAGACGATGAGTATTACCGTCCAGGTGAAAATGTCACTTATCGCGTGGTATTGAGTAATGAATCCAGCTCGTTTACTGAAGCGATCATTCTGAAAGATCTGCTTTCTGAACTTAAAGTGAATACGATTCATGATACCGAAGAAAGTGCCTTTACCTCTTGGAGTATAACCAGCTCATACAGCGATGACCGTACCATTGTCTTGCCACAGATCCAGGGTGATAACCTTGATGTGAATAGTCGCGTGATCCTCGCGCCAAACGACAAGTTAGACATCGAAATTACAGGTATTGTGAATGCAGATGCCATGGGAGAAATCACTAACCATGCGTATGCCTATGACAACTCGGAAAGTGATGTTCTAGCGGACGATTTTGTCACTATCAAGCCACAACCGATCATCTTATCGGTAACCAAAGTGGCAGATAAAGCGGAATACACCAACGACGACGATGAAATCACCTTCACGATGACGGCCGCTAACCGTGGTTCTACGGATGCGGAGAGTGTCAACTTGTTAGACGAAATCGACAAGCTGATTGGTAAAAATGGCAATCCATTGTTCACCACATGGAAAGCGATCATCACCGAGCTTAAGTCTGGTGTTGTGGTTTCTGTCGATTCAGATAGTAACGTCGATTCAAACCACACCATGAAAGCGTATCAAGGTAATGAATACGAAATTGTAGTGACGGGTGAAATCAACCAAGGCATTGATGACAACTTTACTAACGTCTTTACCGCAACAGCGTCGACAGGTGAAGTCGCATCCGCCAACGTCACGATCAAGGTTAAGAAGCAAGCCTACAACGAAGGCATGCTGAAAGTGACCAAGGTAGCGAGCAAATCAGAAGCAAGTGTTGGTGAAGTCGTTGAGTACGAAGTCGTGATCACCAACGAAAACGACAATCCATTCACGGGTGTGCGTTTGGTTGATCGCTACCCAGGTGGTTTCGTTTACATCCCGGACTCGACGGAGATGGTCAATAGCGGCCCTGATGGTGTATTTGATACCTCGGATGACATCCAAATAACAGTTGAGCCAACGAAGACCAATCAACTGTTCTTCGAAGTGGGCGACATGAATATCTACGGTAAGGGCGATTCGAAAACCGCTGATGCTGTGCGTATTCGTTATCTGATGCGTGTGAGTGTCGGGGCAACGTTTGGTGTTTATACCAACACGGCTTGGGCGGAAGCGCCACCTGCAGAGAGCTTCTCAGCACAACGCGCGACGACCTCCTATGTGGTGAAATCGAACCTTGCTAGTGCGACGGTAGAGGTGATGCCAGACAAGGTATTCGATACCGCTTCTATCATCGGCAAGGTATTTGAAGACCACAATGGTGACGGTTTCCAAGCCGATGCGACCGCGGATGATATCTACATCGATATTGACTTAGCCGTGGGTGAGTACATTGCTGGTTCGACATTCATTATACAGGATGGCGTTGAAACTCAACTTAAAGACGTGAATGTGACACAGCAAGACCAAGATGTCGTGATGTCAAGTGTGGACAAAGGTTATGAAGTCGATGAGCTGTACGGCCTGTCTCGTAACCGTACCCTCGAACACAGCAACAAAGTGGTGTTCCAGTTTAATACACGAACTCGCCAAGGTTTCCCGTTCAAGGTGACAACGGATAACGGCACGCACATTGAGTTTGATAATCAAGGTAACGCGATTACCAAGCATAAAGGAGATAAGAAAAAAGGTCTGTCGGCAGAGAACATCGACGTGGTGAGAAACCTCTACCGAGATGGTGATATGTACCTATGGGAAATCATCGTAGAGAACAAAGGACTTTACGAAGACGGTATCCCAGGTGTTCGACTGCTAACGGTCGAAGGCATCATTATCGAGACAGACCAATATGGTCGATACCATGTTCCAGATCAGTGGGTGTTGAATAAAAAAGGCAAGCAGTTCCTAGTTAAGGTGGACACAGACTCCTTACCAACAGGCATGAAAGTGATCAGTGAGAACCCGAAAGTACGCCGAATCACACCAAACAAACTGACGAAATTCAACTTCAGCATCAAAAGCAGTGGGGATGATTAACCGTTCGCAGTACAGACGCAGGCTGGGTGAGCCCCAGCCAACCACTCAGGCGGTTAAGCAGGATTATTATGATTAGATTTAAACAATCAAAACTGACAATGTGTATCGTGGCTGCGTTGCCAATACTTTCGTACGCGAAAGACACCAGCCAATTGGAGAAAATTGACAGTGACTCACTGGGTATTGAAGTAAAAGCTCACGAACAAACGGATAACTCACGCATCTACCTAGACCAAGGAGCTATTTGGGTGAGTCGCGACATCATGCGATTTGACCCGGTACTTGACTTGAGTATTAGCAGCGATGTTGAAGTGAGAGATGGCAAGCCGCTGCAAGAGATGAGCTTTGCTATCACAACCAACTTCAGCTACTACGTTGACCATTACCAACTGGAAGTCTTCCGTGGTGGTGACCGTGGCTTGGTTGATCCTCTAGCAGTGGTAGAAGGCCAGCAATTTGCTAACGATTTCAACATTGTTTGGGATGGCACGACCGACCAAGAGTATCAATTTGAATCCAACACGCAGTTGTTGTTCCGTTTAAAAGCTTTCGATAAAGACGGCAATATGGACGTGACGACGGTTGGTGTGATTGACCTTGTCGAGCCAGACTCTGAAGTCGATATCGACAAGAACGACGGTGAAGAAGCGCAAAGCCGCAAGCTCGGTAAAGCCCAGTTGATGCGTCACAACATTCCTACTTCTGCGGGTCTAGCAAGATTCATGGGGACGGGCTTAAAAGGCGTCGATAAAGTCGTGATTGGCGAAGATGAGTTTGATGTGGAAGAGGGCGAGCTATACGCAGAACAATACTTGCCAGCAGATGCGTATCTGTTCCCAACTCGTGTGGTATTCGACAGTGGTGAAGAGCGCCGTTACCAACTCTACGTGCGTATCCCTGATGAGTATTGGGTACAAGCGGGTCTTGCGGATTTCTACATCGGTAAGAATAAAGTGACGGGCAACTCCGCCGCATTAGCCGTCGACGAGCAATATCAAGATGACATCTATAACCAAGGGCGCTTGGCGTACTTTGGTCAGGGTAAGTTTGGCGACAAACTCAGAGTGACCACTCACTTTGATACTAAAGAGAGTGACGTTCGAGACATGTTTAAGAACCCGTTTGCCTCTGACTCCTCCAGTGTATTCGACATTCTCGAAGACGACGATGAGATGTATTACGGCAACTATGGTGACAGCTCCAACATCTACAAAGTGGTGAACACCAAAGGTAAGGTTTACCTCAACGTTGAGTACGACAAATCCAATGTGTTGTGGGGTAACTACAACACCGGGATTACTGGCACCGACAACAACGATTACAACCGTAGCTTATACGGCTTCAAAGGGGATTACCGTACGCGCTCAACCACCAAGTTTGGTGAAGATCGCCTAAACATTGTCGGCTTTGTGGCTGAATCAGATTCTCTGTTTGCTCATGATGAGTTCTTAGGCACAGGCGGTTCGCTCTACTTCTTGCGTCATGGTGAAGTGGTGCCGGGCAGTGACAAAGTAATGGTGAGAGTTGTCGACCCAGACAGTAGCATTACTATTCAAGAAATGCCGCTACAATCGGGGCGAGACTATGAAATCGATCCATACCAAGGCCGCATTATTCTGACTAGGCCGCTGAATAATATCATCTCAGATAACTTTGGCTCGGTAATCAACGATCAACCCGCTTCGGGTTACGATAACTATCTTGCCGTGGACTATGAATATGTTCCTCAAGGTAGTGATGCGCTAGATGCAATGACCGCTGGTGGCCGTGTGAAAGGCTGGGTGAACGACTACATCGGTGTGGGTGCCAACTACCAAACTGAAGAAAAAGATAACCAAGACTACGAAGCCTACGGTACGGACTTAACGTTGCGTGCATCCGAGGGTACGTATTTGAAAGCCGAATTCGGACACAGTAAAGGTCGTCAAACCGATTCCAACTACGTTTCTTTCGATGGCGGTTTAACTTTCACCCCAATTGGCAGCAACGCGGAAGATCGTGAAGGTGATATCTACCAAGTCAAAGGGGTAATGAACCTTTACGATTTAGCACCAAACGTCTTCTCTGCGGTGGGTAACGATGTAAAAGCTTGGTACAAATCTAAAGACGCAGGTTACAGCTTTGCCAGCCAAGATGATGACCTAGAACAAGAATCATACGGTACCGAAATTCGTTTCCAAGCCACTGACCGAGTTGCTGTGAAGACGCGTTTTACCTCTATTGAAGAGCGCGAGTTAGATGGTGACTTGAGAACCGATACCCAGCAAGCGGAATTGGAAACCCAAGTTAAAGTCACTAAACACATCAAGATTTCGGCAGCGGGTAAACAGGTTGAAGAGCTGAACAATGAGGATGAAAAAGGCAAAGGCACCTTAGCGGGTCTGCGTGCTGACTACATCTGGGACAGCGACAACAACGTGTACATCAAAGGCCAGAAAACCGTAGGCCAAACCGACGAATACGATGAGAACGACAGCGTCACACTAGGTGGTGAAACCCGTATCCTAGAAGACTTTGTGGTAGGTGCGGAATACACCACTGGTGATCGCGGTGATGCCGCAGAAGCGAGCGTGACGTATGACGTAACCGAAGATTATAGCACTTACTTAACTTACGTAGACGACACATACGAAGGCAAAAACAATGTGATTGTCGGCCAACGTGCTGACCTGACTTCAACGATCGATTTTTACCAAGAAAACCAATTTGTTGATGAGAACAATGGCAAAGGGCGTATTGACTCATTTGGCTTCGGCTATGACATGAATGACGATATCGACATGGGGATTGGCTACCAAAAAGGCGAAATCGAAGACGACCAGAAGATCACCACTGAACGCCAATCGGTGAGTGTCAGTACGTCGATAGATGTGGATGATGTACTCTTTAAAAATAAAGTGGAATACCGAGTCGACAAAACGGATGATTCTACTGATCCCGATAGAAAACGAGTGGAACAATGGGTCACTACCAACCGCTATACGCACCATTTAACAGAAGAATATACCTTATTCGGCAAGTTCAACTACTCACGCTCTGAGAGCAAATCGAGCGATAAAGTATTGGCACGCTTTATTGAGTCGACCGCAGGTTTAGCATATCGACCAATCTACAACGACCGATTGAACGTACTCTCTCGCTACACGTATTTGGTGGACTTCGACCAACTTAACCGCGATGTGGATTACAAAGATGAAGAAAGCCACATCATCGAAATCGAAGGTATCTACTCGTTGGATGCAAACTGGGATTTAGGCGCGAAATACGCTTATAAGGACAAGCATGAAATTTTCACTCGTCAGTCAGGCGAAGACATTCCAGTCGACAGTAAAATTTCTCTCTACGGTTTGAGTGCCTCTTACCGTGTTATGAAAGATTGGGACGTGACCGGTGAATACCATTGGAAGACGGACAGCACCTACGACGAATTAGAGCAGGGCGCATTGGTTTCGGTTAACAAACATTTGAGCGACAACTTCAAAGTCGGCGTGGGTTACAACTTCTCAGGCTTTGATGGCAACCTAGCGAATGATGACGATTACGACGCATCAGGCGTGTTCATTAACCTAGTTGGTAAGTTATAAGAGGGCGATATGAAAACGACGATTCGTTTGTTAAGCGGCATGATTGCAGGGGTAATATTGGCAGGTTGTTCGGCAGATGCGTATGTAAGCCAAGAGAACCGAGAAAAGTTTGCGGACGTGAATGTCTCCAAGTTTTTGATCAGTGAATGTTTGGCACCGCAACGCGAAATCCATATTGCGGTTGCCGAGCATTTCGACTTCGATAAATCCATCATTCGTGAAGCTGATGCGGCAAGTCTGGATGCGTTTATCCGTGATATTCAAGGCTTGAGCGGACGCATCACGATTGTTGGTCACACCGATTTTAAAGGCTCTGACGAATATAACGAGAAGCTGTCTATGCGCCGTGCTGAATCGGTAGAAGCGTATCTTCAGCAACAACTCGACCCAGAGCAATACGATTGGGAAGTGAAACATTTTGGTGAGTCGCAACCATTGGCGCTGGGGACATCGGATCAAGCTCGCGCCGAAAACCGTCGTGCTTACGTGATGTTTGAAGAAGCGAAGAAGTACGAAGAAATGCCTTTCTGTGAGCCGCCAAAACCAGAGCGTAAGATCTACATGGCGATGACTCCACACTTTGATTTCGATAAATCGGAACTAAAACCGGAAGAGCTTTCACAATTAGATGATTTCATCGCCAAACTGCAAGGTTTAGAGGGTAGCATTATGGTGGCTGGTCATACCGACCAAGTGGGCTCGCTCTCTTATAATGAACAATTGGCGTCGCGAAGAGCGCAAACCGTGGTGGCGTATCTCAAGACGAAACTCGATCCATCGCAGTTTGTGTGGGAAGTAAAAGCCTTTGGTGAGCTTCAACCTGTGATCAACGAAGAATCTCCAGAAGCGAACGCTTTAAACCGCCGTGCGTTTATCGTATTTAAAGAAAGCGAATAGGGACAACCGACTGAATAATTTGGTAAGGTTGTCGTCTCATGAGCGAGTCTCAAGTGTTAAGCCGCTAAATATCCAAACTAAACAGGGAGTCGGGTAATGGAGAAAGTGCAGTTAGTCGTCGATTTTCTTCTCACTCACAAAGTCGTTTTTTCCGCACTGATTTTAGTGTTTGTTATGCTTCTTCGCCGCTTTATTCTGTCTAGAATCCGTGGCGACGATGCCTTTATCACCGAAGAACAGCGCAACTGGATGTCAAGAACCAAAAATGGCACGTTTGCGATCACATTGATTGTTCTCTTTATATTATGGCAGTCTGAAATCAGTGAGTTTGCCCTGAGCCTTACTGCGATTGCCGTAGCCGTAGTGGTGGCTTCAAAAGAAATTATTCTTTGCTTTACTGGGTCCATTCAGCGGGCGAGTTCACGCTCATTTCGCATAGGTGACTGGATTGAAGTTGGAAAGTTGTGTGGGGAAGTGATTGAGCACAATATGATGGCGACGGTGATTCAAGAAATCGATCTCTATCATGGTCAATATCACTACACCGGTAAAACGGCAACGTTACCAAATAGTATGTTTTTTACCTATCCAGTGAAAAACCTCAACTTTATGAAACGCTATGTTTACCATGATTTTTCGATCGTGGTGCGAGATTTTGTTAATTTGTATCCACTCCTGCCGCTTCTTACCAATAAAATCGAAGAACACTGCAGCTACTTCGCAGATGTCGCGCACCGCTACAATGCGATGATAGAAAAGCATGCAGGTGTGGATCTTCCGGGGGCTGAGCCGCATATCCATATTTCAAGCAATATCAATGGTGAGCAGATCGTGCATGTCATGATCTTTTGTCCAACAGATAAAGCCAATCATCTTGAACATTTGATTCGTAAAGATTTCATGGAGCTGTATGAGCAAAGATTTCCCATTAATCTAGAGCACTGATTTATATAAACAAATGCCCTCAATCCAGCTCAACATCCTTAATTTTAAATTGAAGTGTGTTGTTATTGATATTTATTGTAACGACAAAGAATGCAAATGGAACGGGGCGCATATAAGCGTTAGATTACCCTTACAACCCTTCCAGTAAAGAATGAGCAATACCGGTTGCTTGTTATCCAAAGTTTTCAACTATAAATTCATACAAAGTGTTGACTAATGAAGTGAAACACTTGGACTTCTTTGAGTTGAAATACTAGGAAACTGGCTTACATCGATGTGAATATATCGTTATTGCAGTGGTTGTATAAACAGCGGTTTAAACCGCAGACGAATTTAACACTTAGCAATAAGATGGCTCATGCAAACGCAATCAGGCTCAACATTTAACCGTTCTCCAAAACAACACTTTTCTGAGATTGCAAGTTCTTGGCGTGATAGCTCCAAATCTTACCTAACAGACCTAGCTTCGATTGCTCTGTTGCTTCTTCCGCTCACTTTATCTAATGCATTGGCTATTTTTCTCGGTCACGTTTGTCGAGTCTCGGGGTTAGCAGAGCTATCTCAATTGCTGTTCCATGTTTCGGATATTTTAATAAACCTTTATCCGAGTGCATTTTGTGTCGTTGCAGGCTATTACCTGTCGCATAAAACCAATGTATCTAGTGCCGTATTTATTATCTATTCGTTGGTATTGTTCTATTTAGTGTCGATAGAAAACGGTAGCTTATCAGCAACGTATATGCTGCCGAATAATCCATTGATTGCGTTGTTAAGTGCCACGCTGACGTACGTCTATTGCACGATCTTTAAGATACGCTTGTTAGAACCACAAGCGTTGGATTTTTCTTCGCGATTATTAAAACACGTTGCGCACTTTTTCTTATTTGTGTTGTCTGCCCTTGCTTTATCTCAATTTATGTCTCTGCTCATAACGGGATTTGGCGGGCTTATCGATGGATTAGCTGTCGATCCTCTAACGCTGCAAGGTGGGCTTATCTACCAAACCGTGTTGGGGTTACTCGGCTCTATTGGTATTAATGGCCACAACTTGCTGTTTGGCATTAAGCAACAAATCTATGCTGCGACTCAAGCGAATATGACAGCGTGGCAAGCAGGTGACGCCACGCTTAATGTTATCAGCCAAGGTTTTTATGATGCCTTTATGTCGATGGGGGGCTCAGGAAATAGCATTAGCCTATTACTGTGTGTTTTGCTGTTTGCAAGAGAACGCAATCATTTGATGCTAGCACTTGCCGCTACGCCTTTGGTTATTTTTAATATCAATGAAGTACTGCTATTTGGTTTGCCAATTATTTTCAACCCTCTACTGATAGTGCCATTTGTGTTGGTGCCGCTTGTTAGTTTTCTTGTTACCTATGGCTGTATCTCGTCAGGTTTAGTCCCTCCGGTGGAAAACATTGTGAATTGGATGACGCCCCCTTTATTCAGTGGCTATGTTGCGATGGGAAACCAGCTTGAGGGTTCTTTGCTTCAATTGGTTATCATCATCTTGGGTGTGATGATTTATCGACCATTTTACTTAGCGTATGCAGGAAAGTTTTCAGCGCAGTTCCGAGCTAATAGTGCCTACACAGGTATAGAAACATCGATTTTTAAAACGTTACTGAATAACGTTCGAGACTCGAACAATACAAGTATCAGCAAAGCATCGGCACAGAAACGCTTAACCAGCATTCTACGTGAGGGGGAGCTGGTTATGTTCTATCAAAAACTGCAATCGACAAAAGATGTGAATATATTCTCTTACGAGGCTTTACTTCGCTATATAGATAAGGATGGGAAGTTATGCCCTCCAACTTTTATTGCAGATTTTCAGATGTTGAATTCAATGCCTTTGCTCGATAAGTTGGTAATTGAAAAAGTGTTCGCGGATATGCAACAGATGATACTATCAAAAGATAGACGAGTTGCAATCAATATTTCAGTGGCGACGATAGAGCAAGAAGACTTTGTACCTCACTTATTTGCGAGGTTGGCACACTACGGTATTTCTCCGGAATGGCTTGAAATTGAGATAACAGAAGAAGCCATTTTGAGCAATAAGGTTTTTCTCATCAATACTATGGAAGCACTGCAAGCCAAGGGCATCCGAATCGCGATGGATGACTTTGGTGCAGGATACGCCTCGTTTCCACATTTACTTAAATACCCATTTGATAAGATCAAACTTGATCGCTCTTTGTTATTAGACGCGACAGATCAAAAAGGTAAAGATTTGTATGGTCTAGTTGCACAACTTGGGCATGTAACGCACTGTGAAGTTGTGGCAGAGGGGGTTGAAACCCTAGACGAATATCAGTTTGTAGAAGCATGCGGTGTGGATAAGGTTCAAGGGTACTATCTTGCGAAACCATGTCCGCTTATACAAGTCTTGCTAGAACAGTAACAGGTCGTACCTTTCTATATTTCCACAAAAAATGATTGGAAATAAAAACTTAGTCGCTATAATGTGCGCCCTTTTGCTTAGTGCGCCATAATATACTTTGGCAAGAAGCATCAGTATTTCCAAAGGCTTAAAGAGGTGTACAGGTAACTGGCACCCTTTGAATTAGGGAACAAACAACAAACTGAGCTCAATTGGTTTGTTGAGTGACTACTCGCAACGTTGAACGAACAACGCTTTGTTACTCGAATGATGCCGTCTTCGACGCTAATGCCAATTTCTTTATATATTTGAGATTGTACAGGTGTTCATTGCTGATTGTGTCGCTATACTCCGTCGTAAAACAACGAACGGAAAACGACGTACGCTTGTTATCAGTGATATTACTCTGCAATAACGACTCATTTATCAATATAGGCTTAAGTCAGACATTCCCTCATTGTGCAACAAAATAAACGGATTTTAATTGCGGCGAACTTCCTGTGCGACTCTAATGATCGGACATCGACGGATAAAATGTGCCCAATGAACAATCGATATTTTAATCGACTTTTTACTGCAGTTTCTTCCAATTTATATGTCAACGGACTGTGCAATGTCCTTGTAATGTTGCTGCCAGTTTCTTTGATCTCTGCTTTTAGTGCATTAATTGGTAATCTGTTGATGATGGCCGGTTACGAAAAGATGGGTGAAACGATTGCTACAGGCAGTGTAATTGTTTGGAAGCTATTTCCTATATTGCTGCTGGTGTATTTCTCTCAGTTTTTATCTTCTTTACACAAAGTATCACGCGTAAATGTTATTACACCTTCCTTGATGATCTATTTCATTGTGTGCAATGAATGGGGATTACTGCAAGAGGGGACGGTCGTACCGAGCAACTATCCGTTAGGAATATTAGCTCCTATCGCAGTGGCGTGGTCTGTACGCTTTATGCAAGATCGTAAATGGTTCTTTGCCTCCGATCTTCCTAATGTTATTGATCAATCATACAACTTGTTGATGGCAACAACGGTATTGGTGGTGTTTTATGCCGCTCTTGGCTATTTATTCGGGCTGATATTTGATGTCGCTGAGATCAGTGCTTTTTTATTGCCTAACATAGAACCCAATTCTTTGTTTGATGGCATCATCTATGAATTAGTGCGTAACTTGTTTTGGGCTATTGGTATTAATGGCCATGTCATTTTTGCCTCATATAAAGCTGAACTCTTTGAGATGACCCAAATAGCGCTGCAGAATCATGAGCTGTTCAATACGCCAATCCCAGTTCTAACCACCAATTTTTTTGACTTTTATGCGGGATTAGGTGGGGCGGGTAACACCATTTCTTTGGTTCTATGCATGTTGTTTTTAACCAAGAACCGTAGCTATAAGATGTTGGGTGCAGCAGTATTGGTGTTGAGTGTATTTAATATCAATGAACCAGTTCTCTACGGTTTACCCATTATTTTTAACCCTGTATTGATCGTGCCATTTCTTCTTGCTCCGGTTATCGGACTTATTATCGCCTATATTGCGACGTCAACAGGTATGGTGGCCCCAATATCAGAGATTATGAGTTGGATGACTCCGCCTTTGGTTAGCGGGTATATTGCTACAGGCAATATGTGGACAGGAACGGCGCTGCAATTGGTCATTATTTTAGTTGGTGTGCTTATCTACTATCCATTTTTTAAACAGATGGACCAAATTAGCAATACCAATGTGTTGTTTGCTAAATCAATAACAGATGATTTTTTCAATTATGAAAACGTTGAGAGTGGCAGAGAAATTGGGGATTTTTTCCCAGAGATCACCAGCAAGTTTGCAGCCCAGAAACGCATCAGTGATTTGAGAAAAACAGGGGAGTTCGTTCTCTATTACCAACCACAGGTTGATACGCGAAGTGGTGTCATTCGTTCAGTCGAAGTGCTGATCCGCCACCGCTCAGTATCGGGAGAAATTACACCACCGACGTTTTTGAGCGATTTTTCCAAACTTGGTTTGATGAGCGAACTGGATTTATGGGTGGTCGAAACAACATTGAAAGAAGTGGCGCAAATGGCTCACCACCCCCAATTTAAGGTTTCCATAAACCTCTCTCCAGAAACGTGTCTGGTGCCAGATTTTACTGAGAAAGTACTGAATATGATTAACAAAAGTGCGTTGTCGTATTCTCAAGTTGAGTTTGAAATAACAGAAGATATGTTGATACAAGATGAGCACCGTACTTACCAGGTATTATGTTCATTGCGAGAAGCGGGAGTTAAGATTGCACTGGATGATTTTGGCTCGGGTTACTCATCCATAGGTTATCTGTCAAAATTTGATTTTGATAAAGTGAAAATTGATCGCTCATTGGTACTTAACCTAAACAACAAAAATGGCCGAGAGTTGTTTAGGTTGACTACGGAACTCATAAAGATCACCGGTGCAGAAACCGTGGCTGAGGGCGTTGAAACGGAAGTTGAACTTGCGTTTATGTCGGAACAAGGCATTAACTTGATCCAAGGTTATTATTTTTATAAACCGATGCCATTTCATGATGTTGTGAAATTGTGTTCGAATAGCTCGCAATAATTTTGCTCACCGATGGCGATCTCTCAAGTTGTATTAGTGTCTTAAGTGAATGATTTGTTGTCATGAGTATGAGCATTGCTCGCAAGCCATAAACTAAGGGAAGCCGATAGGCTTCCCTCTCAATTTAAGTAGTAACTTGGGAATGCATGGCTTTGATATTACTTAAATTCAAATTTCCCTTGCATGATTGCCCAGTGACCCGGAAACGAGCAGAAGAACGAGTAATCTCCCCCCGGAGTCATATTCTCAGTACTGAAAGTAATTGAGGTACTTTCTCCACCACCAATGACTTTGGTAAATGCATATACGCGATCATCGTTTGGTTTTACGTAGTTATTTTCAAGCCCTGCAGACATACCCTCAGTTCCTACTGCTTGTAGGTTTGCCGTATCGGTAATAACCACGTTATGCCCCATAGATTGAGCTGGCATTTTTCCCGTATGGTTAAGGGTTAATTTTACTTCCTTACATGCTGCAGGAACACTCAGTGTTTTAGTTGAAAATTGCATCATGTCGTTAGCATCGACAGAAACCTCACATTCGGCACCTGCCTGAGCTCCGAAGCTCAACCCTACCATCGCGAATGTAGCTGCTAATAAACGTAATGACATATAAAACTCTCCTTGATTTCTTTAAGCTGACTTGGATTCAAACTGATCCATTCCTCTCATTATCTTTAAAACGGTGGCAATAAAATATGCTTCAATGCGTAAAATGACGTTTTGTTTCAAATTTGTAGCAAAGCATTCTTTAGAACTATTATTCCGCCAGCTGTCTAATAGAGTTCAGCTTGAAAAGTGATAACTGTGATCGTCTTCAAAATTTATTGGATAATCTGTTTGTTTTATAAACGCACTAAATTTTTGTAAGGTTATCCACACAACAAGATGTAAGTAAATGTGTCTACCATTTTCATGTTGTAACTTTTAGATTTCAAATGCACCTAAAGCATTGGTTTGCAAATCTAATATTTATTTATGATGATAATGCAATTTTGTTTAACCTGGAGCACATTTCCATAAATTTGAATTAGAGTCCCACTTTTTTGTGTGCTTATTGTTCATGTTCAATTTGTCATCATTTTGGCGCAAAATACGTTCTAATTTTGGCGTTTTACACATGTAAGCTAAGTTGCATTTTGTTACATCCGTTCGCTGCGATGCGAAAAAGTTCCTGCCTATAATGCGCATTCATTTTATTGTTGTTTATATAAGTTCCTAATTATGAGAAAGAATACGCTCGCATTCATACCAAGTGTTTTGGCACTTGCGATCGGTATGGCATTGCCAGCAGCTCAGGCTGCAGTTAATACAGACGCATCCATCGTTGGTTCTGAGAGCCAATGGTGGAACACGTACAAAGTTACGCTAACTAACGACGGTTCTATGCCAGTTGAACTGCGTGATGCAAAGATTGTGTTTGATACAAACATGTCAATGTCAACGCCGTCTTGGTCTGCGCAAGGTATCAGTTACCCTGGCATGAAGTTCAGCAGCAATGCGCAAGGTAATGTGTTTAGCAATACGCTTGCTTTGTCTTTTGACAACGGCAGCTGGATTAAGTCTCAACTTCAAGCTGGTGACAAAATTGAGCTAACACTTGGTGTGAGCGGTGTATTGGATCTTTCGCTTCTTCAGAACACGATTCGTCTAATTGCCGATGATGAAGGTGAAGTTGGTGAACCAGAAATCTCAATTCAACTTGCATCCCCAGTAAGCGGTGCTGAATTTGAAGAGGGGCAAACGGTAGTGATGCAGGCGAACGTCAAAGCCATCAACACTAGCGTTAAGTTTGTTAAATTCCTTGTCGATGGCAAGCAAGTGGCTAGTCTGACACAAGCACCATTCCAAGCGAGCTGGTTCGCAGTTGGCGAGGGCGCACATACGCTCAAAGCCATCGTTGAAGATACATCGGGTCTGATTCAAGAACAGTCCATTGGCATCAAAGTTAACGCGGAAGAAGTTGGTGAGCCAGAGATCTCAATTCAACTGGCGTCACCAGTAAGTGGTGCGGAGTTTGAGGAAGGTCAAACGGTAGCAATGCTTGCAAACGTTAAGGCAACTAACACCGAGGTTAAAGCGGTGACGTTCCATGTTGACGGTAAGCAAGTGGCGAGTGTGACAAAAGCGCCGTTCCAAGCAAACTGGGTTGCAGCAGGTGTGGGGGCTCACACGATTAAAGCGATCGTTGAGGATGCATCTGGCTTGAAGAAAGAGCAATCTGCTGGTATTACCGTAAAAGCGGAAGAAGTGGATCCACCGGTTGTCCCTGGTGATGTGATCCCGTTTGTTCCGGGTCAAACCCAAGTAAATAATGGCGATATGGTTATTTATGGCGGCGAGTGTTTTGTTGCAAAAAATAACCCTGGCGTATGGGAAACTCCAAGTGCAGAGTCATGGTTCTGGGACGCAGTTGAATGTCCAGGAGAGCCTGGTGAACCCGATCAACCGACCGTACATGAGCTATCGTTTGTTTCACCGACTCAGGGACAATCACTGAACGTTGACGAAGCGACGGTCATCAAAACTCGAGTCGAAGGTGAGCTAATCTCTAAAGTTGAGTTCTGGGCTAACAATAACAAACTAGGTCAGCAAAGCATTGCACCTAGCCAAACGCTTTACTCACAGTCTTGGACTCCAGGCGAATTAGGCAATGTAACGCTTCAAGTTCGTGTACTTGATCAAGATAATCAACTGGTTGAGCAACAGACGATAACGGTTGCAGTAGAAGAAGCCGGTGAAGATTTCGAAAAGCCAGAAGTAAGATTTGTGACCCCTGCGAATGGCTCTATCATCGAAAAAGATCAAACGGTATCTATTTCTGTTAGTGCTACGGATGCAGACGATGATTTATCACGTGTTATTGTAAAAGCAAATAACAAGCAAATTTGTGAATTTGACGCACAGTCAACAAAGCAATTTGCATGTGATTGGAAAGCTTCTGAAGTAGGAGCGATTACACTAGAAACGGTTGCAACAGATGCTCAAGATCTATCTTCAACAGCACGTGTAAAAATCACCGTCGAAGAAGTAGACACACCAACGCCACCTCCTGGCGGTCTATGTGCTGATTTCAATGTTTACCCAGATTGGACTCGTGGTGATCACGCTACTGGTGGCGACATCATGGTTCACAAAAACATCGCTTACTCTGCGATCTACTGGACTCAATCGGTACCAGGCAGCGATGCTTCATGGTCATTGCACCTAAACTGTGACGGTACAGAACCAGGCACAGCGCCACTGTTATCGCTACAAAACCCAATGGACCCAGTTCGTCTAGAAGTGGCAGGTTGGCCAAATACATTTGTTGTTGCGAGCCCATCAACAGACGCGCCAGCAACACTAACCATTGAAGCTGCGAACAGCGACATATTAGCAAATGTGGATCAACTTACTCGTGCATTTGTTGCTATCATCGAACAAGCAGAGCTAGCTGGTACTTCATCGATCATCATCAACAGTGATGTACTTGATCTAGCGACTCAAGATAAAGGTGCATCGATTGGTACGGTTGCGGTTAAACAAGCTTTGACCAACGCAGTGGATATCACGGGTAGCCAAATCGACATCGAAGCGATCAATGCGCTGACGGATGACGTGAAAGGCTGGGCGCAAGCGCATAACCTAATCATCACGACTCTTGCTCCTGAAGCAACATTTGGTTGGTCGCTAAGCATTGGTGATTTCGCATACGATACGCACTCTGGTCGTCAGTCTGTATGGGATGAAGCATCTGTATTCAGTGCTGATCTACTTGAAACGCTAGAGCTATACAAAGCGGATGCGGCAAATAAAGCAGACTTCGTTGTATTTACTAAATCAAGTGCAACAGAGGCACTGACAAGCGAACAATGGCACAACGCGCTAGAGTACGTGAAGCAAGTATCTGACTACGTGAAGACACCGGCGATGCTGGCTAATATGCCGGCAAATCAAGCTGCAGGTTACTTCATGGGTGACACTGCGGGTAAACCACAATTACGTAAAGCGGCATTTAGCAACGTATTTGCGCTAACGTTTGATCAAGATAGCCAAGAGCTAACTGCTAAGATTGAGCGTTACCAAGATGCGAAAGTACCACTGTACTACGTAGGTGAAGAACTAGAAAAAGGTTCACTAACTAGCATTGAAGCGTTGAACCAACAGCTAGCTGACGCTGAAAATGCGATGGATAACGAAGCGTTCCTATACGAAACTCCAAGTAATGGCTGGGTGCCATCAACGGTGTACAAATGGAATGACTTCCTGGATGGCTTGAATGCAATGCACAACATTGGTGTTGCAGGCAACAAGTTCTGGTTGATGGATGAGAACGTTGACGATGCAACCAACATCAAATATGCAAAAGTCGCGATTGCAGCATTCCTAGCGCAAAGTATGCAGGAAACGATTCGTTACAACGCGTGTGATGAGAACAACTGGTCTGAAACAAAATACGGTGCGCCAACCGATTACCCAATGACAGCAAGCTGTGGTCAGCTAGGTCAGAAGTACGCTGATTACGGTGTGAACCCGGTTTCTGGCTTAGATCACGCTTACTCTTGTCCACGTGATAGCAAGATGGAAGTGAGCGCACTTACGCACGCTAAATGGTACGGTGCGCCAGCGCCAGTATTTGCAGCGCCTGATGCAGTGCTTGAAGAGCGTGGTCTGCTTGTAAATGGTGCGGCTGGTCGTTGGACAAACAACGGTCACTGTAACGACGTGCCAGAAAGCGTAGATACATCTAAGCAAGTTTGGGAACGTGATGAGTGTAAGACTTACGTTGGTCAAAAAGCGGGTAAGTTCATTTGGGACGGCAGCAGCCAAGAAAGCGTTGAAGGCTGTGGTTGGTGGGGCCGTGGTGTAATTCAAACCACTGGTCGTCAAAACTTTGGTACGCTTAACCACTACCTAGGTCGTTCACACGTTGATCCAGAGACAATTGGCAAAACAATTGATGGTGTAACGGTTGAAGCGCCACCGGCGAACCCGCTATACGCTGAGCTTGATTTCTGTTCAAACCCTGGTTTGATCTGTAGTTCTGAAGAGAACAAAGAGATTAAGTGGATTGCAGGTCTATTCTACTGGGTAACATCGGTACAGGCTTACAACGATGAAGGCGGTCAATACGCAGACTGGAACTACTACAACGAGATCAAGAAGTACGTTGATAACGGTATGAGTGGTTCTCAATTCATTGATGACGTTTCTGGTATCGTTAACCGTGGCTGTCCAGATCTAACTTGTTCGACAGGTGATGTTCACAACGTGAAAGAACGTCGTGAGAACTTTAAACTTGTTCTACAAAAACTGGGTCTTGATCCAAAATAAGTCGGTAAAGACTAGATAACCTATAAATAAAGCCATCACCGAAAGGTGATGGCTTTTCTATTTCTATCTCTATTTTGCTTTCTGCTTCCTCTGCTTTTAATGCGTTTGTCCGAGCTATATTGTTACTCTACCGTAATAGTTATTTTCGTTTTTAGCTGATTATCATTTATTTTATACCCAATATAATGCCTGCCATTCCAACGCATCGAATGCGTTTCGATTTCATATATAGATTGATGGTGACTGGAGAGCAGTATGTCGAATTTTGTTGTTGTAGGTGGCGGTGCTGCAGGCCTAGAAATGGTAACCCGTTTAGCGAGTAAATTCGCGGGCAAAGCAAACCACAGTGTCATCTTAGTTGAACCCTCATCTCATCATCTTTGGAAACCTCGCTTACACGAAATTGCAGCAGGAACTTTTGACACCGAACTTGATGCGGTTGCTTTTCGTCTTCACTCAGCCTGTCACGGTTATCAATATGTGCAAGGCAAAATGTCAGGCTTAAATCGAGCACAAAAATCGATAGCAGTGACTTCGGAATCTGCGCCAGAACAAACGCTGCATTACGACTATCTCGTGATGGCAGTTGGCGCGATCAGCAACGATTTTAAGACCCCAGGTGTTAGTGAACATTGCTTGTTTCTGGATTCAGCTTCTCAGGTAGAGAAAGCGTGGGAAAAAATGAAGCAACTTCTTGCGAACGGTGGTTCACATCGTGTGTCTATCGTTGGCGCAGGTGCTACAGGCGTTGAATTGGCGGCAGAATGGGCAAAAGTCAGTCATCAATTAAACCGTTACCAAAAAGGCACAGCGCTTTCTATTACATTGATAGAAGCTGCTGATCGAGTGCTACCTGCAAGTGCACAGTGCATGTCTGAAAAGGTAATGAAAAAACTCCAAAAACAAGGTGTTAACGTTCGTTTAAACACGCGAGTTCAGCGTGCAGAAACGGATCGAATTGTCACCGAAAATGAAGTGATTCCGGCTGATTTACAAATTTGGGCGGCGGGAATCCGGTGTCCAGACTGGCTGGCGAATCTTGATGGTTTAGAAACCAATCGAATTAACCAACTTAAAGTGCTGCCCACATTGCAAACCACGTTGGATGAAAATGTGTTTGTCATTGGTGATAGCGCCGAGTGTCCACAAGATGATGGAACATTTGTACCGCCTCGGGCTCAAGCTGCGAATCAAGCGGCTGGTCACTTAGCTAAGCAATTCGGCCGCTTAGTTAAAGGTAAAGCGTTAAAACCATTTGTATTCAAAGATGGTGGTATGGTTATCGCACTAGGGCATGACTACGCACTAATGAATGACAAAGTCGTACTGAGAGGACGATATGTTCGTCGATTGTATGACACCATTTTTAGATTACACCAGCAGGTCATATTTGGTTGGTTTCGTGTATCGGCATTAGTGGTTCTAAAACGTGTAAAAAGTCTTTTGAACCCATACTACAAAGGATCTTGGTCCTAATTCGTTTCATCATTTGCTTTGGCATGTGACTTACCCATTCATATTCTAATAAGCGCCCAAGCCCCTTTGGTTTGAGGCGCTAGGCTCTTTTTATGCGCAAAATTCGATTCTCTCTCCCTGTTCAATTACTGATTTCAGCGCTTCTTGCGTGGTGTGGTGCTCAACTAACTCTGCTCCTAATTGGTGACGACGTCGCGAGTAAGGCGAATCTACTCTCGAGTGGTTATTATCAAACGCTAATGCTAGGTAAAACGATTTACTTAGGATTACTTAAGATGGTTGTAGGCTTAATGGTGCTGTTTTCTCTCGTTGAGGGCATCACCAATATTGGGTCCACGTTACGCTTGAAAGCTCTTGGCGGTCGTACGTTAGCTTTCTATAGCTTTACGACGTTGATCGCAATCAGTTTAGGTTTAGGGACGTCATTGGCACTACCAGCATGGGAGCCATTGAGTCAGAATATTCCAATTGGTCATGATGTAAAGTTGATTGATGAACAGGCGTCAGGTGGGGCTGCTATCCTAGCAAACCTTGTCAAAATGGCGTTGGTCAACCCATTTGCTGCTATCGCAGATGGAAATCTGCTCTCGATTGTTGTTTTCTCATTTATGGCAGGGATAGCAATACTGCTTTCAGTACCATCGAAACATCCTTTGCTAACTGTGATTTCAGGATTGAATAAAAGCGTCAATACCATGATTCGTGGTATTGTGAAGCTATCGCCAATTGCGATTTTCGCTATCGTGTTTGATATTTCGTTAACTTCAAACGGGAGCTTGATTCAGCAACTCGCATTATTCGCGCTGTTGGTCTTTGCTTTGACTATGGTACATGGTCTGATTGTGTTACCCGCGATTGCAAAAGTGATGACGGGCATTTCACCTAAGACACTGTTTAAAGCCATATCAGCACCGCTAGCGATGGCTTTTGCGACATCTTCTAGTGCGGCAGCGCTTCCGCTCGCCAAACAGAGTGCGGAAGAAAATCTCGATGTTTCACCAGAAGTCAGTAGCATGGTTTTACCTCTTGGCTCGGTGATGAATATGGACGGAACCGCGCTTTTCGAGGGTGTCGCTGCCATCTTTCTCGCCCAGTTGTTTGGGGTTGATTTGACAACGACAGGACTTGTGATGATTTTCATCATGGCGATGGTTTCATCTGTTGGGGCACCAGGCATGCCATCTGGATCGATGTCTGGAATGCAATTGGTGCTACTCGCGGCAGGCATACCGCTCGAAGCGATTGCAATTTTGTTAGTGATCGAACGGCCGCTAGATACATTCCGTACTGCGGTTAACGTTGAGGGTGACTTAATTGCTACTTTAGTGATTGATCGTTGGCAGAAAAAGCAATTGGCAATACCTGGAACTGAACAAAGCGCAGAACTGTTGGTGAGCTAAAAGGGTCTTGATAGCTTGAATAGAAGTAGGCATCAATTGTAACGATAAAACGCGCTAAATTTTGGCGCGTTTATTTGGGTGGAGAGTGCAAAGTCAAATTTTCTTTAGATGAAGCAATACGTCGTGTAGTGACGGTAGGACGGTATGGCCAAACTGGCGCACTTCATCACAAGGTTCAACAAGATCGGGCACTTGGTACGTGATCATTTTTGCTGCGACGGCAGAACGAACGCCATTGTTTGAATCTTCAAATGCTAAACATTTAACAGGATCGATATTAAGTCGATTGGCCGCCAGTAAATAAATCTCCGGATCGGGTTTGCCGTGAGTCACCTCACACCCCGTGGTTAGGTTGTCGATATATTGGCTTAAATTGGCAAGTTCGAGTTTCTTTATTGCTACTTCTTTCGCTGTGGAAGTAGCAACGGCGATAGGTATGCCTTTCTCTTTGAGCCATTCAAGCAGTTCAATTACGCCTCCTTTTACGGGGATAGCTTGATTTTTAACGATGGCATTGTAACGAGTTCGCCATTCATTATGCAGACGATCTAAGTCATCGCCATACGCTTTTCGAAAAATAGCTTCAACGCCTGCTGCGTTGCGACCAATGATGGTTAGATAAACATCTTCGTAGAATGGTAGGTTTTGTACGGCGCATGCTTCTTTAAAAATACGCATACATACTCGTTCAGTATCGAGTAGCAATCCATCCATATCAAAAATAGCAGCTTGAAAATTCATAGGTTTAATACTTATCGATTGAGATGCTGCATTTTGGCACAACGCCAGTTGCATTTCTCGATAAATCGAATGTGATCTGTGTATGGCTTCATTCTCTCTCTCAAGCAAACCATTTCTTTTGTGTCAATTAACTGTCTTGAGGTGATTTGGTGAAACCCTATGAAACATTGGTGGCGTAAAGCAATACGAAAAGTGATATCAATATCAAAGGTTCGATATTGGTTTTAAAAAAGGTTGCTGTTTATGCGCCTAGACTGCAAGGTAAACCAACACTTGAGATGCAGTAAGGATATACGCTAGTGACGGATTTTGTGCAGTTTATTGTTGGTACTTATACGGACTCGCCGAGTATAAGCGAGGGTGTTGAGTGTATAATGCTGGATTCCGCAACAGGGGAGCTCCATCGAGATCAACGCTTCGTTCCTCAAAGTCTATTAGCACATCGTAACCCCTCATATATCACATCAACAAAGCACGGTTTGTATACAATCAACGAAGTCGAAAGAAGCAATAAGCCTGAACTCACATTTGTTAATACCAACGGCAGTAATGCGTTACCTATTAGCGGTGATTATCCTTGTCATCTTGATGTGCACAATCGACTTCTCGCCGTCGCTAATTATGGTTCTGGAAACGTGAGTATTTACCAATTGGATGAAATGGGACTCCCACTCGACTTGATGACGGAATTGTATGTTGAGGGGCAGGGACCAAATCTGGATCGTCAAACATCACCCCATGCTCATCAAGTGACCTTTCTTAAACATACCAATCAACTTGCTGTTGTAGATTTAGGTAGCGATCGGGTTTATCTGTATGATTACAATAAAGATCTCTCTACGTTTAGTTTAACGCAGAATATTGAGATGCCAGCAGGTTCGGGCCCTCGACATTTGATGTTTAATCACGATGAAACGCATGCTTACGTCGTTTGTGAACTGTCTGAAACGCTAGTTGTCTTGACCAAGAGCGGTAGAGAGTGGAGACCAAGTCAAGAGCTCAAACTACTGGAGAATGAAACCACTCAGGAGGCGGCAGCAGCGATCAGACTCAGCCCCGATCAACGGTTTCTGTATGTTTCTTGTCGAGCTCAGAACAAAATTAGCGTCTTTGAAAGGCAAGGGGAGGAGTTAGTTAGGGCTGGCACATATCACAGTGGCGGTGCATTCCCCCGCGATTTTGTTCTTTCACACGATGGTCAATGGCTTTTGGCGGCAAACCAATATTCTAATTCTATTGTTAGTTTTCGATGTGATAGAGAGACAGGTGCAATATCGCCAAGTGGATTCAGTTGTGAGGTCGGCTCCCCTGTTTGCTTGATAGAAAAGCGTGATGATGAATCTAACTCATCGTTACGTTCAGATAATCATTGATCAAGAGAATTGTCGTTTGACCAAAAGTGTCAATACAGTGATTAATGTGCTAGATATTGATACTTATTGGTCATAATGCGTTTTTTTGAGGGCGTATACTTACTCCGAACTCAAGAACACGAATAGGAACAGCATTATGAAAGCAATCTCTAAAACAGTATTAGCATTAAGTCTGTTGGCGGTAGGCTCTGCACAAGCATTCGAATTGACAAGCTCCGATATTCAAGAAGGTCATCCAATGGCAAAAACATTTGAATACAATGCTTGGGGATGTGATGGAGGAAACCAATCACCACAATTGATGTGGAAAGATGCCCCAGCAGGTACTAAGAGCTTTGCAATCACAGCATATGATCCAGATGCGCCGACAGGAAGTGGCTTTTGGCATTGGACGGCGTTCAATATTCCAGCGTCGGTAAATGAGTTACCACGTAATGTGGATATTCAAAAGTTAGGCGGTAAAGAGTCTCGTATTGATTATGGTACGGTTGGTTTTGGAGGTGTTTGTCCACCAAAAGGTGATGGTATGCATCGCTACCAATTTACAGTTTGGGCATTGCCGACAGATAAGTTGAATCTTGATGAGAATACGCCAGCGGCTGTAGTAGGTTTTACGCTCAACAGCATGGCTTTAGGTAAAGCAAAACTTACAGCAACCTACACACGTTAACGGTTAGGCACTGTAAAAAGGGGGAATGATGAGTTATCCGTACCAAGTCACGATATTTCGTGCCGAGCAGTTGCAGAAACTGCGGAATGTTAAGATCCATTCCCCAAGCATTATTCAGATTATTACGGGAAGTAAGCGACTGTATTGGAAAGAATCGACATTGGATCTTTCTCATTCCAAGTGGTTACTTTGTGAAGCTTCTGAATCATTGAGTTTCGAGAACTTACCGCAAAAAGGTAAGTTTCTCTCCAGAATGTTCAGTTTTCATTGTTTGCCAACAGAAGCAATGCTTGAGCTCAGTGAAAGTGTTGATGACGGTGAAGAGAGGCCAATATTAGATTCCGATAAAGCCTTACAAGACACGCTCAACGCTCTGTTCTCGTTTGACCAACAAACCATGAGTCAAGAAACCCAAACTTTTTGGCTCATGGGGCTTTATCAACAACTTGCGGAACGTGGTGTATTGCATCATTTGTTTGCGACTGCGAACACGTCATTCAGCCAGAAGTTGAGCCGTTATTTGTCGCATTCACCAGGAGAAGATCACACATTAGAGCTAGTCGCTGAGCATTTTGCTATGAGTCGAGCGACGATGATTCGCAAGCTTAAACAGGAGGGGACACAATATAGAGAAGTGTTAGCGGAAGTGCGGTTAAACCATGCCTTGTACTTAATGCAAAATGGTTATTATAACGTCACTATGCTAGCGCAGTTGTGCGGTTACCAGTCTGAGGGGCGTTTTAGTCAGCGTTTTAAAGGTAAGTTTGGTCTTACGCCGAGTGACTATATGAAAACCGTGTCTATAAATTAGGAATGCAAATGACACGCCCATCGCATCAACGAAAGGCGTGTTTGAGTCGGTTTCTCTTGGTTACTTGTAGTATTTCTGCTTCATTTTGAGTGCGACGTTCACCAAAGCGATCAATACAGGCACTTCGATCAGTGGGCCAATGACACCAGCAAAAGCTTGGTCTGAATTTAAGCCAAACACCGCGATAGAAACCGCAATTGCCAATTCAAAGTTGTTGCCTGTTGCAGTGAAAGCAATCGACGCATTTTTGTCGTAGTCGATGCCCATTCTCTTACCCATGAAGAAGCTAACAAAGAACATCAACACAAAGTAAATTGCCAGTGGAATGGCTACACGGAATACATCCATTGGCAGTTCAAGAATCATTTCACCTTTCAAGCTAAACATCAGCACGATGGTCGCAAGTAGGGCGATTAGCGTAATTGGTGAAATGCGTGGGATGAACACGTCGTTGTACCATTGTTCACCTTTCGTAGCGACTAGCCATTTACGGCTTAGGAAGCCCGCTAGGAATGGGATGCCAAGGTAAATCAGAACGCTTTCTGCGATGTCTATCATCGAGATATCCACCACGAAACCTTCGTAACCAAAGACAGGTGGTAACACAGTGATGAACAACCATGCCATCACGCTGTAAGTCACGATTTGGAAAGCACTATTTAGTGCAACTAGGGCTGCGCCGTATTCTTTGTTACCGCCACCGATATCATTCCATACCAACACCATTGCGATACAACGAGCAAGGCCTATCATGATAATACCAACCATGTAGCCCGGGTGATCACCTAGGAAAGTCAATGCAAGGATGAACATCAAAATGGGGCCGACAATCCAGTTCATGACCAAAGACAGCGTGATTGCTTTTTTATCTTTAGTTACCGTGCCTAGTAGGTTGTAGTTCACTTTTGCTAGCGGTGGGTACATCATCAAAATTAAACCAATCGCTAGCGGTACGTTTGTGCTGCCAACTGACATTGACTCGTTCCACTCAGCAACTTGAGGGAATGCTGCGCCAATACCTACACCGATTGCCATTGCGACAAAAATCCACACCGTTAGGTAACGGTCCAAGAAGCTCATTTTGTCGCTGGCACTATTTAAAACTTGAGTAGTCATAGTGTTCTCTTATTCGTTTATCGTCGAAAGGCGATAGTTAAAGGTATAGTTTATCTCTGCACGCCTGACCAGCGTGCAAAGGGAATTAATCAAATAACTTGGAAAAGCCTAGATTGAACTGATCAAACGCGTCGCGTTGAATGCGGTAACACACTTTGGGTGGGTTTGGCTCGGCGCTGATAAAACCTGCTTGCTTCAGAATACGCAAGTGCTCAGAAACGGTAGATTGTGCAAGACCTAATTCAGAAACAAGATCGCTATTTAGGCATCCACCCATCCTATCCAAAGTGTGTAAGATATGAAGGATACGTAAACGCGCTGGATGCGACAACGCTTTTGCCTGTGCTGCCAGAGTTTGCTCTTTCTCCAGTTGTTGTTGTGTTGTCTCAAAAACAACTTCGCAGGAGCCGCTACATTTATCACTCATTCGCTGGCCTTAATAGTTAATCGTCGAATTGCGATTGATATTACTCCAACAATTTGGGTTAAGCAAGAAATAAAGCAGAACTTAAAACTTGATGGATATGAATTAAACCGAGCTTACAAAGCAATGAGTGAAACAGAAAAACACATTGCAGATATGGGCATGGCTGAATTGACGTACATTATCGACCAGTTAGATAGAGAGATATCAGGGTTTAATAGCGCTAAATAGATGTTGGAATACAAGATTTGATGTTTCAGAAATAGAACTTGGGGAGTCACACGTAAGATACAAATGCTGGGGAACCAATCCCAGCATCTGGAACACTCATTTACCTATGTTTTCGAACCGTAAATCAGTGTGTAGAGGTATTGAATCGAAGCTTGTCGATTACAAATGGAATAATAACGATATTGAGTCAGCTAGGCCATGATGAGGGTTTTTAATGCTTTACGATAGAGTGTAAATTATATTGTACACCCTAGGTGTTTCTTTGCCTTGCATCGATATGCCATAGGAAATGCAACGCCCATTCTAGAATGAAATGAGCTTCACGCTGTGTGGTCAACTTTCAAAACTGTGTTGTTCCATCTAACTTTTGCAGACATAATCTGGTATGTCCGAATATTGATAACGCTTTTGCTTTTCAATTGTCCTGCTTATGCCTTACAATCATCCACGAACCAGATCCATACGGCAGATTGCTGGTAGGCCACTTGCGAATACACTGATTTTGCTTCGAACCCAAAATAAAGAATTCAGTTTACCGACACTCTACGCGGAAATGATTCCCTATTAAGTTTCTTCGCCGAAATTGACTAACCATCAATATTAGGCTTGGCTTTTTGCACCCTAAATTTTGGTGTGCATGAGGGGGTGATTGCTATGGAACGTACTGAGAACCAAAGTGCGTGGTTCGTCTTAACCAAACGGATTAAATTTAGAGGTATTAACCGTGAATACAAAACTTATCGGCAGTTCTCTCATTGTGGCGGGGACGGCACTTGGCGCAGGTATGCTTGCAATACCGATGGTGCTTGCACAATTTGGCCTCCTTTGGGGCACGCTTCTTATGCTTTTCATTTGGGCTGGTACCACCTATGCCGCGCTCATTTTATTGGAAGCAAGTTGTAAAGTTGGTGGTGGAGTGAGCATGAATGCTATTGCTCGTGAAACACTGGGCAAAGGTGGTCAATTTGTCACCAATGGCTTGCTTTATGCGCTACTCGTCTGTCTTCTCATGGCGTATATCATTGGTGCTGGTGATCTTGTTCAAAAAGTCACGGCTTCGATGGGCATCCCTCTATCAACGATTTCTAGCCAAGTTGGTTTTACTGTGCTTGTTGGTCTGATTGTTTCCGCCGGCACGGGTGTTGTAGATAAACTTAACCGCGTTTTGTTTATTGGTATGATCCTAGCGCTTGTATTGACGTTGATCTCGCTTGCTCCTAATGTTTCATTTTCAGGGTTAAGTGAAGTGGTGAACGCCGATAAGATGGCGTTGATCAGCACGAGTTCAGTATTGTTTACCAGTTTCGGTTTTATGGTTGTTATCCCATCTTTGGTAACGTACAACAAAGACGCGAGCAAAACGCAACTACGTAATATGATCATTGTAGGCTCAACTATCCCACTGATCTGTTACTTGCTATGGTTGTTTGCGGTTGTGGGTAACTTGCCACCTCATGAGCTTGTTCAATATTCAAATGTATCTGAGCTTATTTCGGTTCTTGGTCAGCAGTACAGCGGCTTAGAATTTATTCTTTCAATGTTTACCGGTTTAGCCCTGCTAACTTCTTTCTTAGGAGTGGCCATGGCACTTTACGACCAAAATGCCGACTTGCTGAAAGCCAGCAAGCCAGTAGTATTCGTGACGACCTTCATTTTGCCTTTACTTGGTGCCGTTTTTGCACCAGAGCATTTCCTCGCAATCCTGAGTTATGCGGGCATCATTTTAGTGTTCCTCGCGGTGTTTGTTCCACTATCGATGACAATGAAAGTACGTCGCGCTCCTGCTGAAAATGATGAAGTATATGAAGCGGGTGGCGGTATGATAGGAATGAGCGTGATCTTCCTTTTCGGTTGTTTCTTACTGTTCGCTCAAGCCGTGTAACTATCTAATGAAACAAATACAGCGAGCCTATGCTCGCTGTATTTTTATCTAGTTGATTTGAAAGGTTACACTTTAAATCGGTTCAGAATCTCTTCTTGCTGACTAACATCGTTGTATTGAGATTGCATCGCTTCGTTAGTGAGATTTGCGGAGTCTGCAACTCGAGTTGATAGGTCTTTGATGTTAACTGTATTGTTGTTGATCTCTTCTGCAACCAAGCTCTGCTCTTCCGCCGCAGAAGCAATCTGTAGGTTCATATCTGAAATGTGCTGAATAGCATCACGAATACGTAATAGAGCGTTATTTGCAAGTTCAGCTTTCTCCACAGCGTGCACAGCATTTCCTTTGCTTTGTACCATTGCATTTGCCACAGAGGATGCGCCGGATTGAAGTTGCTCAATCATACTGCGGATCTCTGTGGTCGATTGTTGAGTTCTCTGAGCAAGCGTGCGTACTTCATCCGCTACCACGGCAAAGCCACGGCCAGATTCACCAGCACGAGCCGCTTCGATAGCAGCATTTAACGCAAGTAAGTTGGTCTGGTCTGCAATATCATTGATGACTTTTAATATGCTTTCAATGTTCGCTGTTGCTGATTCTAACCCTTGTACTTCTTCTACCGCTTGGTCGATGCTGCTCGCGAGCAAATTAATCGTGTCAGTCGATTCGCCCACGATAGAAGAGCCTTGAATCGTTGCATCATCGGCTTCTTTTGCTGCACTTGCTGCTCCTTGAGCATTGTTTGCAACATCCGTCGCGGTTACGGACATCTCATGCATCGCGGTCGCAAGTTGTTCAAGCTCTTGAAGCTGGTTTTGAATAGCAATAGCCGAGTCTTTTGCGCCCTCTGCGGTGACTTGTGTACCAGCCAGAATTTGATGTGAGATTCGTTTCGATTCAATCATCTGGTTTTGCAGATTTTCCATAAAGGTATTAAAACCTTTCGCCAGATCTGAAAACTCTTGATCGGTATTGGTGTTCAAACGCTGTGTAAGATCGCCACTACCTGTAGCAACGCCTTGAATCGCATTGTTGAGTTCATCGAGTGGACGCAGTAGATGGCGAATTAGAATAGTCAGAGCAATCAGTGAAGCAAATACCGCGATGAGCGAATAGATAATCGCGTTATTACGAAGAGTGCTCACTACAGAATATGCTGCATTTTCATCAACAACAGCACCTAAATACCAATTCTCGCTTGGAATATGGGTAAGGCTAACCATGTAGTTGTCACCGTTCATTTCGATGTTCTGCATACCGTCTTGAAGATTAACGTTAGGCAGGTAACGAGAGAACTTTTCACCATTAAATTTACTATTCGGGTGGGCGATGGTCGTCCCATCTGCAGTGACTAAGAATAGATAGCCAGCATCAAAAAGGTTGACTTGGTTAACTGATTTCGAAAGCTCGGTGAGATCCATGTCGTAAGACATTGCGCCAATAAACTTTCCGTTGTCTTGGACAGGAACCCCAATAGAGATGATGACTTTCTTTGTTGAGATATCGACATACGGTTTAGTAATGACTAAGTCACTCTCTTCTTTCGCGTTGATATACCAAGGGCGTTGGCGAGGATCGAAGCTTGAATCCGCGACCCAAGCGTCGTCGTTCTCTATGATTCCACCATTATTTTCGTAACCAAAAGCAATGGTGATAAAGCTAGATTTTAGTGTTGGTTTCTCAATGATGTCTTGCACGAAATTTTTATTGTTTGAATCAATCTCAATGACTTCTGTTATAGATTGAGCTAAGTCTCTTTTGCATCCATGTCGGAATCAACAGTATTGCCAACGCTGAACAATATTTCGTTCACACTTGTATCAATGTGATCTTGAATCTGAGTTCGGATTGTCATGACTTGCTGTACGGAAAGAAGTGATACTGTCGCAAGCAGCAAAGTTGAAGAGGCCGCAACAACCTTATGTCTAAATTTCATATTTTTCTCTTAACTTCCTAATGATTTATCACTACCGTCACTCTTTTGGTAGGTATTTGCGCAGTGATATATATTATTCTGTTATCGACTTCTTTTAGTAAAACTTAAAGCTGCTTTAGTCGGTTTTATATGAAAATCGTATAAATTGTCGATAAGTTATTAGAATTGTGATTTTGCTCATAATTGGCGGTCAGGCCAGTTAATTGGGTGAAAAGGTTAGTATGGAATTAATATGGCTTGTTCTATAGAGGTTTCTTATGTCGAGAAAACGCAATTTATATATCAAAATCGTCAGTGTTTTATAAAGTTTATTTAATATTATAGAGCTTGCCGGGGATTTCTATCTTGAATGCATAAAAAAGGCTCCGACATAGCGGAGCCTTTCTCAAGTAACCAATCATTTAAAAAATGAGGTGAGCGACACCCGCAATGACAGGAAGCGTAATCAGCGTTCGCAAAATGAAAATCACAAACAGCTCTACGATGTTGACGGGGATCTTGCTGCCTAGTAACAGAGCGCCAACTTCAGACATGTAAATCAACTGAGTTACAGACATCGCTGCAATCACAAAGCGTGTCATTTCATTGTCGATAGACGCAGCTAAAATAGCTGGAATGAACATATCTGCAAAACCAACAACAATCGTTTGAGAAGCCGCTGCCGCTTCTGGAATATTTAGAAGCTCTAGGTAAGGGATAAATGGTTTTCCTAGGATTTCAAATACTGATGTGTACTCCGCAATCATTAATGCCATCGTACCGAGGCCCATCACAACCGGTAATACACCGAATACCATGTCAATCGCGTTGTGAACGCCTTCTTTAAATACAGACTGAACAGACTTCACTTGACCAGCACGCTTTAACGCAAGATCCATACCCCATGAGAATGTGGTGTGGCCTGCCGGTACTGCATCGGCATCTTTTTTCGGTTTGCTACCGTCCATGTATTGATCTTTTTTAAGACTTAACGGTGGTAGGCGAGGGATGATGATTGCAGCAACAAGACCCGCTAAACAAATCGCGCCGTAGAAAGGTAAAAATAAGTGTTCAAGTTGAACTTGAGCAATAATAACAAGGCTAAACGTAATAGATACCGCAGAGAATGTCGTACCGACAACGGCTGCTTCACGCTGGGTGTAGAAATTATTTTCGTATTGTTTGCTGGTTAGCAAGATACCAACACTGCCATCACCTAACCAAGATGCCATACAATCAATAGCACTACGGCCAGGTAGATTAAACACAGGGCGCATTATTTTACTTAGTAGAGCACCAAATAGCTCTAGCAAACCGAAGTTAAGTAGCAGCGGCAGTAACAAACCTGCAAAAATGAATACTGCAAATAGAGTTGGCAGTAGGCCTGTTAAAACAAGACCTCCGGTGTTCTCTTCCCAAATCGCCTGTGGGCCTACTTGGAAGAACGTCATCAAAACGGCCGCGCCACCAAAAAGACGCACAACCAACCACAGAGGTGATGGGTTAAAAAGACTGTTTAAGAATCCATTACGTAAAATCGCTGCTGGCTTGAAAATTTTACAAAGAAGAGAGGCGCCGGCCATGAAAGCGACAATAGCGGTAACGACAGTTATCAACGTGTCGCCAAGAAGCGCAGGAATAACTTTTGCCATTACAGCAACTGGAATCGTTAAGTCACCATCATAAGAGATAGGTGCCATGAATAGTAGAAGACCAATAAGGGATGGGATGAAGAACATCCAAAAATTGCCCTTAGGTGCTTCAGCAGTATTGGTGTTGTTTTGCATAATTGTCTCGTGTTACTACTAGTCAATATTTGCCGTATCCCACGACATAAATATTCACTAAACATCCGTATTTAATCACAGTGAGCGGAGGTTACTCGCAAACTGCATCTATTGCAATACTATTCATTAAATACATTTAGTTATTCAGCCGAATTTTTGGATAAATAAATCAAATGCAGAGTCTTGTATATGAACATGTTGCTTGTGTTAGGAAATTGTAGCACCTTAAGGGCGTTATGCAGACTGCGGTAAGGAACCTTGTGATTAGGGTAATAAAAAGCCAAATAAATGTGATATTAGTCTCAAGAAGTCGATGATGTGATTCATATCATCTGAACTAAAAAATGGCTTAGGCAAGCGGACCTAAGCCATAAATTGTGGTCAAGCAGAATGGATTCGGCTCAGCAAGAAGAGGTAGCCCCAGTAGGCAAAGGCAATAATGAATGCCAAAATCGCTGGAAAAGCTAAAGCATAGAGTTCGTAAACGTTAAAGAGTGCCGCTCCAGCGGTACCGCCAAGTAAGAATCCTAGGAAGATAAATACAAAGAGTTTGGCTTTACGACGGTCGAACTGTCGGCCACGTAAACTTTCACCAATCATGATTCCTAAGTCAGTGATAATACCAGTCATATGAGTGGTACGAACAACGGCACCACTAAATGTAGTGATCATGGCATTTTGCAGTCCACAAGCCGCGGACGCGAGGTATTGTCCGTAAACATTACCTTGCACTAAAAAGCCAAGGCTTAATAGTAATAAGCTGCCCTCAATACAGAGCGCAACACCGTATCGACGTCCAAGTTTTAAAGCACTACTTTCAATAAAGAAACCACTGAATGCGGAGCCTATCAAAAAGCTGAATACAATAAAGAGCAGGTGGATGGTTGAATCCACACCGCTTAGTAAGCTGTTCCCTAGCTGAGTCACGGTTCCGGAAAGATGCGTTATCGCTTGATGTTGAAAGCCAAGGAGCCCCACGGCATTGACGCAACCCGCCAAGAGAGCAAGCAGAAATGCGCCATATTCCACCCAACGAGGAAGTCTGGAAATCACAATAAAACCTCAGCAAATGTTAGGAGCAGATTATAGCGCTTACTACGCATAACGAAAGGGTTTCGCATAATACTCGGTTGATCATTCTCAATAAAAACTCAACTATTGTTGAATGTACTCAAATAAATTAAGTTAGGCACAATATTATCAGAACACGTTAGTCATTGTTGTGGTGATTTGTTGCTGTTTTATCTGATGTGTTTCTTTGTGCAGTCGAAACGCATCCAACCATGTTTTTTGGATTCATAGATTGAGATAGTTGGTTCAGGGAATTCCTGACCATGAAACAAACCCATTGGAATCACAACGTCTTCAGGGAAATCAGAAAGCACTAGTCGCATGGTCGTGCCGCACGCAGGGCAGAACTCGTATTGAACTTGATTACCAGTATTACTGATACGGGAATAGCGAATGACGTCGCCATCTAAGATAACCCGGTCTTTGTGAAACCGTGCTTGAACACCAAATACGCTTCCGGTACGTTTTTGGCAATCAAAACAATGGCAGATCGAAGTGTTAATGGGTTCTGCTGTACAACGTATTTGAACCAAGCCACAGACACAATCGCATGTGTGGGTGATTTTTGTCATTGTTATTACCTATTTTGGTTACTCACGTTCTGGCATATCGCATATAAATACAGTTTAGTTTAATTTTGAAACACTTGAATTAACGTGCCGCTCATCGGGTTGCGGTCTTTGTGCGTAAGTTAGTATATACTCGGCCCTAATTAAGAGAACAGGAACGCAAGGAAGTCTTCATGGCTCGTAAGAAAATTCTACCCATTCCACTTATTCTTCTTATTCCAATCGTATTGTTAGCGGTGGTGATTATCGCGGGAATCTACCGCTTTAGCCTATCTGATGATGAAATCATGGCTAAGTTTCCGCAACCTCAAGCTCAATCCAATGCAATCGTATCCCAAGTCTTGGGGATTCAGTCGCGAAATCCATGGACAGTTCAAGTTCCTGAACAAAGCGCGGTGACTTTTCTTGATGAGTGGGATAAGGAACATGGTTTCCTTAAAGGGCAATACGATTCAGGGGCGACAAGAGGAGAGGTTCTCGTTCCTACAGCATTTATTTCGCAGCGAAAAATAGGTGATACGCCTTGGGTTGTTGCACCTTTGATTGTTACCACTCAAGGGTCAGGTGCCTTTTATTACTTAGGTTTGTTTAAATTTGACTCAGTGCCAAGTCGCGTTGTTCTTCTTAATAGTGTTTTCCTTGGAGATCGAATTAAGATGGCTTCATTAGAGTGGGAGACTGATACGCAAATTTCACTTTCATATCTTCAACATGGTGAAAATCAAGCGATGGCAGAACAACCAAATCAATTGATGACAGTAGAGATAAAGCGCATAGATAACGATCTTCTTATGCAACAGTAATTGAATTTTTTCGGCTTATGTAAAAAATCGGTATTTTCTGCGCTAGATCGCACAATTTTCTAGTGATTTCTTATTTTGGAATGAATAAGCTATCAACCTTACAAAAAAGGAGATAGTAATTCCCGTGTCTACAAATGAAATTACAGCAAAACGGTTGCCGAACCTGACGAGTCGTAAAGCGCTGCTGTTGTACTCCTTGCCCGTTTTAGTAGCGATTGGTATTTCTCACTCTCTTCAAGAGTCTTCACTAACGAAAACGATCGCTCTTAACCTGCCTGAGTCGCAGGTTGTTGAAAAAATTCTTGATGCGAAAATGACCGACGTCGTTTCGCCCCCAAATTTCGAATATCAAATCCAAGCTGGTGATAACTTGAGCACCATTTTCAGTCAATTGGGCTTTGGTTACAGTTCACTGATGAAAGTGATGGAAACGGATTTGAACTTCCTCGCTTTAGATACATTAAAACCTGGCAACACCTTGCGTTTTTGGCGTGATGAATCAACTGGTGAGCTGGATAAAATGGAACTGCAGTTTTCCATTGCGGATAAAGCAGTCTACCAGCGTAATAGTGATGGTAGTTATGATTACTCTGATATATCAATCCCTGGTGTTTGGCATCAAGAGCCTTTGGTCGGCGTTGTGCATGGCAGCTTTTCATCGTCAGCCTATCGGTTAGGCCTGACGAATGCAGAAATCAGCCAAGTGGTCAATTTATTGAAAGAACAGGTTAACTTCGCCAAAGACCTACGTGCGGGTGACCGTTTTGAAGTTGTTCGCCGCGCTCAATCCATTGATGGGGTAGATACAGGTAAGAACGAAATTGAAGCGATTAAGATTTATAATCGAGGTCGTGAAATTACCGCTTATCTTCATAGCAATGGGCAGTTTTACAACGCTAAAGGGGAAAGCCTTCAACGGGCGTTCCAGCGTTACCCTGTTAGTAAAGGTTGGCGCTTGAGTTCTGGTTTCAATCCAAAACGCCTTCATCCTGTTACCGGCCGAGTAGCACCGCATAACGGCACTGACTGGGCTGTTCCGGTTGGTACACCAGTTGAGGCAACAGGGGACGGGACGGTGATCATGACTCGTAAACACCCATATGCGGGGAACTACGTTGTTATCGAGCACGGCAATAAATACAAAACACGTTACCTCCACCTGAGCAAGATTTTAGTCAAGAAAGGCCAGAAAGTGTCCCGTGGGCAGCGCATTGGTTTGTCAGGGAAAACCGGTCGAGTGACGGGCCCTCACCTTCATTATGAGTTGATCGAATATGGTCGTCCGGTGAATGCTATGCGTGCGAATATTCCAATGGCTAGCTCAGTTCCTAAGAAAGAAATGTCCAGCTTTATTGCTAAGCGTGATGAAATGGATCGTTTACTTAAAGAACAAGAAAAAGCAGTGCTATAAAACGAGGTTAAATACCTCCAACAATAAAAGTATTAAGACCAAACTATGTTTGGTCTTTTTTTTGTTCTTAACGTGCCGTGAGCTACCATTCTGTTATGAGGGCAGCGCAAGCAGAATAAATATATGGTAGAGGTTGAATCTGCTTGCAAAGGAGGGGCTCTCCTTTCTAAAATGCGCACCCAATTACGCTATCTCTTATACTGACATGCACACTTATTTACGTACATGTGAAGTATGAAATAGGTAACATCCGTTAATCGTTAGGTGAAATCATGCAACAAAACGAATTTGAAGCACTACTTAAAGAAATTGGCCAGCAAGAAAATCTACCAAAGGCTCTTGAACTTCTAAAAGCATCAGAAGAGGAAGAAGTAGCACAAGCAGCGGAATCGCTTACCGGTCAATTTGGTCTCGCTGAAGTTGATGGTGAAAAGCGTATTTACCACATCACTGTACATCAAGACGAATCAGGTGAAGAGCAAGAGTTCGTTGAGCACGTGATGAATGAAGGTGATCATTTGATCAAGTTTGCCGCTTGGTTCTTCGAGACATTCTTTGAAATCAAACAGAAAGACACCTACCAAGCTGCTGGTAAGACATACCAACAACCTAAACGTTAATCATGAAGATTATTCGCTAAGATAAAATATTTTGTAATTAAATTACATTAATTATGTGACTTAGATCTTGTTATTGGCTTATTGTGGTGTAAAATTACAACATTACCAGTTGACGACTTCTTAGGAGAAGATCATGGGTTACGAACTAGGTGGTATCTACATCGGTCAAATGATCGGTAAAGAAGCCATGCACAAAGCGCTTTACGGTAAAACTAAGAAAAGAAACCTTCTTTGTTTGCGCGAATTGTGAAAAATTAGCGAATTAATACGAAAAGCCCTGACATTAAAATCAGGGCTTTTGCTATTTAATCTCAACTCGTGTACTTAAATCTGTTGTCTATCAAAACTACGCTGATTGGTTTGGGATTGTAAGAACATTATCAGGCACTTTATCGAGCCCTTGTTCCTCTAACCACTTTTCTAAGTTGTCTGCGCCACCAATGTATTTGCCCTCCAACCAAATCTGAGGCACGGTTACTGGCGTCTTTTCTCCAATAATTGCTTTTACTTCTGGTATCATTCGATAAAGCGCTGCACTCTCTTTAACGACATCATGATATTGGTACTCTATTCCGGTTTTATCCAACAAGCTTTTCGCTTTCACACAATAGGGGCAGGTGGCTTTGCCATATACGATATTGCCCTTGAGTTGATCTCTATTCGCCCATTGAGCAATCACAGATTGCACCAATAAACCTCGGTTTAGCGCTTCCCCTTGGCTGATGACTTTCCCCTCGACCACTAGAATAGGAGCGTGCCAAGCACCAAGCTTTAGAGGCTCCCACCAATGTGATAGCCAATCTTTTACTTCTAATTCTACAGGAACATCGGCCAACTCATTCTCAAAGGTATCCGTTAAAATATCTTTCGTGAGCGTACATTCGCCACACGGGATGTTGACTTTGAACGGCCCCCAACTGCCTGCCCAGCGATATAGTGTAATTTTGATTGGCTGCGCCATAAGGTTATCCTCATCTTCTTCCTTGAAAATATAGAACTTAAAACGAATAGATTTCTTTCAAGTTATTTTTCTTTTTGCTTCCCAGTGCGTAATGAATGCAATCGAAGCAATAATGATTGCCGCACCCAACCAGAGTCGGCCTGGTGGAACCCATCCAAAGACTAACCAACCAGCAAAGACATTTAATGGTAGTTTGGCATGATCAAATGGTTGGACAAATGATGCATCAGCTACCGCATAGGCTTTTACTATTGCCCATTGCGCGAGCGCTGTCAGTGCACCGGCTAAAAGGAGAATCGCCCACACGTTCCAATCGCTTGGCATAGAGAAGGTTGGTAGTGCCAGTACAATATTAAACGGGGTGATAAGCAGCAGCAGATAAACGACCATCGTTGAGGGGGGATCGTTCACCGACATTTTTTTTACCATCAGCGAATAGGCGGCCCAGAAAAAAGCCGCACCAACCGGTAATAATGTCGCCCAAGTAAAGGTGTCGGACCATGGCTCCAAGATGATCATGGCACCAATAAAACCAGTTATCGTTGCTATCCAACGTGCTTTGCCCACGTTTTCTTTTAATAGCAAACCTGATCCGATGGTTGCAAAAAGAGGGGAGGTCATGAGCAGTGCAATGCCTTGCCAAATTGGTACTGGATACGCCAAAGCCCAGAGCCAAAGTTGAATACCGATAACGGACAGGAATATCCGGAATAGGTGCCAACCAAAGTGCTGTGTTTTTAACGATTTTCGAATCCCCAAGGTTCTGAGGTACGGTAAGATGGCAAACAACGCGATCGCATATTGGAATAGTGCAAAAGTTGTTGATGTGACGCCAAAGTGGATGCTCGCGATTTGGGCAAAGTTATTTACTATGGCGAATGCAACACCTGCAGCGAGCATCCAAGATGCGCCTTGAATAGGATGATGATTCAATTGGACATGTCCGTGATTTTATGTTGGCCGAATCATACGTTCTTCTGTATAGGTAGCCAATAAAAAAATGCCTCCCGAAAAGGAGGCGACAATACCAATTAAAAGGACGTGTCTACCAGATGGGACACTGAACGAGAAGCACAAACGCTGCCATGCATTTGCCATTAGTAATAAGCAGCTTGCGTGCCATTTTTTAACCTATTGATTTTATTAAATTGATAAGGCATAAGGTTAACGGTGCCTAATAAATTGCACTATTGTTGGGAGCGATGGGTTAATTTTGTGCGTGATGAATCCCTATGATGACATCAGGGAGGGGCGCCAAACAAAAAGGCCAATACGCTATGTATTGGCGTATTGGCCATGGATTGATTGTTAATGGATTTAGAAATCGTAGCGGACACCAAGACGAAGAGTATCTTCCCCTTCTATAATCATGCCCTCGTCGTTTTTCTCTTCGTCAAGTTGGTTCATGTAGTAAGACAAATAGGTTCGGAAGTTACTGTTTAGTTTGTAGTAACCCACGAGTTCGAAACCATCTACAGCGTCAAATTTTGCAGCGCCATTAGGATCGTTTTCCTGATAAGTGTAGAGGCCTGCGATAGTAAACTTATTGACTTTGTAGCTGGCAACGAGTTCGTATGCGGTGAAATCGACGGAATCATTGATTGCACCTTGCGAATACGTACCAGCTAAGTAAAGGCTATCAAATGAGTACGCAACACCACCCAGGATTTGATCTTCAGAATTGTTTTTATCAACATCGCCACCAGAATAAGCTAGGCCCAGATCCAATCCCATAGGCAGGGAATAAAGTCCAGAGATGCCATATTTGTCTTGGCTATCGCCCGAATTTGCTTGGTAAGTGGCTTGAACTTGCAATGCATCGAATTCGCCGCGGTAAGCAAAAACACTGTCTTGTTTATCAGATGATGCATCAATGACTTGCTGTACCCCCGAGAACTCAGTGATATCGGTCATGTCTGAAATGATCACTGCTGCCATATCCTGACGACCAACAGAGAAATCACCGACCTCAGAGCCAACACCCGCGTACATGTAGCGGTTTTGAAATTCACTTTTCCCAGTTTTTTGTTCTGCTTCGTATACCCCAAATGCCGATAGACCGTTACCAATGTCAGTTTTACCTTTGAGGTTTAAACGTGCACGAGACTTATCTTCCATCGAGCCGTCAACTTCTGCGCCACCCGAGCCAATGAAGTCACCACGAAACTCTACGCGACCACCTAGTTTTAATTCTGTTCCGCCATCTTTATAAACGGTTGCTGCATAAGATGACGTTGATACCAATGCTGTAAGAATTGCAGTAGAAAGTGCTGCTTTTTCATTTTTATTTACCCTATTTGTTATCGATGGGCTTTCTTGCCCGCTGTATTGATGACGCTTAAGGTAAACGGGAAAAATGAAAGATAGATTCTATTAAGTTATGATTTTATTGCATTTTATTTCATTTTTGGTGCTAGGGTTTGTTATAGAAGAACTAGCAGGCCGAACTGTGTTCATTTTAGATTTTTATATCTCCGAATGTTTGATTTATTTGGAAAAGTTTGTGAACATATTTTTATGTACAAATTGTAATTCTTGCACAATGTTAATGTGATTAACATTTGATTTTTAAATAAAAGCGCTCAATTAACGAGCTTGTTGTAAGTGGATGTTTCAGTTTTAGGTTTTGCCCCGGTTTGTTGCACGGATTTAGCGTGAAAACGTTTGCGCTGCTGATCTCATTTAGATTTTTTCACTCCGCAGTAGGGAACTATTGAAATAAAGTATCATGCAGTTGTTAAACAGAAGTGACTTCAGATTGGCGCGAAATATGTGCCGCGGCGCTTTTGTATAAGACTGACGTATACACGAATAAATACATGGACTTTATAATGAATAAGAAATTCCTAGCAGCGGCTATCGCAGCGGCTACTTTTGGTACTCAAGCAGTAGCAGTAGAACTATACAATAACGACGGCACAACATTCTCAGTTGGTGGCCACGTATCTGTAAACCTAAATGGTTCAGAGCAAGGTGATACAGATGTGGGCACAAACTCACCACGTATCAACATCAATGCAACTCAAGACCTAGGCAATGGCTTCACTGCTGACGCTCGTGGTGAATGGGCACTTAATTACCTAGACGGTGGAGACAATTCATTCACAACTCGTCTTGGTTACCTAGGTTTAACTCACGATGTATACGGCCGCGCAGTCGGTGGTACTCAGTGGGCACCTTACTACGATGTAGCTGGCGTGGCTGATATGCCAATCGCGTTTGCGAACGATTTTATCTACAATGACCACGGTAACCTAGGTACTGGTCGTGCAGAGAAAATGCTTTCTTACCGCAATGCTATCGAGCTTGGTGAAGCAGGCAAGCTAGGCTTTGGTCTAGGTTGGCAAGGTGCGAAAGGTGATTTATCTGAAGGTGAAGTTCGTTATGACGATCGTTACCAATTAGCTCTATCTTACAGTGTTTTTGGCGCTAAGCTAGGTTACACTTACAACGGTGGTGATTTCCAAGATACCTCTAAATACATAGGTAAGAAATCAGCTGAATCTCATCTATTGTCAGCGGCTTACGGTTCTTACGGTAAAGGTCTTTACGTAGCGGCAGTTTTCGGCTCAAATGAAAACATGAACACGTTTGAGCGTGGCAATGCTAATGTTAAGATTGAAGAAAGTAATGCATACGAAGCTTTAATTGCTTACGCTCTTCCAAGCAGCCTAAACTTAAGCCTTAACTACGAAAAGGTTGAAGGTAAAGAGTACAAGCGTTTTGCTGAAAAGACGTACCGTGAAGAAATGGCTGTTCAAGCAGAATACAACTTCACTTCTAAGTTTGTTGGTTACGCAGGTTACCAATTCGATCTAAACGACTCGAACAACCGTGACACAGACAGCAAATGGGCACTTGGTGCTCGTTACTACCTATAATAGTAATTTGTCCTAGTTACTATCAAAGCCAGCCTCGTGCTGGCTTTTTTCATATTTACACTCAGAGATTGTTCAGCTCTTAACACCCATTCAAAACGGGGTGGATATCTAATTTTTGCTTGCTGATAGGATGATCTAGTGTCCTGTCGTCAACGGTTTAGATTAAAATGACGTCTTTTGTTTGCAGGGAACGGCAATGAGCGTCATTCAGGTTGAAGATAAGAAAGTCAAAGTCGGCAAAGTTCTTTGTGTCGGGCGTAACTACGTTGAGCACATTCAAGAGCTTAATAATGTCATACCAGAGCAGATGGTGGTATTCAATAAACCGGCGACTTCTGTTTCAACCAAGCTCACCTCATTTCATCAAGAGCCTTTGCATTACGAAGCCGAAATTTGTTTCCTTATCAAAAACGGTCAGTACAGTGCGGTTGGACTCGGTTTGGATCTAACCAAACGTGGCTTGCAATCGAACTTGAAAGAAAAAGGATTACCTTGGGAGCGTGCAAAGGCATTCGATGGCTCTGCGGTATTCAGTCGCTTCCAATCTCTTCAAGGCATCGATATTGATGATCTTCACCTAGAGCTTTTGATTAATTGTGTTCATGTTCAAAAAGGGCATGTGAAACAGATGCTTTACCCACCAATGAATATTCTCAATGAGTTGAAGAGTTATACAACGTTAGAAGATGGCGATATTGTGATGACAGGGACACCAAAAGGCGTAGGCGAAGTGCACCAAGGGGATGTCTTCCTTGGGCGTTTGAAGTGCGGAGACATCACTTTATTAGAGATTGAATGGCTAGCTGCTTAGGGCACTGCTTCACCAATATTTTAGTTACGGTGTTGCAATCAAACTTGAAGCGCTGGGCATATGAGCATACTCGTAGTAGTGACTAGAAACATTCTTGATGAGTGGACATTATTCATACCCTAAGCTGTCAAGAATTCCTTGCCAAATGTGAAGCATCTCTTCATCGAACAGATAGAAGCTCATCTCTAGTTCACTATATTCAGGTTGAGAACACACCGATAATGCAACTGTTGCTGCTTCTCTTGCTGGATAACCATAAACGCCGAAGGAAATGGCGGGTAGGGCGATGGTTTTACATTGATGCTCAATAGCGAGATCTAAAGTGCGCTTATACGCAGACACTAACACTTTTTGAGGTTCTGCAAATTTCGAATAGATTGGCCCTACTGCATGAATCACGAATCGAGCTTCGAGATTTCCTGCACAGGTGATTTTTGCATCACCATATCCACAGCGTCTACCATTAATTGCCTCCATCGCAAAACAGGCCGCAAGTAATTCAGAACCTGCAGCACGATGGATTGCACCGTCCACACCGCCCCCACCGAGTAGCTTAGGGTTTGCTGCATTGACGATAGCGTCGACTTTGGCTTTGGCATTGTCACCTTTAATGAGGTGAATGCTGTTCATGTGATTGATGTTCCTTTCGTGTTTATTATCGAAATCGAATGAATTTTGTATCGTTATCAGTTTATCAGTTTTTTGTATAACCGATTGATTCTTTGTTTTTATCAAAGCAGCATTGTATGGGAAATAATGCGCTTAGAATGTAGCGCTTACTATTTCCGATATAAAGCGGAGTAAGTTAAGACGATTGGTCTGGTTGCGATGTCTTTATTGGTATAAAATCCGCCGCCTGTTTTAGAAACTACATACCATTTTATGATCGATTTCGCTGTACTTCCTGTTTATCTCACCGCTGTTATTGCGCTTCTTCTATTACCCGGACCGGACATGTTACTGATTGCCAGTTCTAGCATGAGTTACGGCAAGAAAGTTGGTCTGTTTGCGAGCTTGGGCAACGCGACATCCGGCGTGATCTTAACGTTATTGGCAGCAATGGGCGTATCAACCTTGATTGCGATGAGTCCAATCGCGTTAAAAGTGCTTCATCTACTGGGGGGCGCGTACTTACTAAAAATGGGCTGGGACTGTCTACGAGCTGACATTTCTTCCGCACCAGAGCTGGATCAGAAAAATAAAATGGCTTCAACGTATTACCAACGTGCTTTGATGAGCAATCTTCTGAACCCAAAAGCGTTGGTATTCTTCGTGATGTTCCTGCCGCAATTTGTATCGAGCAATATCACTGCTTCGTCGGGCGAGCAGATGCTAGCGCTGGGGCTATTGTTGAATGTGCTTGGTTTATTGTTTAACTTGCTTCTGGTCGGACTTGCTGGAACCCTAGGTAAGGGCCTGTTAGAGAATGATAAATTTCGCATGTATCAAGGAAAACTGATGGGCTTGGTGTTTGTTATCCTTGCAGTATGGATGCTCAGTAGTTTTGTGATGTAACAACCATAGACTCTTTGACAAAAGCCAGCACTTGCTGGCTTTTGTTGTTTTAAAGTCGATAATTTTAATCCAATCCGGATTACAAGCTTTGTTGATGTGCTTCGATCAGTGCATTCATTTTCGCTTCCGCTGCTTGGTTAGCTTGCGCGTAATCCATATCATCAGGGAAATTGCTAATCACTTCGTAGTAACACTTGAGTTTAGGCTCAGTGCCAGACGGACGAACAATCACACGTGATTTATCTTCTAGGTGGTAAATTAAAACGTCGCTGGGTGGCAAATCAATCACTTCTGTTGAGCCATTGGACATCAAACGCAGTGAACTCTTTAGATCCTCAATGACTTCAATATGTTTACCGGCGATCGTTTTCGGTGGATTTGCGCGAAGCTTGTCACCAATAGGTGGCGATTTAGGATCAAGTGCAATGCTGCGTTGCGCGTTGAAGTAGAAACCATGCTGACGGTATAGTTCTTCTAACTTATCCCAGACAGTTTTACCTTGGGCTTTCAATTTACCTGTCAATTGAGAGAAAGCGACCAGTGCTGACAAGCCATCTTTATCCCACACCTTGTTGCCTACGGTGTAGCCTAATGCTTCTTCGTAAGCAAACAGGAACGGATTCGCTTCTGTCTCTTGTGTCATTGCTACGTTAGTTAGCCATTTAAAGCCAGTTAATGTTTTGTAGTATTCTGCGCCATGTGCTTTAGCAATGCTGCTCAATAGGCGAGAAGACACAATAGTATTTCCAACCAGCGCTTTAGGTTGACTTTGTAGTAAGTAATCACCAAACAATGAACCCACTTGGTCGCCCGTCAGCATTTGGTATTCACCATCTGGACGTTTGACTGCCACTGCAAAGCGGTCTGCATCTGGATCGTTCGCGCATGCGATGTCGGCATCTACTGATTTACCTAGTGCTATCACCATATCCATTGCGCCTGCTTCTTCAGGGTTCGGGAAGTTTACGGTAGGGAACGTGCCGTCTGGTTCGTGCTGCTCGGGAACACTTGCTACTTTCTTGAATCCTGCATCAGCGAGTAGCATTTCTGCCATCTCTGCACCGACACCATGCATGGCCGTGTAAACAATCGAGATATCTGTGTTGCCGTCCGGCGTTAGCAGGGTATTGTCGTTCATTGTCTTGCGGTACGTTTGGTAGTACTCGTCTTCAAGCCAAACTAACAACCCTTTTTGTTTTGCATCGTCTAGTGACACAAGAGAAAGCGGCTTGGTTGTCGCTTCATCGATTTTCGCAGCAATGCCAGAATCGTGCGGAGGAATAATCTGCGCGCCATTTTCCCAGTACACTTTAAAGCCGTTGTACTCCGGTGGGTTGTGACTTGCGGTAACAACGACAGCTGCTGCAGCATTTAACTCACGAACGCCAAAAGCAACAATGGGTGTTGCCGCTACTTTATAGGTGAGATAAACCTTGATACCCAAAGCCGTCAGTACAGAAGCTGTGTCGTGTGCGAACTGTTTAGAATCCGGACGCCCATCATAGCCGATAACAACACCGCGAGACGATGCATCTTTCACTTGTTCAATCAGGTAGTGGCCGAGACCTGTCGCTGTTTCTTGAATCACCAAGCGGTTCATACGATTTGGACCTGTGCCGACTTTGCCACGTAGACCTGCTGTACCAAAAGCTAGGCGGGCACTAAATCGATCAGAAAGTTCTTGTTTGTTATTTGTATCGATTAGGTGCTGAAGCTCTTCACGGGTTTTAGGATCAGGGTCTCGTGCTAGCCATTGAGTAATTTGTGCTGTCATATCCATTTTCCTTAGTAGGTTTCACCCATTTGTTTAGACACTTCTTCGTCAAAAGTATCTCAATATTTTACGCTAATAATCTAAATGGTTCTCAATTACATTTCAAAGAGGGCAATCGATAAACCGAATTTATTTTTATCTCTGTATAAAATTTAATCGCATTTAATTTCTTGAAGAACGATTGAACTATAACTAGCCTTTTAACATAAATATAACAAAGTGTATTGAAACAGTAGTTTTTGTGATTTTTCGTAAATTTGTTCGATATTTGCAATTTAAAGCAAGGAAGCTGGCATAGGTCCAGCGGCTGAGCAGAGGAGAGATCTTTTGAAAAGATTAGCAACTACTCTGGCTACTATCGCGAATGTGATATTTATCACGTTTTCATCGCGAACTTGGGCTGAGCAGAATGACTATAACATGACTAAAGGTGTGACTGGGATCAGTGAGCAAGTGTATGAACTTCATATGTTGATCTTCTATATTTGCTGTGCGATTGCCTTTGTCGTGTTTGGTGTCATGTTTTACTCCATCTTTCGTCATCGTAAATCGAAAGGTGCAGTCGCCGCCAATTTTCATGAAAGTACCAAAGTAGAGATTATCTGGACCATCATTCCCGTCATCATTCTTATCGCAATGGCGATTCCAGCAACCAAAACTTTGGTGGCGATGGAAGACACCAGCCAATCTGACCTCACTGTTAAGATAACGGGTTCTCAATGGAAGTGGCATTACAGCTATTTTGGTGAGGACGTTGAGTTCTTTAGTCTACTCGCGACCAGCCAGAATGAAATTGATGGTATTGAGACAAAAGGGGCGCATTACTTACTCGAAGTGGATAACCCGCTCGTTTTGCCAATTAATCGTAAAGTTCGTTTTCTCATGACCTCTGATGATGTGATTCATTCTTGGTGGGTACCTGATTTCGCTGTTAAGAAAGATACGATACCGGGATTTATTAACGAAGCTTGGACCAAGATTGATGAACCAGGTGTCTATCGTGGCCAGTGTGCTGAGCTTTGTGGTCGAGCGCATGGGTTTATGCCAGTTGTCGTTCATGCGATGGCAGAAGACGATTTCGACCAGTGGATGGCAGACAAGAAACAAGAAATTGCATTACAAAAAGCGGCTGCGAAAGAAGCATTGACGCTAGACCTGTCGATGGAAGATTTGATGGGACAAGGCGAGTCGATTTACACCGCGCGTTGTGCCGTATGTCATCAAGCGAATGGTGAGGGCATTCCGGGCGCATTCCCGGCGATCAAAGGCAGTGAGATCGCCAAAGGTCCAGTTGTTGCGCACATTGACGTATTGGTGAATGGTCGCGCAGGCACAGCGATGCAAGCTTTTGCTAACCAACTTAGCGACCAAGAGATTGCTGCTGTCATTACCTATCAACGCAATGCGTGGGGAAATGATACTGGCGATACCGTTCAAGCATCCGATGTTAACGCCTTTAAGGCACAAGAAAGTGCCAAGGAGGAAATATGAGTAAGCCAATTGAAAAAGCGGTGAAGTCTGCTCCGGCAGAAGCGCAAACTACCGCAAATACTACCATTGCGATTGAGGATGATCACGATCATCACCACGCACCGAAAGGCCTAGCACGTTGGCTGTATTCCACTAGTCATAAAGACATCGGTACGCTTTATTTATGGTTTAGCTTTGCCATGTTCCTTACTGGCGGAGCAATGGCAATGGTCATTCGAGCTGAGTTATTCCAGCCGGGTTTGCAATTGGTCGATCCTCAGTTCTTTAACCAAATGACCACTGTACATGGGCTCGTGATGGTATTTGGTGCCGTCATGCCTGCGTTTACCGGTTTAGCTAACTGGATGATCCCAATGATGATTGGGGCACCGGACATGGCGTTGCCACGAATGAACAACTTGAGTTTTTGGATCTTACCTTTTGCTTTTCTCATTTTGATCGGCTCTTTGTTCTTACCGGGTGGTGGTCCTGATTTTGGATGGACTTTCTACGCGCCGCTTTCTACAACCTACGGCCCTGACAGTACGGCGTTGTTTGTTTTCTCAGTTCATATCATGGGTATCAGTTCCATCATGGGTGCAATCAACGTCATCGTGACCATTGTGAATATGCGAGCACCGGGCATGACATGGTTTAAGTTGCCAATGTTCGTCTGGACTTGGCTAATCACGGCGTTCTTGCTGATAGCGGTGATGCCCGTATTAGCCGGTGCGGTGACCATGGTACTGACCGACAAATACTTCGGTACCAGCTTCTTTGATGCCGCTGGTGGCGGTGACCCAGTGATGTTCCAACACATCTTCTGGTTCTTCGGTCACCCAGAGGTGTACATCATGATCTTGCCTTCGTTCGGCATTGTCTCAGCAATCATTCCGGCGTTTAGTGGCAAGAAACTGTTTGGTTATCATTCGATGGTTTACGCAACCTGCAGTATTGCATTGCTGTCGTTCCTAGTATGGGCACACCATATGTTTACGACGGGGATGCCAGTATTTGCCGAACTCTTCTTTATGTACTGCACCATGTTGATTGCGGTGCCAACTGGGGTGAAAGTGTTTAACTGGGTGGCGACCATGTGGCGAGGTGCAATGACGTTTGAGACGCCGATGTTATTTGCCATCGCGTTTATTGTCTTATTCACAATAGGTGGTTTCTCAGGCTTGATGTTGGCCATTGTGCCTGCGGACTTTCAATACCATGACACTTACTTTGTGGTCGCACACTTCCATTATGTCTTGGTATCTGGTGCGGTGTTCTCGATTATGGCGGCAGCGTATTACTGGCTACCGAAGTGGACGGGCAATATGTACGACCACAAGCTGAGTCTGTGGCATTTCTGGTGCTCAATTATCTCGGTTAACGTACTGTTCTTCCCAATGCATTTCTTGGGCTTAGCTGGGATGCCACGACGTATTCCCGATTACGCCATCCAGTTTGCAGACATAAACCAAATTGTATCGATAGGTGGCTTTGCCTTTGGTCTGTCTCAATTGATCTTCTTGTGGCTGGTGATCAAGTGCATCCGTGGTGGTGAAAAAGCGCCAGCAAAACCATGGGAGAGAGCAGAAGGTTTAGAGTGGACGGTGCCGAGTCCTGCTCCACATCATACGTTTACAACACCGCCAAAAGTCGATTAAGAAAAGCGTGAGGTGAGCGAGATGCAAAGTAAGTCATCCAATAAGAAACTCACTATCAAGTTGCTGTTAGCGACAGCAATGATGTTCGGCTTCGGTTTTGCTCTTGTCCCACTCTACGACATTATGTGCGATGCATTGGGTATTAACGGTAAAACCAGTGAAGTGGCTGCGATCCAACCTGCAGGAATGCAGGCTGATGTATCACGAACAATTCGTGTGGAATTTATGGCCCACGTAAGCCCAGACATGCCTTGGGAATTCAAACCAAAAGTCGTATCCATGGATGTACACCCAGGCGAAGTGATTCAAACTGAATATCTTGCGTTTAATCAAAGTGGTGAAGACTTGGTAGGGCAAGCTGTACCATCCGTATCGCCGGGTACTGGTGCGGCTTACTTCAATAAAATCGAGTGTTTTTGCTTCAATCAACAACCATTGGAGGGTAAGCAACAAGCGAGTATGCCTTTGATTTTCTACATTGAGCCGGACGTGCCGGATTCAATTCATACGTTGACCTTGTCTTACACACTCTACAAATTTCCTCCTCAAACGGGCGAGTCTTCGACAGCTAGCCTCTCAGGGAGTGAGAAACAGACCTTAATGCTTCAACCCAAAGCGCGTCTGTAAGGAGAGAACTCATGAGTAACAAGCCTGACACCTATTATGTTCCCGCACAAAGCAGTTGGCCTATTGTAGGGGCATTTGCGTTATTTCTTGTCGCTGTCGGTGCTGGAATGACCGTTCAAGGCACTCAAAGTGACGGTGCGGTTGGGACGCTAGGCGGCATTATTCTTGCGGTTGGTATGCTGTTTCTGCTTTACATGCTAGCCGGGTGGTTCAGTAGCGTTATCACGGAGTCCCTTACTGGAAAATACAGTGCGCAAATCACGCGTTCATTTCGACAAGGAATGAGTTGGTTCATCTTTTCAGAAGTGATGTTCTTTGGCGCGTTCTTTGGTGCGCTGTTTTACGCAAGAATGATTTCGGTACCTTGGTTAGGCGGTGCCGACAACAACTTAATGACCCATGAAGTGTTGTGGCCTAGTTTTGAAGCGATATGGCCGCTGACTACGACGCCAGGCGGGGATACTACCCAAGCGATGCCATGGCAGGGTATTCCGCTAACAAACACCATCTTGCTGCTATTGTCTTCGATAACGTTACATATGGCACACATCAGTTTAGAGCAAGATAAACGAACGGCACTGATTGTCTGGTTAGAAATCACCATCGTTTTGGCGGGCTTTTTCCTCTACTACCAAGCCGTTGAGTATGTGCACGCCTATCAAGATATTGGACTGACACTCCAATCAGGCGTTTATGGAAACACGTTCTTTATGCTGACAGGGTTTCACGGTTTGCATGTGTGTTTAGGAACGATTTTTTTAATTGTGTTGCTATTTAGAATTGCTAAAGACCATTTCTCTCCTAAGAATCATTTCGCATTTCAAGCGGGTAGCTGGTATTGGCATTTTGTCGATGTGGTGTGGTTGTGCTTGTTCGTCTTTGTTTATGTGCTTTGACTTCCATCGAAATTAATAAGGTCGGGGGTTAGGAGCAATCCAACCGCTAGCGAGTGCGATAAGTAGAAGTAAAACCACTAAGGCAGAAAACATCACTCGACGACCTAAATAGTGGCTCATTGGTTTTCCTTTGCTGTTCGGGTTTTCTGGATCTTCTTTGACCATTTCGATAAGTGCTTTTGCGAGGTTGAATATGATGAAAAGTAGCAAAAGAACAAGCGTCAACTTGAATAGAAATACGGTGGACATGGCACCTCCGATGTTACCGTTATTATTTTCGAAATGGCTTTGGTTAGCCGCCGTTTTAACTGTGGCTGTGTTTTCTCTTTTGGTCAAACTGGGCATGTGGCAATTAGATCGGGGCAATGAAAAGCAGAGATTGGAACAGGCAATGTCGACAAGAGAGAGCAAGCCCTATCAGCCAATATCAGATGTGTTAGAGTTGAATGACTGGCGAGAAGAAAGTGTGAATGGCGTTAAGGTAAAACAGAAGTCGTCCCAGAGCCTATTGCCGTTCTTCTGCTAGACAATCAAATCTATAACGGGAAAGTCGGCTACTTGGCTTTTCAAGTGGTGTCTTTGCTTCAAGAACCGACGACACTGACATTACTTGAATTGGGGTTTGTTGAGGGAAAGAGCGAACGTTCTGAACTTCCAGATATTGAAACGCTAAAAACACCGCAAACCATCACAGGTCGTTTGTATCGTAAATCGACTAATCCTCTGAGTACCGATCTCATGGCTGAGATGGGTAATCCGATTCGTATTCAAAACCTTAATGTGAACCAACTGAGTCAGTTATTAAATATAGAGCTGATGCCAACGGTTTTACAGCCGGATAATTTGAAAACTTGGCCATATTCTTTCCTTGGAATCCCCTACCTTTAACCAGTGAAAAGCACTTTGGCTATTCGGTGCAATGGTTTGCTATGGCTGGGGTTTTTCTACTTATTACACTCTTAATCTTTGTTCGATGGATGCGAAGTGAGCGATCACATGGAGGTGATGTATGACTTCTTCAGTAACGAAAGGCAGGTTAGTTTTGATTGCATTGATCGGGTTATTTGCTTTCCCAGCGATCGTCGCAAAACTTGTTCTTAGCCAAGGTTGGTATGAGACTGGGGTAACAAATAGGGGGAAACTGGTAGAGCCATATACTACGTTAGAGCAACTTGGTCAGGTATCCCCCCTTAAACAGCGAGGTTGGCAACTCGCGTATGTGTTGCCATCCGCTTGTGATACACAGTGCCAACAGCAATTGCACCTTATACAACAAAGCCATATCGCATTGGGTAAATACCAAGAGCGCGTTGTTCCGGTTATATGGACATCACAAGAGGTGGATACTTTTGAGGCATCAATGACGGTGATGCAAATGAATCGTTTGCTATCAATGAAAGTGAAAGCTGGACAGTTGTTGATTGTTGACCCTTTGGGACAATTGGTCATGTCTTACACCCCTGAAGCTAACGAGGATCTGGTAAAGCTGAGTAAAGATGTCTTAGCCGATCTACGTAAGTTACTTAAGTTATCACGCGTGGGCTAGGGGGGAATATGTCGTTAACTCGTTTAGTTCAGTTTAGTTTATGTCTCACGCTAGTCGTAATAATGTTGGGTGCTTACACTCGACTGGCTGATGCTGGATTAGGATGTCCGGATTGGCCTGGCTGTTATGGTCAGTTGCTCGTACCTCAAACAGAAGCGGAGATATCTAAAGCGAATACTTTGTTCCCAGAAAGGGCCGTTGAGCAAGACAAAGCGTGGTTAGAGATGATACACCGCTATTTTGCTGGCTCACTAGGTATTGTTATCTTAATAATGGCGATTTCGGCTACCAAATCTGAGCGAGCAGACGCGACGATACCTATTCTGCTTTGCTTACTCGTTATTGGGCAAGCGGCTCTTGGGATGTGGACAGTGACATTAAAGCTAATGCCGGTCATCGTTATGTTGCATTTACTCGGCGGTTTTACTCTGTTGGTTCTGCAGGCAATCTTTTACTGTCAATTGAAGTCGAAAAATAGCCTTTATTTTTCACCCTCTACTAAGTCGGTTCGACTGTTTTCTTTAGTCACATTCTGTGTGGTGCTAGCACAAGTCTTACTTGGCGGTTGGACATCTTCAAATTATGCGGCGTTGATGTGCACTGCTTTACCCATCTGTGAGGGGGACTGGACAAGCTACTTGTCTTGGAAAGCGGCCTTTTCATTTTGGCAATCTGGTTTTGATAATTATGAATTTGGCGTGTTGGATTACCCTGCTCGAATGACAATTCATGTCACTCACCGTATTGGTGCCATCATTACCGCATGTGTTGTGCTGATATACAGTGTCCTACTATTAAAACAAGATTCACATCACTCTCAACGACTAGGTGTATGGATTGGCTTAGCTTTGGTTTGCCAAATCTTATTGGGTGTAAGCAATGTTGTGTTTCAACTACCTATTTATGTTGCAGTAGCGCACAACCTAGGCGCAGCCGTCATGCTTTCACTTATTTGTGTTAGCCAGTTCTATCTGTGGCAGGGTAAACCTCGTTGGTGTCATCAAGCGAAAGGAGTTCGCTATGAATAAAGAAATTGCACTACCGTTAGTAAACCGAAAGAAAATTGGCGCCATTTATTTAAAACTGACTAAGCCTAAAGTAGTGGCGCTAATGCTGATTACCGCGATCGTGGGGATGAGCTTAGCACCTGTCGACGCATTCCCTTGGGGAAAAGCCTTAATCGGTCTAGTTGGGATTGGTTTGATGGCTGGATCTGCTGCCGCGTTTAACCACCTGATTGATAGAAGAATTGACGCACGAATGGCTCGTACTCATAAACGGCCATTACCGTCAGGTGACACAAACCCAATGTCTGTTGCTTGGTTCGCTACCGCTTTAGGAGCAATAGGCTTTGTTCTTCTTTATTGGTGGGTCAATGCAATAACGGCTTGGTTAACATTTTTTAGTCTCCTTGGTTATGCAGTGGTTTACACCATGTATCTTAAGCGCGCGACACCACAAAATATTGTTATCGCAGGCATTGCAGGTGCGATGCCCCCTCTGTTGGGCTGGACTGCTGTGACGGGGGAATTGCATGCCAACGCATGGCTTCTGGTGATGATAATCTTTATCTGGACTCCGCCCCATTTTTGGGCATTAGCCATTCACCGAGTGGATGACTATAGAAAAGTGGATATACCCATGCTGCCAGTCACTCATGGTATTGAGTACACAAAGACTTCGATTCTTCTTTATACGATTTTGTTGACGATCGTCTGCATGTTACCCGTATTAGTGGGTATGGTGGGTTCCATTTACTTGTTTTCTTCTCTGTTGTTGAATACAGGTTTCATGTATCACGCTTGGAAACTTAAATTTTCTCCCCAACCGAACAGCGCAATGGAAACGTTCAAGTTCTCAATTTATCAATTACTTGTGTTGTTCGTCGCGCTATTGGTCGATCACCACGTAGGTGTGTTTCTAACGAATTAAGAGCTATTCAAATAGCGAACTGATTATTCTTGCTTACTCAAAATGCCGTCCGCTGATCTTTTATAGTTAAAACTATATCAGATCAGTGGACGGTATTTTATTTAGCTATGGAATACAGGTATGGAACATATAGCAGAGAAGAGAATAAGCCTAAGTGTGCTTCAGGAACAATTTGCCTAATGATTTGTCGTTCACGGAAAGAGTTGGATTATTGCAAGAGTGACGGTGGTTAAGAGTCACCGCTTAACTATAGCTATCCAAGATCTTGCAGATAAGCAAAAAAGATAACTTTAGCCGTGCTTATCAATCAGAATTTAGAAACCCAATCAAAATTTGAAAACGAGGTCGTCGAGAATGATAATAAGCGAGTATGGGCAGTTCTTTGCCACGATTGTTATCAAGTAGAAGTCGAAAGGACAATAAAAAGGGATGCCATCGCATCCCTTTATTATGAGGTTATAAGATAACAATATCTTATGGCTGCACTAGTTCTTCGTATTGGAACTCAGGAACAACAACTTCTACACGGCGGTTCTTCTCACGACCTTCGTGTGTGCTGTTGTCAGCAACTGGATTTTCTTCACCCATGCCTTTAACTGTAAAGCGATTCGCATCGATACCAGCTGCGATTAGGTAATCAGCAACAGATTGAGCACGACGCTCAGACAGTTTTTGGTTGTATGCTGCAGGACCAGAGCTATCTGTGTAACCCGTCACTTCAACTTGAGCTTGTGGATATTCATTCAAGAAGTTAACGAAGTTATCTAGACGACCAGAAACAGATTCAGTCAACTTAGCACTGTCGAACTCGAAAGTACCTGTACCGTACTCTTCTTTATGAGTTTTGGTCATCATAACTGGTTCTTCAACCACCTCTTCTGTTACAACTGCTGCTACAACAGGTGCTGCCGCGAACTTGTAGTTAAAGCCAATACCGAAGAAGTTAGCATCCATATCTTTCCAGATATCATCAGACATATCTTGGTAGCGTTGGTATTCTGCACGTACGCTCCAGTTACGATCGATCTCGTATTCCGCACCGATAGAACCAGTAGGTACAATGTCTTTCTCGTCACCAGAAATCATGTATGCACCACCGATTTTCGCGAATAGATTCCACGTATCATTTAGGTGCCAGTTGAATTTAGGTGCAAGAGTAATAGCGGTCAGGTCGCCGTCAATAGTCTTAGCCGCGTTACCTGATTTAAAGTTACCTTCGTAACTACCTAGCCAATCAACACCATATTCTAATCCAATAATATCGGTGAAGTCGTAACCGACGTGTAGGCCAGCACCAAACGCATCATCATCACAAGGGCTATTTAGATAACAAGCGTCATCTAGCGTAGTCATACCAACTTTGCCCCCGATGTACCATTCTGCCGAAGCAGTGTTCATAAATGCGCTACCACCAGCTACCACCGCTGCTATTGCAATTGCCACTTTTTTCATAATGTTTCCTTGTACTGATTGCATATTAACTTCTACTTTTATTTTACAAATGAAGTAAAACTAAGCAGTTATAAGAAATTAGTTTAATAGTCATTTAATTTAACATCAAGCAACAATATCGTAGATTTTGCTACACTTTTCGTCACGCTCTCCTTACAAACTTCTGATATTTCTTACATTGTAGACAACATTTTAAGAATTATAAGAAAATACATGATTATTTTGAACTTTTTATTGTACATTTTGCTTTACGGTGTGTTTTATTTTAAACATTGTGCTTAGGTTTGCATTTTTTATGAAAAGTGATTGCAACTCTTGGTGTAACTCGATAAGTTGTTTAAATCGACTCAAATATACAAGTCCAGAGACCTTTCATAGCACGTTGATGTGATATTTATTGCACTTAGCTAGGTTGGGTAAAAATACTGGACCAAGGATAGTAACCAGGAAGTAGAAGTAATGTTTCAAACTGATGATGTAAGAATTAATAAAGTAAAGAGTTATTACCACCCGTTGCCGTGTTAGAAAAGTTTCCTGCAACAGAGATTGCTTCTTCGACCACTTTTGAATGTAGAAATTCGATACACAATATTTTAGAAGACAAAGATGATCGTTTACTTGTGATCGTCGGGCCGTGTTCGATTCATGATCCGGAAGCTGCGGTTGAGTACGGTAAGAAGCTGAAAGTGCTGCGTGACGAGTTGTCGGATCAACTAGAAGTCGTGATGCGCGTCTATTTTGAAAAGCCACGTACAACGGTCGGGTGGAAAGGTCTAATTAATGACCCTTATCTAAATGACACGTTTAAGTTAAATGATGGTCTTAGAATGGGCAGAAAGCTATTGCTTGATCTGACGGATTTGGGGTTACCAACGGCAAGTGAGTTCTTAGATATGATCACGCCCCAATACGTCGCAGATTTAATTAGCTGGGGCGCGATTGGTGCACGTACGACCGAGTCTCAAGTTCACCGTGAACTCGCTTCAGGTCTCTCTTGTCCGGTAGGATTTAAAAACGGAACCGATGGCAACATTAAAATAGCGAGTGATGCAATTCGTTCGGCAAGTGCTTCTCACCACTTCTTGTCAGTGACGAAATATGGCCATTCAGCAATTGTAGAAACAGCGGGCAACCCAGATTGTCATATCATTCTCCGTGGAGGTAAGGAGCCAAACTACAGTGCTGCTCACGTTGCTCAAATCAAAGATGAGTTGGATGCGGCAGGTCTACCAAAGAAAGTGATGATTGATTTTAGTCATGCGAACAGTTCAAAGCAGTTTAAGCGTCAAATGCTAGTTTCTGATGATGTGTCTGAACAGATTGCTGCAGGCGAAAGTGCGATTTTTGGTGTAATGATTGAATCTCACCTTGTGGAGGGCCGCCAAGACCTAGTGGACGGTAAGGTTCTAAACTACGGTCAATCAATCACCGATGCATGTATCGGTTGGGATGACACTGAAACGGTTCTTCGTCAACTATCCGAAGCAATTAAAGCTCGTCGCGCAAGATAGCTATTAAAGCAAGTTGGCTATTAAGCTTAGATACTTAAGAAACATAGATACTCAAGCGTCTCGTTCTTAATTGCGCTGACAGTTTTTCACTAAGCCAACACTTTGTTGGCTTTTTATTGTCTGTACCTTACGGTGCACGTTGAGTCTTATAGAGAGAAAGAAGATAGATTGCTGACTTTTTAAGTACGCTTAGCTGTTTTTTACTTAGGGTTTAGTTTCGTGTAGAGCTTATTGTTTACGGTAAGTTGGAAAGATCTAGCACTAGTGCTGAGTAATATTAAATGAATAGTACTTAAATTGTTACATTAATTGTCACGTTTGTTTGTTGATTTGTAATTGTATAGCTAATTGTGCATATAATATCATGATAACTAATAACAAATAGAAGTCATTTCAATGTCAGCGAAAATTTCAAATCTAGCTCAAGAAGTGCTGGTCGGTGAAAAAGATCAGCTTGTGACAACGACAAATCTCAATGGGGTCATTACTTATTGTAATGAAACATTTTGTCGTATTGCAGAATACTCCTCACAAGAATTGATGGGACAGAACCATAATATCGTGCGTCATAGTGACATGCCAAAAGAGGCATTTGCTGATATGTGGTCAAAGTTAAAGCAAGGTAAAGCGTGGCGCGGGTTGGTTAAAAACAGAACTAAATCCGGTGGGTATTACTGGGTCGATGCTTATGTTACTCCGATATATGATGATAGTAAGATAATCGGCTATCAATCAGTGAGAGTGAAGCCAAAGCGTGAATGGGTGGATATTGCTACGGTTACATATCAGAGTTTGAAAAAACAAGAGCATTCAGGGAAGAAATGGTCTTTTAACTCAAACAATACTCTGCGATATATTGCTCTTGTGGTCGCCGTCCTGTCTCCGGTTATTTCCATAGCATTATCACTAGGCGGGCCACTGGCGTGGGTGGCAAGCGTGCTGCCAGCCAGTATATTAGGATTGTTGTTTCGTCAAGAGCTGGTAACAACCCCCCGAGAATTCCAAAAACTACAACAAAATTATGATAGCGTAAGTCGTGTCATTTACTCAGGAAGCAAGCGCTTTTCAATTGCAGACTTTCATATAAAAATGCTGTCCGCTCGAATTCGAACGGTTTTAGGTCGAATGACGGATTCTGTCATACCATTGCAAGTTTGTGCCGATGAGCTGAGCAGTACTACGGCTGAAGTATCCTCAGCGTTGACTCAACAGAATAAGGATATACATCGGGTTAGAGACGCTGCAGAGTCGATGGAATCTTCAGCGAATGAAGTGTCGGCAAGTACAGATGATGCTCATCAATTGATTGACGAAACAATGAAATCCTGTCTGGTAGCGAAAAAGACGATGGATCAGACGCACAGTAATCTCGCACAATTGAGTGAGCAAGCTGAAAAAGCGCAAGTGACCACTTATCAATTGAGTGACCAAGCCCAGCAAGTTGGTCAGCTAATGGAAGAAATTGATGGTATCGCGGCACAAACTAATTTATTAGCATTGAATGCAGCGATAGAAGCGGCGAGAGCGGGTGAACAAGGCCGTGGGTTTGCTGTAGTTGCTGATGAAGTCCGGGCATTGTCTGGCCGAACTTCTAGCGTTACCGAACAGATCCAGACTTCTATTGATGCGATGCTAACAGCCATACAAATGTGGCAGAAAGACATCATCGCAAATAAAGAACAAACGGACACGTGTTCACAAGTTGCAGAACAAAGTGCGCAGCGTTTGTTTGAGGTTGAGAATATGATGCAAGCTATGAGTGATCTTATGGTGAATGTCGCTGATTCAGCCCGCAAGCAGCGCCAACTCTCCGGTGATGTGAGTCAATATATCCATTCAATTGCTTCTACTGCCGAAGAGAACCTTGCGGCAACGCATTCTGTCGAGCAAAGCAGTGAATTACTTAAGCAGCAAGTGCGAAACTTTCATCGACTAGCGAATCAGTTTGAAGAGAAGTGATTCAGATTAGTATTGGGAATCCCTGTTAAAACGACAGATAAAACAAAGCCCCGCCGATGAGAGCGGGGCTTTTCAGTTTTCTAATTCGCAATAGAAAACTGATAATACTAAGCGATTAAGCGAGCAGCTCTTTGGCTGTGTTCACTACGTTTTCTACAGTGAAACCAAACATTTCGAACAGTTGCTCAGCTGGTGCAGATTCACCGAATGTCGTCATACCGATGATACGACCGTCGAAACCAACGTACTTGTACCAGAAGTCTGCAATGCCAGCTTCTACCGCGATACGTGCTGTTACGTCTGATGGCAGTACTGATTCACGGTAAGCGGCGTCTTGCTTGTCAAATGCATCTGTTGATGGCATTGAAACAACGCGTACTTTCTTACCTTCAGCCGTTAGTTGCTCAGCCGCTTTCACTGCTAGCTCAACTTCAGAACCCGTTGCGATTAGAATTAGCTCAGGCTTGCCGTCGCTGTCTTTTAAGATGTAGCCACCTTTTGCGATGTCTGCTACTTGCGCTGCAGTACGCTCTTGTTGTGCTAGGTTTTGACGAGAGAAGATAAGTGCAGATGGGCCATCTTTACGTTCAATCGCAAGCTTCCATGAAACTGCAGACTCAACTTGGTCACATGGACGCCATGTGCTCATGTTTGGAGTCAGACGTAGAGACGCGATTTGCTCAACCGGTTGGTGAGTTGGGCCATCTTCGCCAAGACCGATAGAGTCGTGCGTGTAAACTTGGATGTTCTGAACTTTCATCAGAGCAGCCATACGCATAGCGTTACGTGCGTATTCCATGAACATTAGGAATGTTGCGCCGTAAGGAACGAAACCACCGTGTAGTGCGATACCGTTCATGATCGCTGTCATACCGAATTCACGTACACCGTAATGGATGTAGTTACCAGAGAAGTCGCTTGCTTCTAGAGACTTAGAACCAGACCACATAGTTAGGTTAGAAGGCGCTAGGTCAGCAGAGCCGCCCATGAATTCTGGAAGCATTTGACCAAACGCTTCTAGTGCGTTTTGAGATGCTTTACGTGATGCGATGTTCGCTGGGTTAGCTTGAAGATCAGCAATGATTTGGTTTGCTTTTGCTTCCCATTCCGCTGGTAGGTCACCGTTTACGCGGCGTTTGAATTCAGCTGCCAGCTCAGGGTACGCTGCTTCATAAGCTGCAAATTTCTCGTCCCACGCTGCTTCCTTAGCTGCGCCTGTCTCGATCGCTGACCACTCTGCGTAGACTTCCTGCGGAATTTCAAAAGGACCGTGCTCCCAACCTAGTTCTTTACGTGTCGCTGCAATTTCTTCAGCACCTAGTGGCGCACCGTGACAGTCGTGTGAACCAGATTTGTTTGGTGAACCAAAACCGATGATAGTTTTAGTACAGATAAGTGTAGGGCGTGGATCTGCTTTTGCCGCTTCGATTGCTGCGTTGATCGCTTCAGAGTCGTGACCGTCTACTGCTGGGATCACGTGCCAGCCGTAAGCTTCAAAACGCTTAGGAGTATCGTCAGAGAACCAGCCTTCAACGTGACCGTCGATAGAGATGCCATTGTCATCCCAGAATGCGATCAGTTTGCCAAGGCCTAGTGTACCAGCAAGAGAACAAGCCTCGTGCGAGATACCTTCCATTAGACAGCCGTCACCCATGAACACGTAAGTGAAGTGGTCAACGATGTCGTGACCTTCTTTGTTGAACTGAGCCGCTAGTGCTTTCTCAGCCATCGCCATACCAACTGCGTTAGTGATGCCTTGGCCTAGAGGACCCGTTGTTGTCTCGATACCAGGTGCGTAACCGTACTCTGGGTGACCTGGAGTCTTAGAGTGAAGCTGACGGAAGTTCTTAAGATCGTCGATAGACAGCTCGTAACCGCTCAGGTGCAGTAAAGAGTAGATCAGCATAGAGCCGTGGCCGTTAGACAGTACGAAACGGTCGCGGTCAGCCCACTCAGGGTTTGCTGGGTTGTGGTTTAGGTGAGAGCGCCAAAGTACTTCAGCGATGTCAGCCATACCCATAGGTGCGCCTGGGTGGCCAGAGTTTGCTTGTTGTACGCCGTCCATGCTTAGTGCACGAATAGCATTAGCTAGATTTTTGCGGTCCATAATAACTACCAGTCTTTAAATATTGGAATTGGAAATTGAAAGGGGAACGCAAACGTTCCCCTTTTTTAATTCTGAGCAATTAAAGCTTAGCTTCGATCATTGCTTCTAGTTTGCCTTGGTCAATAGCGAAGTTACGGATACCTTCAGCTACTTTCTCAACAGCCATTGCGTCTAGGTTGTGCTCCCATAGGAACTCTGCGTGAGTCATTGGAGCAGGGCGCTCTTTAGAGCCTTTAGAATCAACCAACTTCTCTACAACTTCGCCTTCTGCCGCTTCTAGCTCAGCAAGAAGAGCTGGAGCGATAGTTAGACGGTCACAGCCAGCAAGTTCTAGGATCTCGCCGATGTTACGGAAGCTCGCGCCCATAACCACTGTGTTGTAGCCATGCTCTTTGTAGTAGTTGTATATGTCAGTTACAGAGATAACGCCTGGATCTTCTTGAGCTTCGAAGTCACGACCTTCTTTCGCTTTGTACCAGTCCATGATGCGACCAACGAATGGAGAAATTAGGAATACGCCAGCTTCAGCACATGCACGAGCTTGCGCGAAAGAGAATAGAAGCGTTAGGTTACAGTTGATGCCTTCTTTCTCTAGGATCTCTGCAGCGCGGATACCTTCCCAAGTAGAAGCCAGTTTGATTAGGATGCGGTCGTTAGTGATGCCTGCGTCGTTGTACATTTTTACTAGCTGGCGAGCTTTAGCAACGCTGCCTTCTGTGTCGTAAGAAAGACGAGCATCTACTTCTGTAGAGATACGACCTGGGATAGTTTTAGGATTTCTTTACCGATGTTAACCGCAAGCATGTCGCAAGTGTCTTGTACTTGTTGTGCTTTGTCGTTGCTTTGCGCTTTTGCGTATTCGATAGAAGCGTCGATCAGAGGTGCATACTCTTCAATTTGAGCCGCTTTTAGGATAAGAGATGGGTTCGTTGTCGCATCTTCAGGTTGGTACTTTTTGATTGCGTCAATTTCACCAGTGTCTGCTACTACCGTTGTTAGTTTACGAAGTTGCTCTAACTTGTTGCTCATAATCGATCATCCTATATAAATGGGCTTAAGTGTGATTTTCAATACCACGACTTGTGCATTTGCAAGCGCGTCGGCCATTCGTCTCGTTCCAATAAACAAGACATCTGCTCAGCCAACTACGGAAAATTCTGGCTCCGAACATTTGTTATGAACATTTGATCGGTAGCTGAGTAAATGATGAATTCATATTTATCCTATCCACCTTGAAAGTCAATCGCTGAAAGTTACTTATAGTGAACTTCATCAACGTTTTTTTATTGTCCGTTTAATGACTGACCGAAATAAACGTTTGCCCTTATTGCTCAAGGCTTAACCATGGCGCTAACTAAGTAAAATACCGACTGAGAAAATGTCATTGCATCGAACAAATGTAATGGTTAAATTGATGTGTAACATATGCTAAGTCAATGAGCGGATGTGCATCGAAGCTTATAATGCCAATCCTCTGAAAGGGCGAGAAAACACATGAGCAGTTCTAATCAAGATATTTCCATTGAAAGCACCGATTTATTGACCGAGATTTCGGTCGCTTACTATCAAGACGGTGCAACACAGGAAGAAATATCAAAAAAATTCTCAATTTCACGGGCCAAAGTTGGCCGAATGCTTAAGCAAGCGCGGGATGAGGGCATTGTTGAAATTACAGTAAAATACCACCCTGTTTTTAGCGCAAAAATCGAACAGCGACTTATTGAGCGGTTTGGAGTCAAACGTGCGTTGGTGGCTCTCGATCAACCAAATGAAGAAGCTCAACGTCTGCAAGTCTCGGGATTGGTCTCTAATTATCTTACCAGTACACTAAAAAATGGCATGGTCGTAACCGTTGGGCAAGGGCGTAATGTTTCCTCTGTTGCCCATCATATTGGCGTTATTACACCTCGTGATTGTAAGTTTGTATGCGGTATCGGGGGGATTCACCCTCGTGGTGGTATGTTCAATGCTGACCATATTTGTCGACAGTTCGCTAAGAAATATGGCGGCACGTCTGAAACCTTGTATGCTCCAGCCTATGCAGAAAACCGTGAACAAAAAGTCGCTTTTATGCAAAACGCCACGGTTAAACAAACGCTCGATTTGGCACGTAAAGCGGACGTTGCGCTCGTTGGTATTGGTGATATGAGTGAAAATAGCTATATGGTGGATTTGGGGTGGTTTACGGCAGATGAAGTCGTGCAGTCTCGATTGATGCAGGGCGTCGTTGGAGACTTTGCTGGTTATGATTTCTTTGATATCCACGGCAACGTGGCAAACACAGTAATGAGCGATCGAGTGATTGGTTTAGGTATTGAGGAATTTCGTCCAATTGCCGAGGTTATCGCCATTGCAGCAGAAAATAGTAAGCCATTGGCATTGCTAGGGGCATTACGAACGGGGGCTATCGATGTAATCGCAACCAGTGTCAGCAATGCTTTGACGGTCCTCAACCTGGATGAACAGATGCATGGTAACAGCACATCAGAGGTTTAGCACAAATAATATGCAATCAATGTAACATGACGATGATATTTTATAAATGACTCGCAGCTTGATTTCGTTTTCAAGTTAAAAATATTCCCGAGGAGTAGGTTTAATTCATAACCTACTCTGGAGGGAATCATGAAAAAGGCACTTCTTGCAACTGCACTATTTACGGGGCTAACCGGTTTTGCTCAAGCCGAGCAAAAAGTCGTAGCAGGCTATTTTGCTGATTGGCAATACGCAAATGCTGATAATCCATACACTGTGAAAGATATTCCTGCGGATAATCTAACGCATATTATTTACGCATTTTTAAGTATGTGTGGGCCTCATACTGGCGCATCTGAAACCATACAAAAATTAGTTGCGGAGCAATGTAAAGACAAAGAACCGTATTCAGCGATCTTGGTTGATACGGAAGCAGCACTAGAAAAAGACTTTGGCTCAGTTTCTGTTGATGTCCCATATAAAGGGCACTTCGCTCAATTAGCCGAACTTAAGAAGCAACACCCTGACCTAAAAATTCTCCCTTCTTTTGGTGGTTGGACCATGTCTGAACCTTTCCACGCAATGGCTAAGAATCAGCAAGCGATGGATCAGTTTTCAAAGACAGCAGTAGAGTTGATTGCAAAGTACGACTTCTTTGATGGTATTGATTTAGATTGGGAGTATCCAGGTGGTGGCGGTTTAACCACTTCGCCTTGGAATCCTGATACAAAACTAACTGACGAGCAAAAAGCCTTAGAGCGTGATGCGTTCACTTATCTAGTAAAAACCATGCGTGGTGATTTAGATGCGTTAGCGAAAAAGACCAAACGTGAGTATGAGCTCTCAACAGCCGTGGGTGTTGGTCCAAAAGCGGCGGGTATTGATTGGAAAGCCGCGCAACCTTACTTAACGAATATGTTTGCCATGACGTATGACTTCTTGGGAGGGTGGGGACAACAAACAGGACACACGACGAATTTGCACGCGACAGAACGCAGTTGGTGGGGAATGGGCGCGGACGTTTTCATTAATCAGATGATTGAACTTGGTATTCCAAGTGAGAAGCTAGTGATCGGTGCGGCGTTTTATGGTCGTGGATGGCAAGGTACTAAAGATTTTGCTGGTGGTTTACCAACGCAAGACTTGATGTCCGAGCAAGGCGCACAATTTGGTACGGGAGAAAATGGCTACTTCATGTTCTGGGATCTGATGAAGAACTACAGCGCGAAGCAAGGCTACGAATACAATTATGATGAGCAATCACAAGCTCCGTATTTGTGGAACTCAGAAAAGAAAGTGTTTATCTCGTTTGAAGATCAACGTTCTATCAAAGCGAAAGCGGATTGGGCAAAACAAGCAAACTTGGGTGGCATTTTTACTTGGGAACTGTCTGGCGATCCGAAAGGGGAGTTAGTAGAAGTGATGTATAAAGAGATGCAGAAGTAGAATACATCTCGAGACCCAAGCATCTTGAGGTAGCTGGGTATTAAGTAAAGCCGTCGTCAGTACGACGGCTTCGTTTTTATTATTAACACTCAATCGGCAAAGACGTATCAGCCCCCCATTCGGTCCAAGAGCCGTCATACACGCTTAGGTTTTGATAACCACTTTCATAAGCTGCCAGTAATACAATGCACGCAGTGACACCGGAGCCACAACTGAAAATGGTGGACTTGTCACTATCAAGAGAGAGTGACGCGACAATAGACGTTAACGCTTCTGGTGATTTGATTTGGTTGTTTTCAATCAGGTCTTGAAAAGGCAAACAAAGTGACGATGGAATATGTCCACTTCGTAGCCCCTGTCTTGGTTCCGGTACTTGGCCAAGAAAACGAGCTTTGGAACGAGCATCAATAATGTTCGCACTTCGGCTGTTTGCGTGGTCCAGTACAGATGCCGCGTCCAGAAATGCTGATTTAGACAATACACCAGAGAAGTTACCTAAAGTATGCGGAGTGCTGAGTTGTTCACACACGTCAAAACCCGCGTCTATCCATGCAGGTAATCCACCGTTAAGTATTCTTACATTCTCATGGCCCATTGCTTTAAACATCCACCAAGCACGCGGTGCGGCCAATGTTCCTGAGTTGTCATAGACTACAATGAGATCGTCGTTATTGAGGCCGAGCTGTTTAGCGCTCTCATTGAAACTGGCCTCTTTTGGCATCATGTGGGGAAGAGGTGAGTCGTGAAGACAAAAATCGTTGTCGTAATCAAATCGCAATGCGCCCGGGATCCATTTATCTTTTATTTTTTCACTTTCAGATGGGATCTGAAAAGTAATACTCGCATCGAGAACCTTAAGGTTGGGTTGCCCCATAAGTTCTTTGAGTTCATTTACATTGATTAATGCGGACATGCTAACGTTTCCTTATAAGAGCGTAAGTCACTTAGATATACACTAAAAGCCACTTAGATACAGACAGTTATTTGAGAGTATATGGTGATTTGAGAGTATATGGTTATTTAGGAATATCGCTATTTAGAAAGATAGCGTTTGTAAACATATAGAGTTTTGGAAACACCAGGTTGTCAGGAAACATATAGCTATCTATAAAATGGCTACTTACTATAAAAATGCTACTTGGGCTCATTGCAACTCACGAATGTAAAGGGGCGACTAATGTTTTGGTCGGTTGGGTAAGTATCGCGTTAGAACCTTCAGGGCAGTTTGTGGCAGTAGGCACCAATACACGGATGATACCTGCTTCTTGAGTATCGACTGTTAAGTAGCGTCTTTGACCATCAAGAGACTGGGTTAAAGTATTATTGATGACGAGTGCCGATATCTGACGAACATTATGACTCTTTGGTATGAGTAACAGGCAGAGAAACAGTACCAATATGGCGGCTATAAAGACACAAAGAAAGACTTTTGGTTTATCCATCTCAACGTTCCTATGAGTCACAAATATGTTTGTTGTAACGTAAAAAAATCGCATGTTCAAAAAAAACGATGCGATTTTTGTTCACTTCTTTGATGAAGCGGCTTCTCTCTACAATATCCACTCTTTATCTTCAGGAGATATGATGGTTTGCAATGGTTCGCTTCCGTCATAAAACCACACTTCAACAAGTAGATTTTTTTGACTATCTGAAAGAGTGTAGTTGACGTGGGTTTTGCCATCTGTAAGAGCGGCAGACGCGACTCTACTGGCGTAATTTGCGTTAAAACCACCAGAGCCATTTTGACCATATTCTTTATACACACTCAAATGGGCTCGCTGTGAAGAGAAACTACTGATATTCACGTTTAAGGTCCCTTGTACGACGGGGTCGTAGCTAAAACCATCAGGAACGACTAAGTCTTGCATCCTTTCTGGTTCCGGATTTTGCACGGTTGGTGTCGGCGCAGAGCTATTACCTCCACCGCTATCACCACCTCCACAAGCGGTTAGCGCTAATCCCATGATGATTGTGAATAGTCTTTTCATAATGATCGCTCCTTAAGGAATGTAGCATTTATTCGGGGTCGGATTTGTGTGCCAACCAGTACCTTGCTGACCTGCTGATTCAGCCCAAATTCGAAAATCGGGGTAGGCATCAATGAGGTCGACTCGCTCTAGAGGCCAATCCCACGCTTCGACGATGAGAAGCGCCCAAGGGAGGTTTGTTGCTGTTTTAAAATAAACGCCTTGAGCAGGATTACTCGCATCGACGCCAACGCCGTATAAATTCTGGTCGTCAAATTGCTCGGTTGGAGCTTGATCTGCGAGATGAACTTCCCATTTTCGGCCCGGCTGAAAAGTAATACCATCGCCATGGTAGGTTCCGGGTGTTGCGAAGATGAAAGGGTCGTAGGGCATCGCCTGAATTGCGGAGCGATCAGAGTCTTCGGTGAAGTAGATATTCAATGTAAAAGACAACGCGACATTATCATCACAGCCTGACTCAGTTCTAAAGTAACTGCAGCTACTCGATGCATGATCACTTAAATTGTCACTGATAATGAAAATGGCTTCGTCTGATATGCTTTCTAATCCGTTGGAGTCTTGTTCGATACCATTAAAAGACAAGGTAGTTAGACCATTTTCAATCGCGTTTCTAGCCACACCGGGTAGGCGAATGGCAAAACCGTTTTTGTAACTCGCGCCATAAGCTGCGAGATCTCCCGTGATTCTAATATTCTCGACGTGGCCTGAGAGTTGAGTTTCTGTGATCTGGAATTTTACCACGACGTCATTCATGTCGTAGTCTGCGGTATAAGGCCAATTGTCTTCATAAGCCACAGTGGCGTAATCTTCAGCGCTAGGGAAGTACTGGACCGAATAACCGTTACCTGTGATAGTTATTGGGTGATCCTCTACCTCACCAGATGTGGACCCACCGTCATAGTTCAAACCAGTTTGTTGGCTAAAACGAAAACGACTCCAGCTCGGCCCTTGTGTCGCAGCGCTAGAAACAACAAACGGAAGTGGGTTGCTTCCAGAATTCAAAGGCTCATCGGTAAATACCTGCTCGCCCTCATCATCAAAGTCACCATCTCTATTCCAGTCGAACCATGCTGACAAATAGCCAGAGGTTGAAGCCGTGACGTTAATTATCGAGCTTAAGCCAGGGTCCAGTGCAGAGACAAAACCGACACCATCTTCATCAGCGGTCCCGATAGCATTGTCATTTGTTTGCCCATCAGAATCACCATCGGGAGCAACCGTGCCTAGCCAAGTGATACCATCAACCTCATGACGCGGGCCATTTGAACTCAGTGTTGTACTGTAGCTGTCAGGTGCATCACCAAAGTCAATAGGATCATCTTCGTCTATGACAGGTGCATTGGCACAACGCGCACCATCATTTTGGCTCGAACTTGGACCATTAGAAACAAACTCCACCGCAGGAACAATACCCGCTGCGATGTTTACCGCATTGTTTTCCGACAAGTTTATTCGATAGATTTTACCGTCCTGGTTACGGGAGACGTAGTAGTTTCCTTTTACATCAAAGTACCCTGCACCAAAAGTACCTGTTTCACCTGTGTCTCCAATCGCGGTAGCGTTTCCGTTTGCTGGGTCGAATTTATACAAAATACCGGAATTGTTATCGATACCATAGAGTGACCCGTCTCCGGGATGAAAAGCAAAGTCGGTTAGGTTGACACTCGCACTGTTACTGATTTTTGTCACCGACAGTGCGGCACTTGGATTGGCGTCTAGAGGATAAAGATCAATAGAAAACAGTCCTTTGCCTTTTCGATAGAGGTAATACACGTGATTATATACGTCACCAACATAGAATGTGTGATCGCTCGGCAAGCCAGACACATTCAATGTTTCCGCTTGAAAATCTTGACCTAATCGAACGATTTTTTTATTTGACGTGTCATAGCCATAAATATAGCGGTCTTCAAAATCAAAGCCTACACCATTGATGCCCGAAGCCAAACCTGTGTCGTCTTCTAGTAAGGTTGTTGACCCTGTTACCAAGTTGACGCCATAAATTTGTACCGGGGTTGATTGAAATAGGTAGGCTTTACTTGGGCATGTATCGAACGGAGCGGCAGTAGGATTCGTGCTCGCGACCAGAAGCCCAAAGATGAGTGATGTCCTTTTCATTGTTCGCCCTCTTATTGGTTTGAACAATATGCAATGAAAGGAGCGTGCCAGTTGCTTATTGTTTGATTTATATGCAATTAATTTTTAGGTTGTGTAGTTTTATGAATTTGAAAGTCAAATTGAGAAAGACTTGATGATTGAAAAATTTAGAGGCTAAAAGAGAGGACAACACATAACCATCGATTCCAGTAACGATGAGTTAAACTGAAAATGCATTTACCGCACGCCTTACTGGAAACAATGTCTCATTTTAAGCCATGTATCTGGTCTGTTTTGTGAACTGGGTAGGATTATTTATCCTGTTTATGGAAATAAAAGTTAAAAATAAAGAGATTGTATGAGATTTAAGTTACTGCCTATGCTGATTGGAGCAGTCTTTGCGGGTCAGACCGTATCGGTTATTGCTTCTCCATTTGTTGCCCATGCATCATCCCAAGTAGAGCGTACTCACGGTGCACCTACAATTACTCAATTCCAATTGGCTTCCATTTCTGATGTGGCGGCTCAGTTTACGTGGAAAGATAGCGGAGAGGGCAATCGCTACGAAGTTACGTTGATTGAACGCCCTGAAAATGCATCCCCAATTGCTTATTTAAATGATGCTGAGGAATCTGGCTTTTATCGTGGTCACCTCACCCCTGAAACCGAGTACGAAGCAGTATTAAAAGTGTGTAATGATCAGGGTTGTACCACGGAATCATTCACGTTTAAGACGCTGTCTAGCCGCCTAGCTTATAACGATGCGCGTAAAGCAGAAAATCACTTGTCAGGCAACTTAACTGCTCACATCAACTTTGCTCAAACACACACGAGCGTAACGCCAAGTGGTAATGATGAAAATGCGCGACCAAATTTGATCATGAAGCGAAATGCGTTATTACTGGTGACGCCTAAAGCGTATTGGACAAACCACCTTTGGTTAGAGATTTTGGAAGACGGCGTTGTTGTTGACCGTGTGGCAATGACCCCACCAAGTGCACAACCAAAAACTGACCAACGTGACAGTGGTCGTAGTGAAGTGGTGTTCTCTCATCATGCCTGGAGTGCACCAATTAATTGGCAATGGATGAAACCGGGTTTGTCATTACGCTTATCGGATAACTTTGGTCGCACAGGTGAGCTTCCTGAAACGGAAATTATTTTTGGCGGCGCACCAGAGTTGGTGATTCAAAATATTGATATCGGTATGCTTACTACGCCACGTAATCAGTACCAAATGATTGATGAAATGAACACGCTTGCAGCGGACTACTTTCAAAAGATCCCTGCATCTAAACTCATTGTTGCCGATTACACACCTTTTCATTTAACCAAAGTAACACTGCCGAACGGTAAAGTTTATACCGAACATAGTGATGATGAGGGTGGTGTATATGGCGGCGATATGCGTGAAGCGATTGGTAAAGCGTTAGTTTCAACGGGTATTAACAACGCCAACTTTGGTATTACAGATACAGCAGGCTATTCGCAGGGCTATAACCGTCGTACTAACCACATTACTGCACATAATAACCGTGGTGTTTACACTAATGGTATTGTCAATCATGGTCTGAGTGGCGGCGGCGGCATCGTTACTTTAAGCAGTAGTGTGGGTAACGAATGGTCTCATGAGTTAGGTCATAACTATGGACGCGGTCACTGGCCAACCAATGCATCGTCGCATGACTTAACAACAGGTTGGGGTTGGGATGCATTCTACCATCGTTTTATTGGTAACCTACATTGGAGTGGTGAAGCTACTACGAATGAAGTAGGAGGCCAAATTGTTCCGCCTTTCGCTGGTGAGTATCGCTTTACTCGCGACGCAATGGCAGGAGGTGAAAGCGCAAAACTTGGGTTAGTTAGCCGTTATACTTTAGAGCACCCAACGGGAACAAAGGTGACACAAAATTGGCTGAATGCGGTTAAACAAGTGAATCTTGATAGCAGCACTGGCTACACCGAGTGGGATCAAGAAACACAGCGTTATGTTGAATCAGATGTCGACTACTCGGCACCTATTGCACATGGCGTACCTGTTATTACAGTATTGGGTATTTACGATCCGTTGAATATCAATCCTAGCCAAATTTACCCACTGACATATTCAAACTACGGTAACGTTTTTGATCTACCAAAGCCAACCAATGTCGAGTTTCAGCTTGAGGGATGGCAAAACGTTGCGAATATGACGGAATTTGAACGCTCGAATACTGAATGGCAAACCATGATCGTCGATGGTGAGTGGCTACCACTGTGTCAGTTTAGCTACACCAATGCCAATGGTGAACAAGCGAACTTTATCGGCTACGAAGACAGTGAAAACGATACCTGCCGCACGACTAATGAAATGTACTGGTCTGTAAACGGCCAGCGTGAATTGCCGGTTTCTACGGTTGGTGATTACTTGCTACTTGCAAGCAAAGGTGACCTTGTAGGTTCAGTGACATACACGCCAACAGCAGCACTGGGCGAGCAAACGTTGTGTTCATTGAACAAAGGTGGCACGGCTCATGATGGTGCAGGTTTCCTTGCCGATGGTCGTTGTAAGCAAATTGATAACGTGAAGCATACCAATGGTGCAAATTGGGCTTATGCAACTCACCAAGGTGGCATCATGCAATATGCGTTAGCGTCACAGAAACAGTGCCAGTTGAATGTCACTTACGCTGGTGGAGTGGTGGAAGAAATTTCGTTGGCGGGGGCTCGTCATGGCTCTGACCAAAGTAACAAGTTTCACTTAAACTTGGATGCAAGTCAGCACCCAACGAATATTGCCATAGAGTGTCGTGATGGATCTGGAGAAGTCTCCGTATTGGATTCATTGGATGTTGCCCCATCAGAGGCCGTAGAACAATTGAGCGGACCTGTGATTATCGGCCAAGAATATGGTTACGAAGCGGCGAAGTCTGATCTGCCTACTGGTTGGTTCGACCATACAGAAAGCTTTGATCCAGCGGCATTGAAAAAAGCCGATCGCTCCAAACTGGCTACGTTGTTGAAAGGTGATGAGAGACCGTATCTGTGTCGTTTCCCAATGCAAGTTTCAAATACAACGAAAGTGTTGCATGGATACGTCGAAGAAGTGAGTTCTGGTCAGTACCAATGTACGGGTGGCAGTGAAATTACGGTGCGTGATGACCAAGGTGAGCGCCCAGTGCTATCTCAAATTAACCAGTTTGAGTGGCTATCTCTCCTTAACTTCGATGCGGTTGGTCAACGCGTGAAAGCGACAGAAAACAGTGACAAAAACTTGTGTTCATTAACAGCCGGCAATGAGTTCTATGGCGCAGGTTTTGTGAATGACAGCGGTCAATGTGTACAAGAGCCAGAAGTTTATTGGTCAAATGGCAGACAGTGGGTGTTTTCAAGCCGTCATGGTCAATATTCTTACTACTAATGAATCTGAATTCAGATTAAAAGTGAATAATAAAAATCCCAATCAGTCGCTTGCTGGTTGGGATTTTTAAACTAATCGTAGTAACTGCGATGTTACGTGACGATGTAATGTACGGTGCTAAAACTACTGACTGCACACTGGACAATTTGGCAATTTCATCAGATTCATTTCGCGCCAAGACATGCTCAGGGCATCCAATATCAGAATCTTACCTGTCTTTGGTTGACCGTAATTCGCAATCACCTTGATGGTTTCCATCGCTTGTACCGCTCCGACAATACCGACGACGGGTGCCATGACTCCAGCTTCCACACAACTTAGTGCACCGCTGCCAAACAGAGCACTTAAGCACTGGTAGCAGGGTTGAGTTGGGTCATCATAGGTGAATACACTCACTTGGCCTTCCATGCGAATGGCAGCGCCGGAGATTAACGGCGTTTTCGTTGCAAAACATAAACGATTAAGCTGATTGCGAGTGTCGACATTATCAGAGGCGTCCACCACAATCGTGTGTTGCTCAATCAATCTTTGCAGTTCGGTGTCATCCAGACGTTTTGCGATGCTTTCTACCTTGATGTATGGGTTAAGTTCGCGTAGTGCATCAGCCGCAGAGTCCACTTTCTTACGGCCTATATCTGCATCGTGATGTAACACTTGGCGCTGTAAGTTAGACAGTTCCACCACATCATCATCAATTAGCGTAATCGTGCCAATACCCGCGGTTGCCAAATATTGGCTAGAGGCGCAACCTAATCCGCCAGCCCCTAGCATGAGCACTGAAGCCTGCTTAAGGGCTTCTTGTCCCTCAAAATCGAATTGACGCAGGATAATTTGGCGGTTGTAACGCAGCATTTCCTGATCGGAAAGAATATCCACGATGAATTCCTAATAAAGGGTAGAGTTGAACAGCTGAATTTGAACGGTTTCGCCAACTTCAACTCGGCCACGTTCACGTTCTAATACAACAAAGCAGTTTGCCAAGCTCATTGAACGGAATGCGCCGGAGCTCTGATTGCCCGTTGTCTCAACGACAAACTTACCGTCTTCAAGTGTGTAGATACCGCGTTGATAGTCAGTACGACCAGGTGCTTTTTTAAACGCAGTTTTCGTCGTAGCGGGAATGGATTCAGGCGCTTTCCACTCAGTATGACCGGCAAGTTTCGCCAGCATCGGCTGAACCAGTACGTACATGGTGAGTACGGCTGAAACAGGGTTACCTGGTAGACCACAGAACCAAGCGGTACTCAGTTTACCGAAAGCAAAAGGTTTACCTGGTTTGATCGCCAATTTCCAGAAGCCGATTTCACCAAGTTCTTCAAGAATGTCTTTGGTATAGTCTGCTTCACCCACGCTAACGCCACCAGACGTCACGACAACATCTGCCAGTGTTTGTGCTTTTTCAAATGTTGCTTTTAGTGTTTCAGGGCAATCAGGGATGATGCCAAGATCGACGGCTTCACAACCGAAGTTTTCAATCAGTGGCTTAATGCCGTAACGGTTACTGTCGTAGATTTGGCCATCTTCTAATGTTTCACCTAACGGTTTCAGTTCATCGCCAGTCGAGAAGAACGCCACTTTTGGTTTGCGAACCACAACGACGTGACTCACTCCCAGTGATGCAATCATCGGAATATCACGAGGGGTTAAACGCGCGCCTTGTGCGAGAACAATGTCACCCTGTTTGATGTCATCACCGGTTGGGCGAATGTTGTTCTGTGGTTTTACGTTAGTTTCATTGAACTGAATGCCTGCATCGGTCACTTCCGTGTTTTCTTGCATGATGACGGCATCACAACCCTCAGGGATTTTTGCGCCAGTCATGATGCGAACACATGTGCCTTGTGGCCAGTCACCATCAAACGGTTGGCCTGCAAAAGATTTACCCGCTAAAGGTAGGACAGAAGACGACTCAAGATCTTGAATGCGAACGGCGTAGCCATCCATTGCCGAATTGTCGAATGGCGGTACATGAATTGGAGACAGAACGTCTTCCGCCAGTACAAAACCGAGTGCGTCAGCAAGTGGAAGAGACAGCGTAGTTTGGATAGGTTTGATTCGCGATAGCATTTTGTCCATCGCATCTTCAATTGGCATTAAGCCAGGTGCGTCGCAGCAGCCCATTGAGAAAATCCTGTGTTCTTTTGTTTTGTGGCAACTTTACCATAAAAAGGTGGGTGAGTAAGAATTCCCACCAATAAAATATGGGTGTAATTATTCAAAAATCCGAGTATCCTTGTCAGCCATCCGAAAGGGGTAAATCACCTGCGGAACTCAATAAAATCAGCTCAGTAGCCTCCTGTTATGCACCTTATTGTTAGACACGAAACTGAGCAACGTAAAGCTAATCGCGTGAATAAAATTTGAAGTGAATTTAAGAGCGTTTAGTAGAAGTAACAAAAGAGGAAGTGGAATGTCGGATCTTAGCGAGTCAGCAAAGTTAGTAAAAGAAGCGCTAGAGCAACGTGGTTTGGAAACGCCAATGTGCCCAAATAACGTCAGCAGAGAAGAGAAGAAAGAAAAGATCGAATACCACATGCGTGAGATTTTGGGACTTCTTCAACTTGACCTGACCGACGATAGCTTAGAAGAAACGCCACATCGTATTGCAAAAATGTACGTTGATGAAATCTTCTCAGGTCTTGATTACGCGAACTTCCCTAAAATCACCGTTATCGAGAACAAGATGAATGTCAGCGAAATGGTTCGCGTGAAAGACATCACGGTGACCAGTACTTGTGAACATCACCTTGTGACCATCGATGGTAAAGCGGCTGTCGCTTATATTCCACGCGGTAAGATCATTGGTCTTTCTAAGATTAATCGTATTGTGCGTTTCTTTGCACAGCGTCCACAAGTGCAAGAGCGCATGACACAGCAAATCTTAGTTGCTCTACAAACCTTGCTTGAGTCGGATGATGTGGCCGTAACCATAGATGCCACTCACTACTGTGTTAAATCTCGCGGTGTGATGGACGCGACGAGCGAAACTACTACAACAGCACTTGGTGGCATTTTTAAAACCAACCCAGCAACACGTGCCGAGTTTCTCCACGGTTTACGCTAAGTAATCGAGTTAGTTTCTAAGAGGATGGCAAATGCCATCCTTTTTTGTATCTACCTGAAAGTTATGGACAAGGTGGAATTGAAACGACAAAAATAATTTATCGAACTCCGTATTGACAGTTACAGTATATCTCTTTAATATCCGCGCCCAGCAAACGGTTGCGAGGTGTTAAACCTTTCTGTTTGCACAATGTAACTCCTCAAGTTCAGCTGATCTCGGTCAGTTGTCTTTCTTTTTTCTATTAATAGAAAGACAACAAAATTGAGACTTGGCATGACCACACAAACTACCATCAACACGTCTATTCCCGCTTCTAATCAAGCAGCAGAAACCAGCTGGCAAAAGAAAGCTATCCTTAGCGTTGCATTCTTGATGGCGACCACTTCTGTTGGTCCGGGCTTTTTAACCCAAACTGCGGTTTTTACCAACATCTACAAAATTGACATGGCATTCCCAGTATTTGCTTCAATGTTCATCACTTTCGGTATTGTGATGAACCTATGGCGCATTGTTGGTGTATCAGGAATGCGTATTCAAGATATCGCAAACAAAGTCGCACCCGGTCTTGGTTATGTGGTGGGTACGTTGCTTGCGCTTGGTGCGGTGGCGTTTAACTTTGGTAACGTCAGTGGTTCAGCGTTAGGTCTTAACGTTCTAACCGGCGTGGATACTACTTGGGGTGCATTGTTCACAGGTGTTATCGGTTGTTTGCTGTTTGTGGTGCATAACGCATCTAAACGCATGGACCAAATGGCGCGTTACCTTGGTTTGTTCATGATCATCTTGATTGCTTACGTTGCAATGACGAGTTTGCCTCCAATGGGTGAAACCATGACTGCGGCCGTGATGCCAACAAACATTGACAGCTTGTTGCTACCAACATTAACCATCGTTGGTGGTGCGGTAGGGGGGTACTACACGGGTGCACAGCGCTTAGTTGATATTGGTCTGCAAGGTAAAGAAAACGTACCAGCAATCAAAACTGCTGCGTGGGCTGGTATCTCAATCGCGGTCGTGATCCGAATCTTACTTTTCTTGGCGGTATTTGGTGTTATTGCAACAGGCGCAACGCTTGATTCTTCTAACCCTGCTGCAGATGCATTCCGTCAAGGTGCAGGTGATGCAGGTTACTTTATCTTTGGCTTAGTGCTATTCGTTGCGTCGATTACTTCTGTGGTCGGTAACTCGTACATGGCCATTTCACTGATTAAAACACTGTTCCCTGTTGTCGCACGCAACGAAAAAGCATGGTGTGTTGGTTTTATCATCATTACATCACTTGGTACCGTAACCATGAATATGCCGATTCTGCTTCTGATGCTTGCTGGCCTTGTTAACAGTATTATCTTGCCAATCGTATTAGGTATGGTGCTGGTGGCGACTCGTCGAAAAGACATTGTTGGTGATTACAAACACCCAATGTATCTCACGCTAACAGGTGCAGCAATCGTGATTGTAATGGCAGCATCAAGCATGACGAACATCAGTAACTTTATGGCGAAGTTTATTGGTTAATATTTTGAGGCTGAGACTTAGAACGAATAACTGACACTCTCGCTATCTCAAGGTGCTTGGTTTATCTAGCAACCACCTAGATATAGCGAAAATAGAAACAACGGCCTTGAATTGTGAACAGTTCAAGGCCGTTTTCTTTTGTTTTGTGTGAATCGTTTTGCTTATTTGACTAACTCTGTTTTGAAGGGGCTCTTATTACTTCAGGCCAGTACATTCTGAAGTAACCAATCGATACCCAAATCACCAAAACGGTTGCGATGCTCAATTCGAGAAAACCAAAATCATGTAACCAATGCCAATTTTGGTGTGACTCGGCGAAGAATGCAGTCAGCCGATGCATAGCAATAGCACTGATGACGGATGGAAACGTCACCGCTGCAATGGATGGTTGAAACTTCAATCGCATTAAGCGGAAATAGCACAGGTAGATGAGCAAGGTCATCGTAATAGCGATCCCCGCAAGCGCGCCGGTTAGAATAGGATCTGGTTCGCTAAAGTTAACTAAGTAAGCGGCAAGAGAAAGATTCACTGGTGCGGCCATAATGGCTAACGTCGGTCTTGCTCGGCGTGGTAATGAGCCAAAGAACACTAATCGATACAGCACCAACGGCAGCATGAAAAAGTAAATCCCGATACACATCATCGCTAAGGTTTCAGAAAATACATTGTGACCAAACTGTGAGCCTGCGAGAGAGGAACTGATAAGCCCAACGGGATATAAGAACCAACTCGGTACTATGTTTGACATCTTGAAGTTCATTAGCTGGAAGCCAAAAAACAGTACCATCATGGTGAAGTGAAGCAGTACTGCCATAAACCACAGTGGGTAAGCAATAAGTGGGGTTACTGCCGCAAGGTAATCACACAGTACGAGTAATGCCATGCTCATAGGCGCCATCAAACTCCCGCTTAGAGGATGCTTAATATCGGCCATGAATAGGCGTGGATTGGTGGCGTATTTGATCAGTACAGGAGCAAGTAGCAGTGCGCCAAATGCGGCAAGGAATGGTCTTACTGGCTCGCCAATTGCTGGCACATATAGAGCCCATGCTTGACCTAGCCCTATAATGCCAAGTGCCAGTGCAGCTTGCGAGGGTGGGATACTGTGAAACTGAACGAATCTTCTCCAGTTCAAAACAACTCCAGATTGGAAGAAATACTCTAATTTAGGGCGCGAATACTAACAAGTTTAGCGATTAGAGGCCTTTCATTATTACAACTAAATATCGGAGGATGGGAATTTTGTGATTTTGGTAGAGTGTTTTTGTCGATAGATGCAACAAGGCAGCAGTACGAACTCAAAATTGCTCCCCTTAGCGACGGACAATTTGGAATCCATACTGCAATAAATCGGTTAAGAAGCCTGATTCTCAGGCAGGTCTTGTTGGCGTAGTTTGTCGTTTTTAAGCGTGCGGTGCAGCAGTTGACTGTAAATTGGCTGTCCACCGAGCATTTGGGCTACGATTACTGCACCTAGGCTGGTCACGATTAGCGGTAGGATTAAGTAGTAATTATTGGTCATCTCAATGACAAGCAAGATACCCGTAATAGGAGCACGAACCGTAGCCGCGAAAAGTGCGCCCATACCAGCAATAGCAAAAACACCCGGTTCGATAGACAGAGATGGCAATAATGTATCCGCGCTGACGCCAAAGGCATAACCGAAGAGTGTGCCCAAAGCGAGCATTGGGGCAAAAATACCACCAGGCGCACCAGAACCAAAACAGAGTAGGGTAGTAATGACGCGGCCTACAAACAGTAGCACTAAAATAGAAACAGAGTAATTGCCGTTTGTGATGTCAGGGATGAGAGTGATACCCCCGCCAGTGAGTTGTGGAACGTAGAGCAATAGCAAACCAAACACACCTCCGAGAGTGGTACCTGTCATCAAGTAGCGTTTTCGGTCATTTTTGTGCAGGGCAACAAAGCTATCTTGTGCCACCGTAATAAGCTTATTGAATACCACGCCAAACACACCAAAAAGCGCGCCCAACAATAAAAACAGCCATAGAGATTGAAGTTCAGGCGATTGGTATTGCGGCATGCTGATTACAGCTGCTTGACCATTGATGGCCCGAAAGACAATGTTTGCCATGATCGCAGAGATGATAACGGCACGGATAGAGATCAATGAATAGCGAAATTGAGGGCGCATTTCCTCAACCACAAACATAATTCCTGCTAACGGAGCATTAAATGCCGCAGCCAAACCACCGGCCGCCCCTGATGCCAAAAGTGAGTGACGAGTGTCATCATCTTTGATACGGAAGATATCTGTCACCATACGGCCGACGGCACCGCCCATCTGCACGGTGGGACCTTCACGACCTAGCACCATACCTGAGCCAAGGGCCCCCATGCCGCCGAAGAATTTAACAGGGATGACGCGCCACCAACGAACTGGACGAATGTTATCCATTGCCCCTTCAATTTCTGGGATACCAGAACCAGAGGCTTCAGGAGCAAAGCGGTGTACTAAGTAGTAGCCAATAAAGGCTAACAGCGCACTGATGAGAATGGCGGCAAGCCAGAGAGGAAGTACACTACCGATTTCACTTTTAAGCCACTCAGTACGAGTTTCGGATACAAAGTGTACAGCAATCTCAAAATAGGTGCCCACGAGACCTGCTAATGTACCAACAATTGCCGCCATAATCAGGACGGAAAAGGACGTTGGCGTCGACCCTCGAGAGACAAACTGGTTAATCGCATCTTTTGGGACGTGCGCTAACACAGATTTCACAATTCTCTCGCGTTTGGTCATTAACAGATTCTCCTGTAAATAAAAATGAAAGGGACGAAAGAAAGTATACGCTTGGAAGAGTCTAGACCTAATCAATAAAGATGCAATTTAGCTTTCCACTATTGAACGGTTCAGGCCTCGGCTTGCGAATTATTGATAAATATTGTGCTATTGATCTCATATATTGCCAATTTATTTATTAGTTGAACTTGTTTTCTGAGCAAAATGAACCATGCTTTAAGTGTAAAGCAACATGACCGCTCAAAGGAGGGATTTGAGGTTTTACACACAATTTGGATGGATTCAAACCCTACAGAAATTCCTCGTTGATTGTTTGGGATGCATCTATAGACACCCCAATTCGCATACTCACGATTGAGTTACGAGGCAGAGGCGCACGGCAATGTGCGCCTTTTTAATGCTTGGCAAAAATGGTCCGTTATCACAAATTGGATTAGGAAACTTGATTCTCTCTTGACCAACCATAAAGATAACAGCGTCCACTAACCAGTTAATAACGCTTTCTGTATTACCAGTGTTCCTGTTTTGTCTGAGTGATGCTTTGGTAAATGGAGGATGTTATCCCATTAAATAAGAACAACTGCATCATGCGTTTTCGTCACCTTTCTTTTATTCTTTGCTTTCTGCTGTCGTTTTTCCCCCATAAGATTTTTGCCCAAGGTAACTGGTGGCTTTCTGTTCTATCTGATTCGTCGATTGAACAGGTTAAACAAACGTTCGAGCAGGATGGTGCGTGGTATGAATGCGATGCGGAGCTAGATGGTGATACCTATTGTTTAGATGCGTTTAGTTATTATCACCAAACATGGTATGGAGAGATGGCCATGCGCGAACAAGAGGTACAACTCTCTTTTCTGATGGAGTATCAAGCTCAAAACTTAAGTGATGCCATTCTTAATTTAAGAAAAGATGGATTGGTGATCAGTCATGTAAAGATCGCCAATGAACGATTTGATGTCATGTCATCGCTGAAAGAAAAACGCCAGAAATGGTTGATAAAGCACTGATCATGTTCATCAATCGGTATTCTCAAAACGAGCCTCGAACCATTAACTGGGTGCTTGCGGGCGAATTTGATTCAGTCAAACCTAGGCTTAACGTCGTACTTCGGAGCGATGGCGAGCTGATACATTTGGGCGTTATTCGTTTTTAGTCGCGTTGTGAAACGAAAGAAACGTAGCCATAGCGGACTCATCTAAGAATCCATCTGATTTCTTGTGAGTTCTTAGGTATTGGTAACCTGCAATGAGCTTACGGTGTTTGGCTTCTTCATCTTGTGAAATCGAGCTATTCATTACATGTTGGAAGGCGAGTTTATACGCTTCCATATCCACGACTTCCGCTTGACGATACAGATACCCACAACCTGTGGCTAACCATTCTAATGAGCAATTCGCACGCATCGCGATTTGGTTGGCTTTGGTTAAGCTTGGTTCACTGCCTTTTAAGTATTTTCGGATCAACGCTTCAGAGACGTCGACTCGACGCGCAAATCCGCTGATGCTTTCTTGTCCAATTAACGTGGCTAAACGTTCCGCAAACGACATATTTCGTACTCCAGTTCGAATTGCGAAAGTTTACCCGTTGAGAGCGCCTTAAAACAAGACTAGGATGAAAGCAGATTAAGAAAAGGAGAAAACCCATGGTTGCAAAAATCGTAACTGCACCGAATGGTCCAGAATTTTCTGAGCTTGTTCAAGGATATTGGCGTGCAGTTGATTGGGGGATGAGTGCGCAAGAGCGTTTGTCGTTCCTCAAGCAACATATTGAGTTAGGCATAACGACGGTTGATCACGCGGACATCTACGGAAACTATGAATGCGAAACGTTGTTTGGCGAAGCTTTAGCATTAGACAAAAGCGTTCGTGAGCAAATTCAGATAGTGACCAAGTGTGACATTAACTTATGTGGTGACAAGACCCCAGAACGTAAGATTAACCACTATGACACCAGTGCTTCACACATTTACCAGTCAGTGAACAACTCGCTTGAACGTTTGAATGTCAGCGAGATTGATGTACTTCTGATCCACCGTCCAGACGTGTTGATGGAGGCAGATGAAGTTGCTGAAGCATTTTCTGAGCTGCATAAAGTCGGTAAAGTGAAGCACTTTGGTGTATCCAACTTTACACCGCGTCAATTTGAGTTGTTACAATCGCGATTGGGCAAACCATTGGTGACCAATCAAGTGGAAATCAACCCGCTGAACTTCGATGTAGCCCATGACGGTACGCTTGATCAAATGCAGATGTTGCGAACTCGCCCAATGGCATGGTCTTGTTTAGGTGGTGGCTCCATTTTCTCAGGAGCGACAGAACAAGCGGTTCGTGTTCGCAATGAGTTAGAAGCGATTCGTGAAGAAATTGGTGCCGATAGCATTGACCAAGTCATTTACGCGTGGGTTCGTCGTTTGCCATCGAAGCCTATCCCAATTATTGGTTCAGGTAAAATAGAGCGTGTTCACGCCGCTGTTAAAGCACTGGATTTTGAACTGACACGTGAGCAATGGTATCGCGTTTGGGTCGCATCAAAAGGTCATGGTGTGCCATAGATAGCAGGGAACACGCATAACCGAAATCACTGAGGCGCCCTTTGAGTTACTATATAATAACGCGGGCGCTTCGTTTTTTGATGCCTTTTTAATCACAATGGTTCTGAGTCACTAAATCGGACTAAATAGAGCCCCCCATCTTTTGAACTCATTCACTCACTTATTTAAATCTCGTATGCTGCACCTAACAAAAATAAATACTGCAGTTTATTGGTGCTATATACGGTAACACTCTGTTAAACTGCCACTAATTCTTATGGTTAGACAAAGGTGGTTGGATGTCTTTTCCTGTTCTTATTTGTGATGATTCAGCCTTAGCTCGTAAGCAGATGGCGAGATCACTACCCGCAACGTTGAATGCTGACGTTACATTTGCTGTTCATGGTAAAAATGCGCTTGAACAGTTAGTGGAAAAAGAGTTTAAGCTGATGTTTCTTGATCTCACTATGCCAGAAATGGATGGTTTTGAGACGTTAAAAAACATGCAACGCATGGGGCTGAAAACGCCAGTTGTGGTTGTTTCAGGGGATATTCAGCCAAAAGCCAAAGAACGAGTATTTGCGCTTGGAGCAAAAGCATTTATTCAAAAACCTATCGCGCAAGATGAGCTTAAGTCTGCGTTAAGAGAGCTCATTGAGCCAGGGCAACGGCCGCAAATGGTCACGCCAACCACCATCGAATTACCGATATTACGTCGACGCGATATTTATATGGAGGTGGCAAACATTGCCATTGGCCGAGCGGCTGACGCACTCGCTAGACACTTCGATGTATTTGTCCATTTGCCACTACCCAACGTCAATATTTTTGAAGTGAGTGAGCTTCATATGGCATTACGTGACCTAGCATCGAATGACAACGTATCGGGGGTTTGCCAAGGTTTCTGTGGTGAGGGCATAGCAGGTGAAGCGTTGGTGATCTTGAGTGACTCTAGCGTGTCTGACTTGAAAAAACTGATGAAAGTGCCCGCTGACAGTGAACAGTTAGAAGAATTAGAACTGTTGATGGACATCTCGAATATCTTGGTGGGTTCATTCTTAAATGGGGTAGGGGAACAAGCTGAAGTGCGTTTTTTCCAGAGTCCCCCCGTCTTACTTGGTCAACATATCTCGATAGATTCCATTATTGATTCTACCACTGGTGCATTCAGCCGAACTATGACATTTGAAGTGAGTTACAACATTGACGGAACGTCCATTCGCTGTGATCTGCTGTTTATGTTTGTGGATGAGTCTTTACCGTTACTCGATAATAAATTGTCATACCTTATGGAGGATTTCTAATGTTGAATCTGCCAGCAGAATTTGAACAATTTCACTGGATGGTCGACATGGTGCAAAATGTTGACATGGGGTTGGTGGTGATTGATAAAGATTACAACGTCCAGGTGTGGAATGGATTCATGACTCACCATAGTGGCCTACAATCTCATGAAGCGATTGGTCGCTCGATCTTTGATATTTTCCCAGAGATCCCGCAAGAGTGGTTTAAGTTAAAAACCAAGCCTGTTTACGATCTGGGGTGTCGCAGCTTCATCACCTGGCGTCAGAGACCGTATTTGTTCCGTTGCCGAAATGTGCGTCCGGTGACCCAACAAGCTGAGTTTATGTACCAAAACATTACGCTAAACCCAATGCGAACACCGACAGGAAAAATCAATTCACTGTTTTTGTCTATTCAAGATGCTACGTCGGAAGCGTTGATGTCGCAAGCCAACATGCTGTAGCTTGGGTTAATACCATAGCTTAGGTTGATGCCATCGCTTCGGTTAATGCCACAGCGTAGATTTATGCTGCTGTTTAGGTGATGGTGTTTTAAGCGCTAATTTTGACAAAACAAATCGCATCAATCCTCCCAAGTGACTTGAAATGCTTGGGAGAATCATCCCTTTCTTAAACAATAGTCAAGCATCGCCTTGGCTATTTTCTATACTTGTTCTATGTCTTTCAAATGTAGAACACCTCAATGGATTTTAATCTCGCTCTCAAACTTTACACTGCAGAACAAGTCAAAAACGGGGAATCTGCTGCTGCAAAAATGGCGGGCGTTTCGATGTACAGCCTAATGCAGCGTGCGGGCATGGCCGTTTATGAGCGCTTTCTCAACTTGTATCCTCGTGCTCGCAGCATTCTGGTTGTGTGTGGTACAGGCAACAATGGTGGTGATGGTTACGTATTTGCCACGTTGGCGAAGCAAGCTCAGTTGAACGTAAAAGTGTTCCAATTGGGAGATGCAGCAAAGCTTACTGGTGATGCTTTAACGGCATACAAAGATTGGCAAACGGTCGATGGGCAAATCAGCAGTTGGGATGACTGGCATACCGCGCTTTTAGAAGCCGATGTTATTATCGACGCCATATTTGGTACAGGTTTAAATGGCGAGGTACGCTCCGATATTTGCCGTTACATCGAACAGATCAATCAGATACATTGTCCGGTTATTGCGATTGATATCCCATCGGGCCTTCATGCCAATACGGGTTCGGTATTAGGTGATGCCATTCAAGCGGATCATACAGTCACATTCATTGGTGTCAAACAAGGGCTGTGTACTGGGCAGGCAAGAGATTATGTTGGGGAACTTCACTTTTGTGGGTTGGGAGTGCATGTTGAGTTTGGATCGATTGAACAAGAAAGCGCGCTAGGCATTGATCATCAAACCATTAAGCGATTGTTACCCAAGCAAAAAGAGACGGCGCATAAAGGGGACAATGGCAAGCTACTTTGTGTTGGTGGGAACCGGGGGATGTCGGGCTTGATTCGCCTGTGTGCCTCCGCCGCGATTCGATGTGGTGCAGGGCTGACGGCGGCTTTCACTTACAAGAACTCTCTCTTATCTTTGCAAACCGCTTGCCCAGAAGTCATGAGTGATAGTCTCGATCTCGAAGAACTGTACCAATCAGATAATGTCTTTACTCGGCGCATTCGATGGGCAGATGCGTTAATTTTTGGTCCAGGCTTTGGAGACGATGATTGGGCATTTAAAAGCTACAAAGTACTTTCTCAGCAGTACAAACCAAAGGTTGTAGATGCCGATGGGCTCAATATTCTCGCAACGTTGAGCTATCAAGGGGAAACCGACTTTGTGCAAGACGAGCAACGCATAATCACGCCACACCCTGGAGAGGCTGCTCGCCTTTTGGGAGTGACAACCAAAGAGATTGAAAGAGATAGGTATGCTGCAACAAGACAACTTCACGAACGCTACGGCGGCGTTATTGTGCTTAAAGGTGCGGGTACGCTGATTTATGATGGATCGCGTATGTATGTTTGCTTGGCAGGGAACCCAGGAATGGCGAGTGGAGGCATGGGGGATGTTTTGTGTGGTGTGATAGGGGCATTGCTTGCAAAAGGTATCCCGATTGCGTTGGCCGCTCGTTTAGGAGTCGTGATCCACAGCCATGCTGCCGATCTTAATACTCAAGAATTAGGCGAGCGAGGATTATTAGCGAGTGATGTCGTCGCCACTTTGAGAAAGGCCATGCAATGAACACGTCGAAATATTGGTTTGTTGCTTTCGTTTGGCGTGTGCTTTATTAATTTTGTTAGCTAGAACGTGATCTGTGTCACCAAATGGTTCCGGTGATTCTTCGGGGAAATATTGCGGGTTTTAATGCGTTTGTTGATTTTTTGCTCATTAATGAGGTGTGAAACGCGATTAGACTATCTCACTGACGCAAAGGTTTGCGCAATGGATTAATTGGATCGGTTTTATAACTTATTGAATTATAGAGTGAAGATTAAAGCGAAGAGGAAATGAGCTGATTTTGATATGCACTTTACAAGATGGTATCACAAAAAATTCAAATATCAGACTTGTAGGAAAGAAATCGGAGCCTATAATGCTGAAAACCGGAGCGTCTGCCAACGCTCCGGTTTTGTGTCCGAAGAACAGTGAACTCGTCTGCCAACGATGCCACTACGCACTCTGAAATGACACATACTTTATGAATCAAGGAATTACACAATGCGTATCGAACAAGAACTTAAGTTAGGCTTCAAAGATGTACTGTTTCGCCCGAAACGTTCTACCCTTAAAAGTCGTTCTCAAGTAAATTTAACCCGCGATTTTACATTCAAGCACAGTGGTCGTCAATGGTCTGGCGTTCCAGTAATTGCGGCTAACATGGATTCGGTTGGTAGCTTTGCAATGGCGAAAGCACTAGCAGAGCATGGTGTAATGACAGCGGTTCACAAACATTACACAGTTGAAGATTGGGCAGAGTTTGCTAAATCTGCAGATAAAGCAACACTAAATAACGTGATGGTGTCTACTGGTACGTCTGATGCAGACTTCCAAAAAACTAAAGATATCATGGCGATTTCTGATGAGTTTATCTTCATCTGTATCGATATCGCGAACGGTTACTCAGAGCACCTAGTAGAGTACGTACAGCGTGTTCGTGCTGAATTCCCAGACAAAGTGATTTCTGCTGGTAACGTTGTAACAGGTGACATGTGTGAAGAGCTAATTCTAGCAGGTGCAGACATTGTTAAAGTGGGTATCGGTCCTGGTTCGGTTTGTACAACGCGCGTTAAAACAGGTGTGGGTTACCCTCAACTTTCTGCAATCATCGAATGTGGTGATGCGGCGCATGGTCTAGGTGGCGTGATCATCGGTGATGGTGGCTGTTCATGTGCTGGTGATGTGGCAAAAGCATTCGGCGGCGGCGCTGATTTCGTGATGCTTGGCGGTATGCTAGCTGGTCACGAAGAGTCAGGCGGTGAGATCATCGAGAAAGACGGCGAACAGTTCATGAAATTCTACGGCATGTCTTCTAAGAGCGCGATGGACAAGCACTCTGGTGGTGTTGCTGGCTACCGTGCAGCTGAAGGTAAAACCGTACTATTGCCATACCGTGGCAGCGTTCACGGTACTATCCAAGACATCCTTGGTGGCGTACGTTCAACGTGTACCTACGTAGGTGCGGCAAAGCTTAAAGAGCTAACCAAGCGCACAACGTTTATCCGCGTACAAGAGCAAGAGAACAACGTGTTCGGTAAAGAGTAAGTCGATTACTTTTCGGAAAATTCGAATAACTGAGAGCCGCTATTAGCGGCTCTTTTGCTTAAATTTTGCTAAATGTTTAAACAAATTATATTTAGATAAGTATGTGTCGTGGTCTCCATATTTACCAATTCTATGGGTAAATAGAGGGATTATCTGGTTTATGAGCGCTGCGTTACGTTGATATTCTTGTTTATTTTCTTTTGTAGAAAGATAACTTACGGGCTTCTCAATATTTCGAATAACACATTGATTTAAGTTAGAAATAGCAGTCCAATCCGCGCTAGGTTTATTGTTTTAAGTAGGAGATAAACTTGGACGTTCGTTTAATGACGCAAGATGACCTAGAACAGGCAGCGTTAGTACATAAATTCGCTTTTGTTCGTCAAGGACATTCTCGTGAGTGGCTGGAGTGTATATTTAAGGCCTTTCCTCGCAATATTATTTACGTTGCTCAGCTCGATAACCAAGTGGTTGGATACATTATTTGGACGCAAAGAAGCGGTTTTCGCCCTGAAGTTGTATTAGAGCTAGAGCAACTTGCAGTTCATCCAGACCACCAAGGTCAGGGCATTGCACGCAAGTTGATTACAGAAACATTGCCAATGGTGAAAGGTGAACTTGCTAAGAAAAATGCCGTGTTAAAGCATGTCGTTGTCACAACGAGAGCAGATAATTTTGCCCAAGATCTGTATAAAAAGACGTTAGGGGCGGAGATAGAAGCGACGATCTCAAATCTCTATTCCGCGGATGAAGTCTATATGGTGGCAAGAAACATTCCTTGAGGAAAAGCTGTAGTACAACATCTCGTCAATCTTGTTTAACTTAGTTGTTTTTCACTGAGAGCGCTTGTGAGGTACATAAACGAGTCTACACTGTAGTTTGAGTCATTAATATTGATGAGGGAACAAACATGTCGGTTGCAGTCGTTTATCATAGTGGTTATGGGCATACAGATAAGCAAGCCCACGCAGTTGCTGAGGGCGCAAATGCCGTTTTGGTGAAGATTGACGAAAACGGAGAACTTACAGAAGAACAATGGAAACAGTTAGATGAGGCGGGTGCCATTGTATTTGGCTCGCCGACGTACATGGGCATGGTCTCATGGCAGTTTAAAAAGTTTGCCGATGCGTCAAGTAAGCGCTGGTTTAATATGGATTGGAAAGACAAGTTCGCCGCAGGTTTTACTAATTCAGCATCAATGAATGGCGATAAAGGCATGACCATCTCATACCTAATTACGTTGGCGATGCAACATGGTATGGTCTGGATTGGCACGGGTGTATTGCCTGCCAATACAAAAGATGCACAGCGTAACGATATCAATTATCTTGGCGGGTTTTCTGGGGTACTTGCACAAAGTCCTGCGGATGCTTCACCAGATGAAGCACCATGTGCAGGGGATCTGGAAACCGCCAAACAATTTGGTCAACGCGTCGCCTCCTTTGTCAAGTAACAGCGTGACATGTAAAGCAATAGCGAGAATGCTAGTGCTTTGGGTATATAAAGCACCTGAGTTTAAATGAAAAAAGCAGCGCAATAGGTAGCGCTGCTTTTTTATTGGGTGAGTTTAATTTCAGTATGAACTATAAATCAAAACGATCTGCATTCATCACTTTTACCCAAGCGGCAACAAAGTCTTTCACAAACTTCTCTTTGTTGTCATCTTGAGCGTAAACTTCAGCGTATGAGCGCAGTATGGAGTTGGAACCTAATACCAAATCTACCCGTGTAGCGGTCCATTTTGTTTGTCCAGATTGTCGGTCACGGATGTCGTATTCATTGTCGCCCGTTGGGTGCCATGAGTAATTCATGTCAGTGAGGTTAACGAAAAAATCGTTCGTTAACGCACCCACATTGTCCGTTAACACGCCGTGTGAAGTGTTACCATAGTTTGTTCCCATCACACGCATACCACCAATCAGTACCGTCATTTCGACGGCAGTCAGTTGCATTAATTGGCTTCGCTCTAGCAAGAGTTCTTCAGCGCTGACGACGTAATCCGATTTTAGCCAATTACGGAAACCATCATGAATAGGTTCGAGTACATCAAATGAATCTGCATCTGTCATTTCGTCGCTGGCATCACCTCGCCCCTGGCTAAATGGTACGGTAATGTTTAAGCCAGCGTTAGACGCAGCTTTCTCGATACCAACGCTACCTGCTAATACGATTAAATCTGCCATGCTAATCGGAGAGTGATGAGCAGAACGGATAGTCTCGAGTGTTGCCAAAACGCTACTTAGCCTTTCTGGCTCGTTACCTATCCAGTCTTTTTGAGGTGCAAGGCGAATGCGAGCGCCATTTGCACCGCCGCGACGATCAGACCCTCGATACGTGCGAGCACTGTCCCATGCTGTTGATACAAGATCGCTTATCGAGAGGTTACTATTAAGAATATCGAGTTTAAGTGCGTCGATGTTCTCTTCGGTTAGATGATAAGAAGTGGGCGGCACAGGATCTTGCCAAATGAGATCTTCTGTTGGTACATCATGGCCTAAATAGCGAGATTTCGGACCTAAATCGCGATGAGTGAGCTTAAACCATGCGCGAGCGAAAGTGTCTTCGAAGTACTTAGGGTCGTCGCGAAAACGTTCTGCAATTTTTCGATACTCAGGATCGAACTTAAGGGCCATATCCGCATCAGTCATCATAGGGTTGCGGCGAATAGATGGGTCTTCTACATCAACAGGCATGTCTTCTTCTTTGATGTTTACCGGCTCCCATTGTGCAGCGCCAGCGGGGCTTTTCGTCACCCACCAATCGTAAGTAAAGAGCAAATGAAAGTAACCATTATCCCATTTTGTTGGGTTGGTTGTCCATGCACCCTCAACGCCACTCGTAACCGTATCGCGACCTATACCACGTGACGTTTTGTTTAGCCAGCCAAAACCTTGGTCTTCGATTTCTGCTCCCTCGGGTTCTGGGCCAAGTACAGATGCATCCCCGTTACCATGCGCTTTGCCGACGGTGTGCCCGCCAGCGGTTAGGGCGACAGTCTCTTCGTCATTCATTGCCATGCGTGCAAAGGTGATTCGCATATCATGCGCCGTTTTAATGGGATCGGGTTTGCCGTCTACCCCTTCAGGGTTCACGTAAATCAAGCCCATCATTACGGCTGCAAGCGGGTTTTCTAGATCGCGCTCGCCAGAATAGCGATTATTCTCTCCGCCGCTTGGTTGAAGCCACTCTTTTTCGGCTCCCCAATAAATGTCTTTTTCTGGATGCCAAATGTCTTCTCGTCCGCCTGCGAAACCAAAGGTTTTAAAGCCCATCGATTCATAGGCCATATTGCCAGCAAGGATGATCAAATCTGCCCATGAGATTTTGTTACCGTATTTCTTTTTGATTGGCCATAGTAGGCGACGTGCTTTATCAAGGTTGCCATTGTCGGGCCAACTATTGATTGGTGCAAAGCGTTGATTCGCGCGACTGGCCCCACCTCGTCCATCGGCAATGCGATATGTTCCTGCGGAATGCCATGCCATACGAATCATTAAGCCACCATAATGTCCCCAATCTGCTGGCCACCAATCTTGGCTATCGGTCATCAGAGCGATCAGATCTTTTTTTACCTCGTTGAGGTCGAGAGAGCTAAACGCTTCCGCATAATTGAAGCCAGAATCCATTGGATCGGTCTTTTTGTCATGCTGATGAAGGATGTCAAGATTGAGAGTTTTAGGCCACCAATTGAACTCCGCAGATTGTTGGTTGGTATTCGCGCCATGCATTACCGGACACTTGGAATGAGTGCTCTTATCGCTCATGTTTTGCTTCCTAACTGAGTGAGTGTCCTCAAAGTGTAGTAACGGGTTGCAAGTTTTTCTCTCAAGTTTATTTTTGATTGTCGTTAAATGGCAATTATGCAGTGTAACGGCGAGGTATTTTCCGTCCTAAACAACGCTATCTGATGTGCGGAAGCATAGTTAAAGCAAGGTAGCCGACAATAAAATGGGGTGGACGATGGCGCAACAAATTAGTGAAACCAACAATGTTTCGATAAACAAAAGTTCGACAAATAATGAATCGGATCAAAAGAAATCGACGAATAGTGAACAACTTCAACCCAGAGTGAACAAAGTCAGGCTAATTACTAATGCGATATTTCTTTTAGTTTTGGCTTCTATTGTCATTTACATTGCCGCAGATCGCGTAGTTCCCTCAACGGATAATGTACGTGTTGAGGGTAATATTGTTTCTTTAATTCCTCAAGTCTCAGGCCAAGTCGCGAGCATCCATGTACAACCAAATAGCCAAGTTCAGAAAGGCGACGTGTTAGTTAAGATTGCTTCCGAAGATTATGAAATTGCCGTCAAACAAGCAGAAATGCAGCTCGAGCTCGCTGGTCAGCAGGTTGGGGGACAGATGGCAAATGTTTTGTCTGCTCAAGCGCAGTTAACGACGGCACTTGTCTCGCAGGAAAATGCTAAGCGCCAAGGGCAGCGCGTTTTTGTTATGGCCGAAAAAGGTGTGGTGTCAAAATCAGATGCCGATCAAACTCGCGCTGCAATAGAGAAAGCGGACGCTGATGTGCTTAACGCAAGAGCAAACCTTGAGAAAGCAAAAACTCAAGTAGGCACAACAGGGGAAGAAAACGCGCAGATTCAAGCCGCGCTATTAACGTTACAGAAAGCACAGTTGGATTTGGAGAGAACCGTGATTCGTGCGCCATCCGATGGTGCGGTCACCAACTTCAATTTATCAGCCGGTGCGTATGCGGCTGCGGGAAGACCGTTAATGACATTCGTTGAAAAAGACAGTTTGTGGATAGAAGCGTTCTTCCGAGAAAACAGTATGGGGCGCATTAAAGCAGGTGACAGAGTCGACGTTGCATTGGATTTTGCACCAGGCGAAACCTTTGACGGGGTTGTGAGTTCGGTTGATCTTGGTGTTGCTTGGGGTGCTAATCACCAGCCAGGTGCGTTAGCCAGTGTTCAAAACCAAAATGGCTGGCTGCGTGATACGCAACGTATGCCGGTGATTGTTCAACTAACGGATCCTCATGCCTTGAACATGATGAGAATTGGTGGTCAAGCTGATGTGATTGTTTATACAGGAGGGAATAAGGTTTTCAATTGGTTAGGTAACGTTTGGATTCACTTGGTAAGTTGGTTCTCTTATGTTCGATAAAATGACGCCCACTCAAGAAAAGCGAGTTTTGCGGTATATTTTAGCGGTGGGGTTCGCGACGTTTTTGGCGGTTTGGTTTAATTGGCCTCTCGCATTTTGTGCGCCATTGTTTACTGCGAAGTTTATTGTTGATAAACCAAGTTTTCACATGATGCATGTGAAGCAACTGTTGTTCGCCTTGTTATCGACCGGGGTGATTGGTCTGTTAGTGTCTACGGGATTGCCAAATTACAAAGTGCCATTTTTGTTGGTGCTGTCTGCTGGTTTGATGTGGGGTTACTACCTATTTACAGACGCTAAGTGGACCATGTTTGCAACGTTTTTAATCATTGAGTTGGTGTTGATTCCTGCACTGACCATCATTGATAAGCAAGCAGCATTGGATGTGGCTGGTGGATTTGCTTTCTCGGGCACATTAGCTGTCGCTTTGTATGCGTTGTCTCATGTGTACTTTCCTGAAGAGCGTTCAGAGTTTCAGGGTTTTCCATCCTCACCGCTACCTGATGACGTTCGGTGGCACGCTGCATTGAGAGCGTTAGTGATCTCCTTTCCGCTCCTTTGTTTATTTTTCTTCTTCCAACTGTCTCATGTTTTATTGACGGTAGCGTTTGTTGCCTTACTTGCCTTTATGACAACGGGTGAAAAAGCTAAGAAAACGACGCTGTTTTTTGTTGTCAGCAACCTAATCGGCGGCATAGTGGCGTTTATCGTTTTCTTTATTATGTCACTGGTTCCTAATATGTATTTCTACATGCTGGTGATGTTACTGGTCATCTCACTCTTCGGAACGTTCATTTATGTATATCCAGAAAAAGCGCCAATTTTTGCCACGGCATTCACTGGTTTTACTGTGTTGATGGGGACTTCGATGACAACGGGAGGGTTAGACGACAAATTCTTTGCACGAATCTTTCAGCTTATTTTGGTTGTTGCTTATATGGTGTTCATGGCGTATTTCCTAGAAAGTCGTCAACAAAAGCATGCCAGATAAAACAAAAGTGAGTTTTTAGCCCAGATGGTCACAGTGTCGCAAAATGGCAATTAAATCAGCAAGGCTCTGGCTAAACTGGCTCCATCAGTTAAGCGAAACAACCTTACCGAGGAAAGCGAAATGAAAAAACTCATCATCAACGCAAATGTTTTTAATGGCACTGACGATAAATTGATTGAGAACGTATCGGTTCTCATTGAAGACAATCTGATTACTCAAATTGGTGACATTGACCCAGCCATCGCGGACGAAATCATTGATGCTAACGGCGGTACGGTTATGCCAGGATTGATTGATGCGCATGTACACATCACGTTATCTGCGCCATTTAATGTGGTTGATACCATGACTCGTGAAGAAGTCGCGATTCGCTCAGCAAAAATTTCTGAAGAGATGCTGATGCGTGGTTTTACGACCATTCGTGACGTTGCGGGTAATACGCTTGGTTTGAAGAATAGTATCGATAATGGCTATGCAAAAGGGCCTCGTATTCTTCCATCAATGGCGGCAATTTCGCAAACCTGCGGCCATTCAGATTACCGTCAAAACCAAGCTCAAGAACGTTTAGCAAACGGACATGAAGACTCACCGATGATGAAATTGGGCGCGATGAAAGTGGCCGATGGTCGTGCTGAAGTGTTGAAAGCGGTTCGTGAGCAACTCTTTATGGGGGCTTCTCAGATCAAGATCATGGCAGGTGGCGGTGCATCTTCAACCTTTGACCCTCTTGATACATTGCAATACACATTGGATGAGATGAAAGCGGCAGTTGAGGCGGCTAGTGATTACGGTACTTACGTGGCTGCGCATATTCATACGGCAGATGCGATGCGAAGAGCCGCTGAGGCTGGCGTGATGTCATTCGAGCACGCGACCATCATGGATGACGATATTGCTAAAACGATCAAAGAAAAAGGAATTTGGGTGATTCCATCTTACTTTACTTCATCTTTGATTGCAGAACGTAAGATCCCACTGCCGAATGAAGAAACTTACCGTAAAACGGAGCGCGTAGGTAAGGCGATGTTCAAGTCTGCAGAGTTAATCAAAAAGTACGATATTCAAAATTTGGCATTTGGTACCGATTGTGTGGGTGAAACGAACGTTCATGCAACACAATTGAATGAACTGGGCGCTATTGAAACTACGTTCGACACGATTACCGCTCTGCGCATGGTGACATCGAATTGTGGTCGTCTATTTGAAATGTCAACGTATCAACACCCTTACCAAGAAGGTAAATTGGGACAAATCGTTGAGGGGGCTTATGCTGACCTGTTGATTGTTGATGGTAACCCACTAGCAGGCGTTGAGTGTGTCGCGAACACGGAAACACAGAAACTCATCATGAAAGATGGTGTGGTATATAAAAACACACTATAAATCGTGACTTTGGTTATTAACGGTACTCTTTGAGTGCCGTTTTTTTATGCGTAAAAAACCCGAAAAACACTGAGTTTACCTGTCGTGAAATGGCAATTAATTTTGCTTATAGACGGTATATTAGATCTAACTTCCGACAACAGAGAGAAACATTATGTCTCATCATTTCAAAGACTACCGACCTTTACTAGAACGCTCACTAGATCACGCGGCGGCTTATCTAGAGTCACTAGGTGAGCGCCCAGTCGATAAAGAAACGACCTCTCAGCAGCTAAGAGAGTTAATTGGCGGTGCGCTACCAAGTGGGGCGAGTGAACCAGAAAAAGTCATTGATGATATGGTGAATGCATTGGATGCAGGCTTGATTGCATCAGGTGGCCCTCGCTTTTTTGGCTATGCGATTGGCGGCACGTTCCCAGCATCGCTAGCGGCAGATTGGTTAGTAAGCGCATGGGACCAGAATGTTCCATATTATGTGTCTAGCCCGGCAATGGCGGTTGCAGAAGAAACAGCAGCAGAATGGATGGTTGAGCTACTTGGTCTCACGGAAGGAGCAGCAGTTGGCTTTACCTCCGGGGCACAAGAAGCGATTTATACCTCTCTCATCACTGCACGGAATTCACTGCTTGAAAAAGCAGATTGGGATGTAGCGACAAAAGGTTTGTATGGCGCACCGCGAATTAATGTGGTGGTGAGTGATCAAATTCACTCAACCATTAAGCGCGCCCTTTCTATGATTGGACTTGGCGTGGATTGTATCTGCAAAGTGCCGACTGACAAAAACCTGCGTTTGATCCCGTCAGAGCTTAACCGAGTCCTATCTGATTGTAATGGCCCTACGTTAGTTTGTGCACAAGCAGGCTGTATTGATTCAGGTGCCTTTGACCCGTTTGATGAAATTGCAGATGCGGTTGCTGCTCATGAGAATGCGTGGCTACACGTTGATGGTGCAATTGGTCTTTGGGCTGCGGCGAGTGATAGCCAGAAACATCTATTGAAAGGTATTGAACGAGCAGATTCAATCGATACCGATGGTCATAAGTGGTTTAACATGCCTTACGATTGCGGCATGGTGATTGTTAAAGATCCTGCAAAAATTACCACCGCGATGGGAGGTAGCAATATGGGTGATTACTTGAATGATGCGATGGAGAAACCCGATCGAAATGCGATCAACTTTGGTATTGCTGCATCACGTCGCGCTCGAGGTCTACCTGTGTATGCTGCGTTTAAGTCATTAGGTAAAGAGGGCATTGTTGCGCATTTAGATAATTGCGTAGCATTAGCAAAACGCATGGCGGATAAGTTAGCACAAGTAGAAGGGATTACGATTCTTAATGATGTGGTGTCCAATCGCTTTTCTGCTCAATTCGGTATTGGCGACGATGAATACCGTAACGAACTCACGGCGCGTGTTGTGCATCGTTTACAACAAGAGGGTTTCTTATACCCATCAACATCGGGTTACAAAGGCCTAAAAACCATGTTGTTCTCGGTACTTAATTATCACACATCGGAAGAAGACATTGATCAATCAGCCGATAAGATTATTGATGCTTACAACATTGAACGAGCACTAATGTAATCGCAACTATTATATTGGTGTTAATAGAAAAACCGCGCTTTTTTGATAGCGCGGTTTTTGTTGGTAATCATATACAGAAATACGTTAGGAAGTCCTATCTCTCAACCTTCATGCCATCACATAACGATAAGTCTTAACGGCTAGCCAGCGACAGCCTTTGAACAATACTTTGATGGTTTTGAATGCGAATTTGCTGATCGCTACCAAGAGTTCGCCAGCGACGATTAGGCAAGTATGCAAGTCAGTATGTTTGAAATCGGCGTAAGTCATTTTCGTCTCTTCTCATATTGATTAAGTGGAAGACTCCTGTCTCTTTATGCATACCTTGCGTCTGTGGATACATAGTAGGAATTTGTGGTATTGCAGACTTACCATTTGGCGCCAATGCCTCTAGAAAACATACAAATTGAACATGATTGAAATGACGTTGCCATTTGTTGTGAGAATGTATTGAAGTGATACGTGTGTTCAGTGCTGTCACGTGTATTGCATCCAGGCGGATTACCTGTTGAGGTGAGTAGCGTGAGTTTCAAAGCAAAAAAAGCCATCACTAAATGTGATGGCTTGGTAGAGAGGTAAGTAAGGAAATGTTAGTTAATATAACGACTTAGTACTTAACAAAAAGCATTTTTCTTAGGCTGTTACAACGGGATTTATCCAACTTATCACCTAAATATTCACCGTCTTCTGCTGCTTTCTTCATGATGAGTGCTTTCGCTCGATCACCGCTATCTAAATGGTCATATTCTTCGTAGGTTTTTAATTTTAGTAAGCGATATTTTGACTTATCTTTGCCCGACGCAACGTGGTCGTAACAATAACTCATCGCCCCTGCATTTGCGCCAACTTTACTGGCATCTGTGATGGCATAGGCGTTAAAACCGATTGTGCTTGTTAACAAAATCAAAAGGGCATTACGTGCTTTCATTTTCGTTCCTAATTCAACAAATCTTAGGGACACAATACAGGGAGGTGATAAGGAAAAATTGCCATTAAGCGACATTTGCATAACAACCTTTATACAAAAAACGGCACACTTGGTCAGATTGATTAAGAGATGGAAACCGCTAGTAGCACTCATAAACTCACACACTATTAAGTCACGTTGCGCAGTAATACACTTTTAGTAGTAATTATTGTCTTTTGTATGTATGGCGCGCAAAACGATGCTGCTAAATAGTGTTTTGAAATGACGAAATTTAACTATTTATCTGTTTTTGTTTGATTTTTATTTATAGCTCAGCTTGTTTTTTCATGAAATTATGGAGTTTGAGAGGACCAAAATAACATCCGTTAAGCATAATATTTGACGGTTTTGATTCTAGAATACAGAAAATTAATTTGAGTTCGAACTAAATTTAAGGCATTTTATATTTAACTAACCGTTCAATTAAAAATAACAAGGATGCAAAATGCCCAAGGTTGGGATGCCTGAAATCAGAAAACCGCAGCTAGTCAAAGCGACGATGTCGGTCATCGACAGAGTAGGTTTGCACGCCGCGAGTATCTCGTTGATCAGCAAAGAAGCAGGGGTATCTACGGGGATCATTAATCACTATTTCGGTGGAAAGCACGGCTTGTTAGAAGAGACCATGCGTGAAATCCTGCGCCAGCTCTCTGCTACTATCAAAGAGAACCTAAGCAAGTTACCGGCTGATGCGCATCATCAACGTATTAACGCCATCATCGACGGCAACTTTGTGGGTTTCCAAGCCGAGAACCAAGTGGCAAAAACTTGGTTGGCATTCTGGTCGTACTCCATGCATGACGCGCAGCTCAAACGTCTGCAACGAGTCAATGAACGACGACTCCTTTCTCATCTAAAAAAAGAATTAAAAGCTTTGTTGGATCAAGACCAAGCAGAGCTAGTCGCGCATGGTATTGCGTCACTGATTGATGGCATTTGGCTGCGCGGAACGCTCAACCCGCAAGGCATCGATGCCGAGAAAGCTCGCGTCATCATTAACGACTATCTCGACAAACAACTCACGTTCTACTCAAAACAAAAATAAAGAGTCAAACCTTCAAATGGATATGAAAGCACACTACATCCATGGTGCGATGCACCTAGGATGCTCAGAAGAACACTTCACTACATATAATCCTGCCAATGGTGAGCCGCTTGCGAATGTGAAGCAGGCTAACCAGCAAGATATGCAAGCGGCAATTGAATCTGCCAAGCGCGGTTTTGCGATTTGGTCTGCCATGACGGCGACAGAACGAAGCCGCATTTTGCTTAAAGCGGTGGCGCTACTTCGTGAAAGAAACGACGAATTGGCAGCACTAGAAGTCGCGGATACGGGCAAACCAATCCAAGAAGCGAATTGCGTAGACATTGCAACGGGCGCAGATGTGATCGAGTACTACGCAGGTCTTGCGCCTAGCATGCATGGCGAACAGCAACCGCTCAATGAATCCCAGTTTTTCTACACTCGCCGCGAGCCTCTTGGCGTTTGTGCGGGTATTGGTGCATGGAACTATCCAATTCAAATCGCAATGTGGAAGTCTGCCCCTGCGCTTGCTGCGGGTAATGCGATGATCTTTAAGCCATCAGAAGAAACCCCGTTAACCGCACTCAAACTGGCCGAAATCTACAGCGAAGCGGGATTGCCAGATGGCGTGTTCAATGTTATTCAAGGTGACTACCGAGTAGGGCAGATGCTCACCGCACATCCAGACATCGCTAAAGTCTCTTTCACCGGTGAATCCGGTACGGGCAAAGTGGTGATGGGTGACAGTGCTAATACGCTGAAGCAAGTCACCATGGAGCTTGGCGGCAAATCACCAATGATCATTTTTGATGATGCCAAGCTAGACGATGCGGTTTCTGCTGCAATGGTGGCAAACTTCTACACCCAAGGTGAGGTTTGTACGCACGGTACTCGCGTGTTCGTTCATGAAGGTATTTATGATGAGTTTGTTGCTCAACTAAAAACTCGTACTGAGTTGCTGGTGGTTGGCTATCCGTTTGATGAGCAAACCCAAATTGGCGCACTAATTTCCAAAGAACACGAATCAAAAGTCCTTTCCGCAATTGAACAAGCGAAAGCAAGCAACGCAACGCTGCTGACTGGAGGCTACAAAGTCACAGAAAACGGTTTGGCGAGCGGTAATTTTGTTGTGCCAACGGTTTTCATTGATTGCGAAGACGACATGCCGCATGTGCAGCAAGAGATCTTTGGTCCCGTGATGTCAGTGCTTAAGTTCAGTGATGAAGACGAAGTGATTGCACGCGCTAACAACACCGATTACGGACTGGCAGCTGGCGTGTTCACGCAAAACCTCTCTCGTGCACACCGCGTTATTCATCAAATCCAAGCTGGCATTTGTTGGATTAATACGTGGGGCGATTCCCCAGCTGAAATGCCGGTTGGCGGTTACAAACTGTCTGGCATTGGACGTGAAAACGGCGTTGAAACCCTCAAGCATTACACCCAAACCAAGAGCGTGTTAGTGCATTTGGGTGATTTCGATAGCCCTTACGCGTAATCAGTCAGGAGGATTTGTAATGCAACAACACTACGATTACATCATCGTCGGTGCTGGCTCGGCAGGCTGTGTCTTGGCAGATCGTCTGAGTGAAAGCGGTCAGCACCAAGTATTGCTGCTAGAAGCGGGTGGCTCAGACAAGAGCATCTTCATTCAAATGCCAACGGCGCTGTCTTACCCAATGAACACCGAAAAGTACGCATGGCAGTTTGAAACGGTTACGGAAGAGGGTTTAGATGGACGTCAACTGCATTGCCCACGCGGCAAAGTGTTAGGCGGCAGCTCTTCGATCAACGGCATGGTTTATGTTCGTGGCCATGCTTGTGACTTTGACGAATGGGAAGAAGAAGGCGCGAAAGGCTGGAACTACCAAGCGTGTCTGCCGTATTTCCGTAAAGCGGAAACGTGGACAGGCGGTGCTGACGAATACCGTGGCGACAGTGGTCCTGTTGGGACGTGTAACGGCAACGATATGAAGCTGAACCCACTTTACCAAGCGTTTATTGAAGCGGGTAAAGATGCAGGCTACCCAGAAACGCAAGATTACAACGGATACCAGCAAGAGGGCTTCGGTCCGATGCATATGACGGTAGACAAAGGCGTGCGCGCCTCTACCTCTAATGCTTACTTAAGCCGTGCAAAAAGGCGTAGTAACTTCACTTTGATGAAAGGCGTAACTGCTCACCGTATTTTGCTTGAAGGCAAGAAAGCGGTCGGCATTGAGTTTGAACAATCTGGCAAAATCAAACAATGCTTTGCTAACAAAGAAGTGGTGTCGAGCGCAGGCTCTATCGGCTCGGTACAACTGCTGCAACTTTCGGGTATTGGTCCAAAGTCTGTACTTGAGAAAGCGGGCATTGAAGTGAACCATGCTCTAGAAGGCGTGGGTAAGAACCTGCAAGACCACCTTGAAGTGTATTTCCAGTATCACTGCAAACAGCCGATCACGCTTAACAGCAAGCTAGGTTTGATCAGCAAAGGTTTGATTGGTACGGAATGGATTCTGACGCGCAAAGGTCTGGGTGCAACCAACCACTTTGAATCGTGTGCGTTCATCCGTTCTCGTGAAGGCTTGAAATCGCCAAACATTCAATATCATTTCCTACCAGCAGCAATGCGTTATGACGGGCGTGCTGCGTTTGATGGTCACGGTTTCCAAGTGCATGTTGGTCCAAACAAGCCTGAGAGTCGCGGCAGTGTCGAAGTAGTTTCTGCCAACCCAAATGACAAGCCAAAAATCGAGTTCAACTACATCTCGACGGAACAAGACAAGCAGGATTGGCGAGACTGTATTCGTCTAACGCGTGAAATCCTCAACCAACCAGCAATGGATGCGTTCCGCGGTGAAGAGATCCAGCCCGGTCTTAACATCACCAACGATGAAGCGATTGATGAATGGGTGAAGCAAAATGTAGAAAGTGCTTACCACCCATCGTGTAGCTGCAAAATGGGCGCAGACAATGATCCAATGGCAGTTCTGAATGAAGCCTGCCAAGTGCGCGGCATTGAATGCTTGCGCGTGGTGGATTCATCCATCTTCCCAACCATTCCGAATGGCAACTTAAACGCACCAACCATCATGGTTGCAGAGCGTGCTGCGGACATGATCTTGGGTAATACCCTTGAACAATCGAATAACACACCGGTTTGGATTGCTCCGAACTGGCAAGAGACGCAAAGAATGCGTCCGCCGAAAAGAGACTTAAGCTCAATCTCTTCTATCTCAAAGAAAAGTCAGGAATCATTACAAGGAATTTAAACATGTCTACGATGACAAAAATCTTTTCATCTATCGCGCTGAGTGCAGTGGCGACAGGTGCTTATGCTAACCAATGTGAAACCGTTCGATTTGCTGATGTAGGCTGGACGGACATTACTGCAACTACTGCTGTTACCTCTGAGCTGCTAAAAGGCTTGGGCTACAAAACCAAGACCGATCTTCTGTCTGTACCTGTGACGTACTCTTCAATGGCAAACGGCGACATTGACGTGTTCCTAGGTAACTGGATGCCAACCATGGAAGGCGATATCGCCAAATATCGTGAAGCTGGCACAGTGGAAACCGTTCGCGCAAATCTAGAGGGCGCGAAATACACCCTAGCCGTACCAAAGTATGTGTACGACGCGGGTGTGAAAAGCTTTGCTGACTTGGCAAAGCATGCCGACAAATTTAAAGACCGCATCTATGGCATTGAGCCGGGTAACGATGGCAACCGTTTGATCCAAGATATGATCGACAGCGATGCATTCGGTTTGAAAGACTTTAGCCTAGTGGAATCCAGCGAAGCAGGCATGGTGTCTCAGGTGTCTCGTGCAGTGCGTCGTAACCAATGGATCGTTTACCTAGGTTGGGCTCCGCACCCAATGAACAGCAATGTTGAGATGGAATACCTATCTGGCGGTGACGACTTCTTTGGTCCTAACTATGGTGGTGCAAATGTTTACACCAACGTGCGCCAAGATTACCTATCTGAGTGTCAAAACGTGGGGCAACTGCTTAAGAACCTAGAGTTCAGCCTAGAAATGGAAAACCAGCTGATGGAAGCGATTCTGAACCAAAAACAAAAGCCAGCGAAAGCGGCGCAAGAATGGTTGAATGCCAACCCACAACAATTTGAGGCGTGGCTAGAAGACGTGAAGACGTTAGACGGCAAAGACGCAAAACAAGCGATTACTTCTTACCTAAAAACAAACGCTTAATCATTCCTCTCTTTAGGAAAAGGTGGGCAGTGATGCCCGCCTATTAACACAAAGGTTTTATTGTGAATTTTATTACGGACAACAAACTTCCGTTGGGCGAATGGATGGAAACAGGCGTGGATTGGTTAACCATGAACGCGTCGGGTTTCTTTGATGCTATCTCTATTTTTCTCGAAACCATCATTCTATTCGTGGTGGATATTTTCAAATGGATGCCACCGGCAGCACCGATTATCATGACCGCAGCGATTGCGTGGTTCCTGCACCGCAGCATTCCTTTAGTCGTGTTTATCGTGCTGGCGTTGCTGACTATCCTTAACCTCGGCTACTGGCAAGAAATGCTGGAAACCTTTGTTCTCGTCTTCGCTGCGACAACGATTTCCGTATTAATTGGCGTGCCCCTTGGCATCATGGCGGCGCATCGCCCGTGGTTGTATACCTTATTGCGCCCGATACTCGATTTAATGCAGACCGTACCAACGTTTGTGTATCTGATCCCAACATTGGTTCTGTTTGGTTTAGGCATCGTTCCGGGGCTGATTTCTACCATTATCTTTGCCATCGCCGCGCCGATTCGTCTGACTTACCTTGGTATCACCAAAGTGCCAGAAGAGCTGATTGAAGCGGGTAAAGCGTTTGGTGCAAGCCGCATGAGATTGCTCTTCAAAGTCGAACTCCCAGCGGCATTGCCAAGCATAATGGCGGGTGTGACCCAGTGCATTATGTTATCGCTTTCTATGGTGGTGATTGCTGCGCTAGTCGGTGCCGATGGTCTAGGTAAACCAGTCGTACGAGCACTGAACACCGTGAACATTTCCCAAGGCTTTGAAGCGGGTTTAGCGATTGTTTTGGTCGCGATTATTCTCGACCGCCTGTGCAAAGCACCAAACCAAAAGGAGGCATAACATGGATGCAATTACGATTGAAAACCTCGACGTTGTGTTTGGTCAGCAGCAAGAGCAAGCATTAGCGTTACTCGACCAAGGAAAGTCTCGCCAAGAGATCATTGATGAAACCGGTCAAGTGGTTGGTGTTGATAAGGTCTCAATGAGCGTCAAACAAGGCGAGATCTGTGTATTGATGGGGCTTTCCGGTTCGGGTAAATCTAGCCTGCTTCGTGCCGTTAATGGTTTGAATGAGATCTCTCGCGGCTCCCTCAAAATCAAAGATGGCGACGATATGGTAGAGCTTGCCAATTGTGACGAGCAGACTCTGCGTAACTTGCGTACTCATCGCGTGTCGATGGTGTTCCAAAAGTTTGCGCTGATGCCGTGGTTAACTGTATTGGATAACGTGGCGTTTGGGCTTGAGATGCAGGGCATTGGTAAAGCGGAACGTCGAAAAAAAGCGCGTGAACAACTAGAAATGGTTGGGCTAAGCGAGTGGGAGAGTAAGTTCCCGCATGAGCTTTCAGGCGGTATGCAGCAGCGTGTTGGCTTGGCTCGCGCTTTTGCTATGGATACTGACATCTTGCTAATGGATGAACCGTTCTCTGCGCTCGATCCTCTGATTCGTGCCCAGCTTCAAAATGAATTGATTCAACTGCAAGAGAAGCTCAACAAGACGATTTTGTTTGTGAGCCACGATTTAGATGAAGCACTGAAAATTGGTAACAACATTGCCATTATGGAATCGGGCAAACTGATTCAACACGGCAAGCCTGAGCAAATCATTCTTGCGCCGGAAAACGAATATGTAGCAGATTTTGTGGCTCACACTAATCCGCTCAATGTCTTGAAAGGTCGTTCACTGATGCAAGCCAGCACCGAGCTTAAGCAGCAGAATGACCGCGTATTGGTGTGTGCAGATAAGCAGATTTGGGTCGAGCAAGAACCGAAAGGTGTCACGCTGGTGGATTCCGATAAGTCGTTGGTGAATTGGGAAAGCGATTCAACCACACTCGACGACATCGGCGAAAGCACGGTCGTTCAAGCTAACCCAGACATCAGCATGCGTGAGGCGATTGAACTGAAGCAACGCAGTAACCAACCTATCTTGCTAGTAGAAGAGAACAAGTTAGTGGGCGTATTGAGTGATAACGAGTTGTACGATGCGCTGCTTGGTAACTTTAGGTCCAAGCAAGTGGCGTAGTTGTCTCTTATATCAAAACGTTTGTAGATTCCCCCTCTGCAAAATAAAAAAGAGCCGTACTCTTAGACTGGAAACTAAGAAGTACGGCTCTTTCAATTTGAACAATGATTTAGATAGTTAGGTTCTAGGCTAGGAACCAAGGACCTAGGAGAGGATACTCATTAAAGAGTAGTAATTACGTCATCCATGTGTAGACGTGCTTTTGGTAGACCGTGGTTGTAGTCTTCGCCGTCTTTGTGGTAGCCGATTGCTAGTGCAACTTCACATACGTGACCATCTAGTTCTGCTTTGAACTCTTCGCCGATCAGTGTTGGGTCAACACCTTCCATCGGAGTAGAGTCGATACCTAGACGTGCTAGCGTGTGCAGTAAGTTACCAAGCGCGATGTAAACTTGCGCTTTCGTCCAACCGCCGTTGTAGCCGTTCTCATCTGTGTTTGCTTCAGCAAATGCGTAAGCACCCATGAACATGTCGTACATGTCTGCTGGTAGGTGGCCAGAAGTTACCTCAGCATCAACACGCTTCGCGAATTTCTCTTTTGTGAATTTTGGATCGTACGCTAGCAGAATAGTGTGAGACGCAGCTTTAGCGTGCGGTTGGTTAAACTGGTGCATGTTCGCAAACGTGTCGTGGAAACGTTGTTTCGCTTCGTCACTCTCAATTACGATGAATTTCCAAGGCTGAGAGTTGATAGAAGACGCAGATAGGCGGATTGCTTCTTTGATGATTGCCATATCTTCTTGAGAGATGCGTTTCTCTTCGTCGTATTTTTTCGCTGTGTAACGGTTGTTTAGGTCTGTAATGATTTGATGAGACACGTTCATATCCTCTTAATATTATTAGACAAATGAGGATGCGCTTAGCATCGGCAACCATGCGTACCTCGAAAGTGTGTCCATAATATCGACTTTTATCGAATTGATAATACGTGTTTCGTTTAAATCACTTTCAACTTTTTATTGAAAATACGTTGTTTCAGCAAAGTTGATGAGAGTATTTAAGGATGTTCACACAAGAAAATATAAACGGAGCAGCAATAAGCGGCGCTGTATTGAGAGGATTTTGGTCAACTGATGTGAGCGGAAGTTGACCTCTAAGTAATCTCGAAATTAAAGGATCTCGAGATTACTTAGGAGTATCTTCAGGTTTCTCTTTGACTGCTTTTGCAATGTCAGTGACTGCTTCGACCAGATTAATTGGTAAAGGAAACACGATCGTTGAGGTTTTGTCTGTGGTGATCTCCGTTAATGTTTGCATATAACGAAGTTGCAAGGCATTTGGTGCTTCATTAAGCATGTCTGCGGCTTCTTTTAATTTGCTAGATGCTTCGAGCTCACCAGTTGCATGGATAACTTTCGCTCGGCGATTTCGCTCTGCTTCCGCTTGGCGGGCAAGTGCACGGACCATACTGTCATTAAGGTCGACGTGTTTGACTTCAACGGTGGCAATTTTAATGCCCCAGTCATCGGTTTGTTGATCCAGTATGGCTTGTAGGTCTTTATTGAGGCGCTCACGCTCAGATAGAAGTTCATCAAGTTCGTGTTGACCCAATACGGAACGTAGGGTCGTTTGAGCTAATTGGCTGGTGGCGTCGCTATAGCTTTCGATGTTATTTATCGCCATTTCTGGATTGACCACTCTAAAATACACCACCGCGTTTACACGAACGGAGACGTTATCACGAGTAATCAAGTCCTGAGTTGGTACATCTAATACAATAGTACGTAGATCGACTCTCACCATTTGTTGAATAAATGGAATTAAGATGATCAAACCGGGCCCTTTGACTTCTTGAAACCGACCGAGAAAGAACACTACACCACGCTCATACTCACGCAGTACTTTGAACATTTGTGTGGCGAGTGCGAAGAGTAAAACCAGAACAACAGCAATCGTATAGAGCATCATATGCGCCTCCTATCCTTTAGGGCGATCATTTGGCTTCACCTTTAAAGTTAGGCCTTTTACGTTGAGAATGGTAACTTGGTCACCTTGTTTTAGGTGGGTGATTTCATCCGTTGTGGCATGCCATAACGCACCGTCTAATTGAACTCGTCCTGTTCCGTCTACAAAATCGTCACTTACAATAGCCAGGCGGCCAGGGTAGGCCTCAATACCCGTCGTTGCTTTGCGTTTTCGGATGCGCACCAGTAAGCCAACGGTGATGACGATAAGCGTGACTGAAAATAGAGCAATACCAACGATAAGCGGTATCGCGATTTGGAAACCCGGTAAATCACTATCCATAAGAAATACGGAGCCAAGTACAAATGCAACGACGCCTCCAAGCCCTAGTATGCCAAAACTTGGGTTGAATGCTTCCGCGATCATCAGCGCAATACCGAGCAATAAAAGCCCTAGGCCAACGTAGTTAACGGGCATCATCTGCAAGGCGTACATCGCTAACAGTAAACAGATCCCGCCTAGAACGCCTGGTAGGCCGACACCGGGGTTATAAAACTCAAGTAATAGTCCATAAATCCCGATAAGCATGAGAATGTAGGCGACATTAGGATTTGTGATAACTGCCAGTAACTCTGCGCGCCAATCCGGAATACGCTCAACCCAAATTGGATTTTCGAGTGACAATGTCAGATCTTGATTGTTAACCTTAACGGTCTTGTTGTGTATGGTAGAGATAAGCTCTTCTGGTGAATTGACGATGTAATCAATGACATTCAGTTCGAGAGCTTCAGTAGCATCTAGACTCGCCGCTTCACTTACTGCTTTTTCTGCCCATTCTGCATTTCTGCCGTGAAGGCGAGCAAGCCCCTTGATGTAGGCTCTTGCGTCATTGATGACTTTTTTCTCCATTGCCGTTTTTGCGGGCACTTTGTCAGAGTAATTATTTTCTTCCTTGTCATCATTTGGTTTGGTTGGTTCTTCCCCGTCATCGCTTGACGGCGGGGAGGGTGTACCGCCAAGCGCTACAGGTGTCGCAGCACCTAAGTTAGTGGCTTCGGCCATAGCCGCGATGTGACTCGCAAGCAAAATGTAGGTTCCGGCACTGGCTGCTCTCGAGCCAGATGGACCAACCCAAGTGGCAATAGGGACGGAGGAGGTCGTGATTGAATGTATGATGTCACGCATCGCGCTGTCGAGGCCACCCGGTGTATCCATTTTTAAAATGATCACACTGACGCCGTTGAGTTGTGCTTCCTCTATCTCACGAACTAAATAGTCGCTCGTTGCAGGGCCAATCGCCCCTTTAATTGGGATAATCCAGATACTGTTGGCGAAAGCTTGGCTCGCGAATAAGACAAGTGGTAGAAACCAAAACAGGGCGCGCTTCATTCCGTCCTCCTTGTGTGATCACTGGGATTCGTTGAACGGACACTTAAAGTATATACCCAAGTGGCTTCAAGATGCAGGATTGCAACATTTACCTCTTTGACAAGGCCAATTGCTTCAAGGTTTATTGTTTGAGGCTTCGAATGTTTTGAGAGCAGATCTTAGAACGAGCAAGTATAGGTTTAATTGAGGTTCCTGATAAAAACAGTAAACTACGACAAATAACGTAATCAGGGGTGAAAGCCCTGTTAGAAATGAGAATGAGACAATGACATTAATTGCTATCAGATTGGTCAAACTGGCCATTATCAGTGCGGTGTTTTTTACTATTTATGATCTGATTGCTTTTGGAGAAGTGACTTGGATTCAACGCCTTTTCGGCTGATGCTCCATATCTTCACTTAGATATTATTTACAAGCAATGCCACAAGTGGTTCGTTCTAGTGCGACTGGTGGTATTGCCTAAACGCAGAGTCAACGAGGCGGATAGCCCTTACTTTCTGTTTGAAGCGTTATGTTTGACCCTGCGTGTTAAGCTTTTTAAGAGCTCGTCTGCAATTCAGGCTCAGATGTGGCAGTATTAACATCAGCCGAGTTTACAATGGCCATTTGAGAACATCGGTCTTGCGCTCGAAATAGGAATTTATCGTAACCTGACTTTTTTAAGTCATCACTTGATACCAGCTGTCTGATGATGCTATCGCATTTTTTAATCAGGACTTCTACTTCAACTGCACTCATATTGCTTGGCCAAGCCCGTGTTAATACTTTAATGATATTAATACAAACCGTACGAAGTAGAGGACATCTTGAGCGAAGTTCGATCAGCGCATCAAGTAAGGATTGATAATCGTCCTCGCTGGCTCTAATTTTTTTGTATTGCTCTTCCATCCACTTCTGGCGTTCGGTATTTTCTTTTTCTAATGCTCGACCTAACGTTATTTTGCTCGATAAAATGATGTCACTTGAATCAGTTCCTAGCCCCTCGAAACACCATGTCACGGCTTGCGAAAACTCGGTTTCAAAATTCATTTCATGCAGTAGCCATGCAAGATGGAATTGCGCATAAAAGTGATTAAATGGTTTTCTTTTATACAAATCGCTCAATACTTTAAAAGCGGCAACGTATTGGTTTTCTTCAATCGCAATGTGTGCGGCAATGAGATCGAGTTCGTCTTTAACTGAGTGATCCGTGGGGCCATTCAGTATCGCTTTATAAAGGCTTTTGGCTTGAGCGAGTAGATCTTGTCTACCCTCTAACTTGCGGGTGCAGTACAAAAGAATACGAATAAGATTCAGTTTTGCGTACATGTTGTTTCGATAAGTGTCCTTATTGATTTCCATGTAAGCGTGGTAGTGTTGTAATGCTGATAAATAATCGTTTTCCGCTAAGCATAAGTTTACGATGACCAGTTCGCGTTCTGAGTTACCCTCAACCAACTTGTTTGCCAAAGCTAAGTGTTTAATGGCTCCCGGTATTTCGCGATTGAGCATGTTGACATTCGCTGCGCAATCACGAACTTCGACGTTATTCGGTGAATTTTCAAGTAATTCTCTAACCAGTTCATGCGCCTGTTCGGTGTCACCGAGTGAAACGAGAGTATTCGCAAGGCCGATTTTCGCCCAGTTCACTTCTTTGCGCTCCAGAACATTTTCGTAGACCAATTTTGCTTGTTTATGCAGTTGCAAACGAGTCAGAAAGTCTGCGCGAAACTTTTCGATAATAAAGAAATATTCTGGATGGAATGGAGTGAGATCGTCACAAGCCATCAATCCCGCTTGCGAATCGTTTTGAAGTTCTGCCTCGTAGATCGCCAAAAGCGCGTTTTTACGACGAATGGCGGTCGAGATACGTTCTTTTAGTTTGATTGAGTTAAAAGGCTTGAGTAAATATTCATCGGGCTTTAGCTCTATAATTGCACGCACAATAGACGCAGAGCTTTCTCCCGTCACGAGGATAAAGATAGTATCGGGTCTGATGAGTTTTAAGTACTTTAGCTCTTCGAATAGCTGTTTACCATTCATCCCTCGACCAAAATTGTAGTCACAAATGATCAGGTCAATGCGTTCATTGTGTGCGATTGGTATGGCTAACTTTGCTAGGCGCGCTGTGTAAATACGTTTGTCTGAAAAACCTAATTTAGTCAGCATGTTACGCAATGTTAGAACGACTATTGGAGCGTCATCAACAATCAAAACATTGTATTCAGATAATGATTTTGTGGTCATAATTTGCTGTAGTAAATTCCGTAATGTTTCGTCTAGGGACGAGCGAGCATTACTGTAGTAATGCTTTTAGTTCTTCGATTGGAACAGGTTTAGAAGCCACATAGCCTTGGTACAAATCAACGCCAATCTGACGTAAGTAGGCTAACGTATCTTCATCTTCCACACCCTCAGCCACAGAACGAAGACCGAGTGACTTGGCCAATTGTAAACTTGAAATGGTGAGTTGTTGGCTCTTGAAGTTTAATAAGGCATTACCAATAAATTGCTGATCGATCTTTAGCTCCGTAAAAGGCAATACGGCTAGTTGGCTCAAAGATGAATAACCAGTACCAAAATCATCGATCGCCAAACCAACGCCTTTTAAACGTAGATTTGCAAGGTTTGCTAACGATGTGACGCCGGAGTCATACACCTCGTCTTCCGTGAGCTCTAACGTAATATATTCTGGTGCAAATTGGTACACGTTACACAGTTCGAAGAAGCGTTCACTCATTGGCACTTTCAGCGATTTTTGGTTCATATTGATTGAAAGCTGCAAATCACCTTTTAGTAATGTCATGTCTTTTAGTGCATTTTCTAAAACAACCCAGAACAATCTATCTTGTTGATTTTCTTGGTTTAGCACGCTTAAAAATGATGCTGGGCTGAGTAAACCTCTATCAGGGTGCTGACAGCGAACCAGTGCCTCAACGCCAATGAGTTCATTGGTACTTACTTTATATTGAGGTTGATAATGGTTAACGAACCACCCGTTAGTAAATGCGCGTTCTATGTCGTCTTTACTTAACGGTTCATTGATGTAGCCGGTTTTGGTTTGTTTCGTTTGTTTGTCAAAATCGGTCAAGACTTGCTGAAGTTGCTCACTAGAGATGGGTTTTGCTAATCCCCTAGCAAAATAGTAGCCCGCCGATAGACACATACTGTAAGTGATGTCGACAACATCTTGATTCATAGCGCTTAGAACGACCACTCCTTTAGGGCGGTTTTCTTCTGGCAGTGTCGAGAGTAAATCTACGCCATTGACTCCAGGTAGATTAATATCGCAAAACATGAGATCAATCTCATTCTCTTTGCAGGCTTGTGCGACTTGTGAACCACTGTGTATAGTGGAAATCGTACCTTTAATATGACGACTCAGTAAAATCTTTAGATTTGTGGCTTGTAAACGATCATCTTCAACAATCAGGATATTCATTTAACCGTTCTCACTCACTTGTAGCCATACAGATGTATTGGCGACGATTGTTCTTAATTCTATCAGTAGAGCATCTTTCGCTTGTTGCTCTTGCGGTGTACCGAATAATTTTTCACATTGTAGTGCTTTCTTTTTTAATGACACTAAATTTAGTACGGCAGCAGAGCCTTTGATTCGATGTGCTATTGATTTCAAGCTTTCTTCATTCGATTCGATTAATGCGATGTCTGCGCTTAATGCTTCGCAAACGACGATAGCCATTTCCTGTTTTTCGTCATCAGTATATGTACAGAGCCAGTCCTCATCGCTACTCGTTGACAATTCTACAGATAGGTACTGTTCGCATAATTCTCGTAATCCTTCGAGTGTATAGGGTTTAAATAAAATTTGCTCCATGCCGGATGTCTTCGCTTTTTCGATGACGTTCTTGGAATTTTCGGCGGTGCAACCCACAATCGGAATTGTAGAGAAACGAGCATCTTTACTTAATTGTTGAGCAAATTGGTAACCACTCAATTCTGGCATATGACAATCTGAAATGATAAGACTAACGGGTAGAGCTTGATCACTTTTGTATGTTTGTTCTAGCCAGTTCATCGCTTGTTGAGCACTATTGAAAACAGTGCAACGCACGCCGATTTTTTCAAATTGCCTCATAAAGAGTAGGCGGTTAATTGCATCATCATCAACAACCATTACTAGGCTGCTTTTGTTAAGCTCAATATTATCCTCGATCAAATCATGCATCGCAGCGTTAATTTCTAACTGCTGATAGATGTAATCCGGATACGTGTTCGAGTAATGGAGTTCTGAAGCAATAATATGATCTTTTAGTTCACATTCGTCAGAGGTCACTTGCCATGCATTTAACCAACGCTGTATCTGCTTGTCTTCTGTATAGATAGGCCCAAGCCCTGTTAGATCTAGTAACTGACTAACAAGAGGAATACGGACGTTAACACTTGATCCTTTTCCTAACTGACTTTGAACTTCGATCGTACCCGACATGATTTCTACCAGGCTTTTTACAATCGACATTCCTAACCCAGTGCCACCAAATCTGCGACTAACACTTTTGTCACCTTGTACAAAAGGTAAAAATAGGGATTTGAGCTGCTGCTCAGTCATACCGCAGCCGCTATCTGTGACCGCTAGCTGCAACTCATCTTGGCGAACGTGAATGTCGATAGTGATTTGGCCGTTTTCAGTAAACTTCACCGCATTGCTTATTAAGTTGTTCATCACTTGGTTGATACGTAACCAATCGAGTTTAACAAAAGCATAAGGAGTAGGCTGCCAATGGGTGATAAATTGAAGCCCTCTCTGTTGCGATATTTTTTCAAAACTGCGTAAAATCGGGGCAATTTCTTGATATATATTGCCTGATTGAACATCAAGTTGAATTTGGTTTGCTTCAATTTTAGAGAAGTCGAGAATGTCGCTCACATGCAATTTTAGACGTTCAGCTGATAGCATGGCGTTACGCAACAACTCTCGGTTTTCTTCTCTTTCAAGCTCTGGCTCCAGTAATTCCATCAACCCAAGAATTGCAGCAATTGGCGTTCTTAATTCATGGCTAACTACCGCTAAAAAGTGATTTCTCGCTTCAATGGCTTGAATAGCTTTTTTATTTGACTCGTTTAATGCGAGTTGTTTGAGTTTTATTTCGGTAATATCGTCGAAACCGTTAAATTATATTGTTCGCCCTCAATCGGATTGAGTAAGGTTTGTTTTCGAACTTGGAAATGTTGGTCGCCCAATTGGCAAACAGCCGATGTTTCCATCACATCACTGTGTTTGTCATTTCGAATCAAGCTTAGAATGTGAGCCCGCTCTGCTTCAGAGATGCTTGTATCTTTGTTACAGCGGGATAAAAGGTTGAGAAAAGGCTTGTTTGCAAGCACTTGTTTATTTTCAGCGTCAGAGATCAAGATCATGTTTGGAATTTGATCAAGCACTGAGTTTAACCAGCGGTTTTGTTGTTGGCGAAGTTGAGTCTCGTATTCTTTACGTTTAATCGTTCGCGTTAGATGGGATGTTCTCAAAATGTAGATGATAAATGCGACCAAAAGAATACACGTACCGACAAGTGCCCAGATGACCACTTTTCCTTTTTCGATCCCATAATTTACAGTAACTTTGTCATGTTTTGCTTTTAATTGCTCAAGTTCTGCCTCTGTAGTGATGCTGAGTACAGTGTTGATTAACTTAAGCAATAGTTCGGAGTCTTTTCTAACTTCCATACCGAGAGGGATTCTCAAGTCGATATCTTGAGGATCGCTAGTTGGTTTAAATTCACTCCCTTGTCCTTGGTAAAATAAATTGTCGATCAAGGATTCATTAACAAACGCATGCGATATTTCACCGCGCTTAAATGCATTCATTAATGAACCAAAGTCACGGTAAACGGGTGCTGAGTTGTAATTTTTGTTCGCCAGAAAGTGCGCATAAAAGTTACCTGATCGATCCAGTATCGCAACTTGGTTTTTTGCGTTATCGTTCAATGATTCTATGTAGCCAAATTTTAAATGGCTGAGAGGACGAGAGACTCTGAAATGGCTATGGTCTGTTGCTGCAATATTTCTAGCAGGTAATAGATCGACAAAACCCTCTTTAAGCATCACGTCCACGTCTTTACCTTGCGCATCAATGTATTCAAACGTAAGCATACTTTTTTGTTCAAGAAGCTTCATTAAATCATGTACATAGCCTTTCAGTTCACCCGTTTGAGGATCGAGGTAAGACATAGGATATGAATTGTCACTGATGGTGTAGCGAATGTTTTTTCGCCCACGATGCTCTTCAAGAATTTGGATCATCAATTCATTGTGTAGGATATTGATGTTAACTTCGATGTCTTCTCGGCTTCGTTTTGAGACTTTTGAATGCTCAATGTATTTATTGATGATTGTCATCAACAGTGGGGCTTGTTTAGGGGTGAAAATGGTGACTTCACCTGGCTGCAATCTTTTGTCGTACAGAACTTTTCCGATGAGTTCACCGTTTGCAGTTTTAAACCCATACGAGTTTAGAGATGAAAGGCCAACGATAGCCGCATCAGTTGCTCCGGATTTAAGCGAAGCAGTTAGCATAGGGGTGCTGTGGGCAGTATGGATGTGTTTAAATCCGAGAGACTTTATTTGATCGCAGGCACTAGAGTTTTTTACACATACCCATTTGAGGTCTTGCAAAGGTTTGGAAGCGAGTTCAGAGTCTCTTAGCCAGTAAAGGCGTAGCGTTTGAAAAATAGGTTTTGAATGTAGGAAACGTTGTGCCCGATTTTGGGTGACAACAAACCCTACCGATAGGTCGATTTCACCCATTTCTAATGCTGAAAATAGCGTATCGAGATCTTTAAAAGGAACGTATTCCGCTTCTACACCAAGCTCATTGAGCATGGTTTCTGCGTATTCAATGTTGATGCCTTTTTTTGATTCAATATCCCCCCAATAAGGTAACCAGTTACCATCGAGCACCCCAACTTTTAATGTTCCATTTGTTTCTAGATACTGTTTTTCATGTTCAGTTAGGAATTCACTGCTCAATACATTGAAAGATAAGAAAAAGTAAAATAAATAGATGAGGAATGCGTAACACTGTTTCTTAAAGTCTCAGGGCGGATGATTAAAAAGGAGCGAAATAGTATAGTTTTCATTAGGTTAGCCAATTGACTTTGTTTGTCCTTTCGACAAGTATTAGTGATGAACAAGGCAGTATTTTATACTTAGTAAGATGCTGAATTATTGGTTTTTTATTTCGTCTTTCACATAGCACTATATTGGAGTGGACATGAGTAACCACATTGCCATAATTCGTTGGGATAAAAGCGAGAGCGAGATATTTACTGACAATCAATATAGCCGTGCACACACATGGGAGTTTGATGGCGGATTAATAGTTCCAGCGTCACCATCGCCTTCCGTTGTGCCAATTCCTCTTTCTGTATCGGAAAATGTTGACCCAGAGGAAGCATACGTTGCTGCGTTATCTAGTTGCCATATGTTGACGTTTCTTTCTATTGCTGCCAAACAGCGTTTTGTCGTTGAGTCATACACAGATAGAGCGGAGGGATTGTTAAGTGAGAGGCAAGATAAGAAAAGTTGGATTTCTAAAGTTATTCTCCATCCAAAAGTACGTTTTTCTGACGACAAGCAGCCCAGTAAGAAACAGCTAGAGAAAATGCATCATCTCGCTCATGAACATTGTTTTATCGCAAATTCCGTTAAGACGGAAATCGAGACCAAAATTTTGATTGATTAACTTAGAACACCGTTTTGTAGCTCAAAAGATTTGAAATATCACTCTAAAGACAGTGAATTGATGAACTAATTTAGCGATCTAATTCACAAAACTCTTCTATGACTAATTCTATGAAGTGACTTGTTGTGCTTCAGCGCAAACTTATATTGTTAATGAAGTGTTAAGGTGAAGATTGGTTAGATTTGGTTAAAGAGCACTTCAACATGGAAGTAAAAGAATCAAATTGTTTTACACGTCATTTATTCAAGATGATGGCCTACCTGAGTTTGGGCATTTGAACGCGATCCCGAAAGGGCTTCAACTAGACGCATTTCATTACACTAATGAAATGGATAAGCCTGCTTCAAAATGGCGTAAACACTTCGCCTACAAGCAGTTCCAATTTGTTTCTGTTACTACGCCTGACTATGTCATTGGTGTTGCGATTGCTGACATTCGCTATCTGGCTTCTGGTTTTTGTTACGTATTTGATATTAAACGCAATGAGCTGATGCAGCAACAATGGTTGAGGCCGCTAAATATCGGGTACTCAACACAACCATCAAGTTGGTCAAGTTTGGCACAGCTTGCCAATCACGCTGTTCAGTTTTCAATTCATGAAAGCCATTGGCACATTCAAGTTTCAACAGAATTGCTTAAGGCAGACATTCAGTTAACACCCGCTGAGAATAGTTTGCCTTTAATGCTATCCACTCCAACTGGGTATTCAGGTTGGACATATACCCAAAAACACAATGCACTTGAAGTAGAGGGGGAGTTGTTTGTTAATGGCGTTCCACAAAACATCAGTCTAGCAACTGGAGGGTACGATTTTTCAGCCGGTTATATGAGGCGAGAAACAAGCTGGCGTTGGGCAAGTATCAATCATATAAGTAACGAACGAAAGATAGGCTTGAACCTTGCGGCAGGAGTCAACGAGACAGGGTTCTGTGAGAATGTATTTTGGGTGGATGGAGAAAGGCACTTATTACCCCTGTCGCATTTCAATTTTCCGGCAAGCGCCCAATGCTAGTTGGCAGATTAAATCTCAAGATCTACGAGTGAAGTTGAGCTTTAGCCCTTTAAATCAGAGGTCGGAGAAAAAGAATCTATGGTTCTTAAAGAGTAACTTTAGACAATACATTGGTCACTTTTCTGGCCATATCATCGATGACCATGGCAAGAAACATCATTTGGATCGCGTGGTTGGTCTAACAGAAGATCACTATGCGAAATGGTAACTGAAGTTATGAAATGGGAACGCGTTTTTCAAACACCGGAGTTACTCCTGATGTTGTTAGCTCCAGTGTTTATCTTCTGTATGTTAGCAGAGTACTTTATGGGGCAAAGGCGAGGACGATTGCCTCCAAACGCGCAATACGATTGGCCGGAGGTTGCATGTAATTTTGTTCTTGCTGCATTACATCAGGCATCGGATATTCTCGCAGGGCTATTTATTTCACAGTTATACCTTTGGTGGTTTAACTGGCGGCTGTTTGATATTGATATGACCGTATCAACATTTTAATTTTAATGATACTGCAAGATTTCTTTTATTATTGGTTTCACCGAGCAAGTCATCGCATACGCTGGATGTGGGCGGCACATGTTGTTCATCATAGTTCTGAACGGATGAATTTTAGTACCGCATTCAGACAGAGCTTAATGTACCCACTGGCTGGAATGTGGCTATTTTGGATACCGTTAGTAATTATTGGTTTTGAACCAAAGTGGGTGGTGTTTGTTGTACTTTTAAACCTCGGGCTGCAGTTTTTTGTGCATACTCAGTCGATACGGACATTGGGTCTATTTGAATGGGTCTTCAATACTCCGTCGCATCACCGTGTTCATCATGGCCTCAATAAGCAATATATAGACAAGAATTATGCGGGAATATTGATTATTTGGGATAAGTTGTTTGGTACGTTTGAGCTAGAAGTTGAAACCGTTCGTTACGGGATATCAAAGCCTGTAAATAGTTTTAATCCTATCACTGTTACATTCTCAGAATGGAGAGAGTTGCTCAAGGAAGCGACTCGTCCAAACTTAACATTACAACAGCGTTGGAAGTGTTTGTTTGCAGCACCCTCAGATGGTCAAACTAAAAGCGATGAATAAATAGAGTTAATGTAGTTTGAGTGCCCACGCTTGAGTCGCTCTTGATAGAGTGTGAAATATAAGGTCAAACGTCTCCCTTGGGCTTTGGATAGGATCAGCGATATCGCCTTGACCAATCCAATGGCCTAATAGCATCGTTTTACTTCGGGATTGAGGGCAGAGTTGTGCCACTTCCTCAATTTGTTCATGTGACATAACTAAGATTAAATCAAACTTTTTACATAACTCAGGACTGAGTTGACGAGCAGTATGGGAAGAGATATTCAGGCCGTTTTTTGCACATACTTGCTGTGAGTACTCATGTGCTCTTTGATTACTTAAATGACTTGCTGTTACCGCCGTCCCTGCTGATTCAATGGTGTGATTGGGTAAACGTGCCTTGAGCAGTATTTCTGCGATGGGTGAACGACATATATTACCAGTGCAAACAATCAGAACTCGATTAAACATGTTCCGCTCCTTTAATTTTGTAGTTGATGCTTTTCTTTGTGATGGCCAATTGCCCTATTGCTGGTAATACTGCGGTCGCATTGGCGAGGAATAAAATGAGAATGAATGTTAGGGCGTTTGCCATTGGTTGTAGGTTGAAATCAACACTGATGTGGATCAGCATTCCGATAATCGACATGATGCAGCCTAACGCTATCCCTTTCATTGTTTTACTGTGCCGTGTTTGAATCGTCACGAATGCGCGCCAAAATGCGTAGAGCACGACAAAACCTAAAAGAAGTGTGGCAGGAATGCCAGCCTCGACCATAAATTGAATGTAGTCATTATGTGCGTGGTCATAAAATCCTATGTCAGCTTTGGAATACATAGGAAAAATCGTATAAAACTGGCCATGCCAGTACCAGTTAATGGGAAGTCACGAATGATATCGAGTGACCATAGGACCACTTGATCGCGAGATTCTGCCATGAAAGACGTTTCTACTAAGCGCTGCTTTACTTTTTCTAGACCAAACAAAGTACCGACCACAATGGTGTCGATGGCGATAATGCTGCCGACGAGTACCGTTAAAGCGCGCGGTTTGTTTTTATAGAAAATCAGTGCAATAAGCCCTCCTATGGCTGTTGCAGCAAAAAAGGCAGTATTTCCCATTCTTGAACGTGTCATGACTAACGCGATAACCATGATCACCAGACACAAACGAATGTACATTTTGCGGCTGAGAATGCCGTCAAGAAGTCTTTTAATAAACTCAAATCGAGAACTTGAACGGCTAGTGTGGAGTTGAGTCACTATCAAACCAAGTCCCATACAGAGTGCCATCATTAGATAATTGGCCAAATGGTTTTTATACACGAATGAGCCAGTCGCAATGCCTTTTTCGACGAAACCAAAAATGGGACTTTCTGCAATATTGAGTAGCACCACCATGGCTGCATAAAAAGCTTGTAAGGTGCCACTGATGACAATCATCAAGACGACTTGTGTGATGCGTTGGCTAGAATTGACCAAGAAAATGGCGTTGAGCACAAATAGTGTGTAAGCCATGCCTTTGAATAAAGAATTGATGGTCATACGCGAATCAAGGGATATAAAGCCTTCAGGCGCATCGACAAGCTGATATATCTCTGCACTTTTACTGGAAAAGAGAGTGAGTATTTCCCATGGAAGCGAGAGGGTTTGAAAGAATACCCAGACTTGGAACAGAGCTAAGCCAAATAACAAACATTTGTAGTGCTTGAGGAGGCCAAAAGGAATATTACCCCGGTAGGCAATAATTAGTGTGAGTGATTGTAGGGCAATCCACATTTCAGCAATGGCCCAAGCCCAATCTCTATTGCTACCGAGAGGGAGCGGTAACCAGATGATCAGTGCGAGCAGGGAGTAAAAGGAAAACTTCTCTAGCCTAGACATGTAAAAACTCATGATGAGAATACGACAAAAAGCCCAACATGCGCTGGGCTTTATTAATACCAATTCATTTATTTTTGGTTAGCCATCAGCGATAAGATGAGAAAATGCCACTCAAACTGAACATTTGATGGAAAACACTCACGTCTGCTAGAACGCTAACCATGAGAAACGCTAGTTTGGAGAAACCACACCAGTGCCGCCACCACCTTGTCCACCTACAGCAGGGAGTGATGGAGGGGTCGGTCCCGCTGAAGCAGTTTGAATACCCGCCGCTGTTGCATCTGCAATTTGAGTCGGGTCGATACCAGCTAGTAGCGCACCAGATGTAATGGTTTCGTTACTCACACCGGCGTTACGTGCAGCTTGTGCTATTTCTAGCGCTTTATTTGGTGCCGCTCTCATGGCTGCTTCAACGGCACTTTGAGGATTCACACCATCTTTGTTAAGCAGCATAGGTAAAATATTAGGTGCTAATTGAGGATTCGATTGGAATACATTTTGATAAGTTTGTTCACTTGGGGTATCCCCCAGTTGCGCGTCGATAGCGGCGCGTTGCTCATCACTGTCGAATGCAAAGCTGACTGATGCAAAAGCTAGAGAAGCGATGCCTAGTATAGTAGAGGAAATGTTCATGGTTCTTCCTTGGAATTGGTATTATGTGATTGAATCAAAAGACTATAATAGAATGTTAAAATAAAGAGTGTTGATTGGTTTAATTGCCAATATTCTCAAAGGTTAGACGCTATTTCTGTGCAAACGCCCAAGCTTTCAAGATGGCGTTGACAAAATATGTCCCGGATAACACACCAATGATATTGGCCAGCATGTCTAACCAAGAAAAATGCCGTGCAGGGGTGAGTTGCTGCATACATTCATCTAGCATTATCAATGTCAAAACAATAAGAGTTGTAGGCGGTAACGCGAGCCAGAGGTTTTTCTGAGTCACTAAGCGGCAAAGCCCACCTAAAAAAAATGAAGCGCACAAATGCAAGTAGATAGAGCCGCCCATTATTAATTCTATGCTGCGTATTTCTTCTGCCAAAATGTTAGAAGATTTCAGGACTGAAGCGCTACCGAAAGCAAAAACAGACACAATAAGTATGACCAAAGGCGCTTTAGCTACATTATCCACAAGCCTGAACCTTTAGATTATTGAACGCGAGCAGGTTACACATACGGGATTTGCCTTCAGAGTAGGTGATCATGGTGTTAAGAGCTGGTCGGTGACGCCAAATTCGCGCGATGGTAACAAGGTTCTTCGAGGCTTCCACTTGGTGCTTTACGTCACTTGTTGGCCAGTTTGTAAACGTTTGATCGATCATCAATAGTTGGCTAGTTGGCATATAAGGTCCAAATTTAAGGGCGAACTGCTGATATTCATGAGCCAGAGCAGAATTGCTCGATAACTTAGCAAGTTCAACATAGGTATTTGACCATGTCGGCCTGATATGGGCGCTTGAAGTCAGTAATGCAATAGACTCAGAAGAGTATGCTTCGTCACCATTGAGATAAGATAGCCATTGATTGAACAAGACAAAACTATTTAAACCGTGTGCAAGGGACGTCGATACATTCGGGTTAAGTTCCCCTAACTTTGCATCATTCGGTCGTAAAATAGGATGAGATTGGGTGGAAAAATACTCGAGTCGAGATTCAATCGCGTTTGTTGTCAGTGCATTGTGTAACGATAGATAACCGGAATAAAATAAAAACAGGGAAAATGGTATTAATATTGCGCTTAACCAATTAATTTTCATTGTTAATAATTTTCTCTTTGACCCTAAGATGCAAGGTTGTAGGTATGATTCAGTAATGAATCAAGAAATAAAATCGAAGTTTAGATCATTTATGATAGTGACAGTTATTACCGCAAGACATATCAATAAGTGGTTGAGCTTGGTCGCTAATGTGTACCAAGCTCAATACATTCACTTATCGAAGCGTACTAGAACGATAAGAATTATTCAAAAGCCAGCTCGGTTTTTCAACCACAGGCACTTTACCATCTTGTGAAATATTGGTTTGATGATAAGAATGCTGATTCCAAATACGGGTCGCATTTTTCCACATACTGTCTTTCGATTTAAAAGCCCGGACGCCAGAATTAGTGCCTAAACGAGCGTCATAATTGTTTGAGACAACAATTAATTCAGCATTATCATCCCCTTCAAGATCCACGATGATAGGATACTCATAAAGTGTTCCACTTGAATTAGGAATAGACAAGCGTTCCCTACCAGTATTGCCGTCTAAAATTACGACTTTGAATTGATCCTGAACGATAGCCTCGTCGCGGCCATCACCATCGAAATCATAAGCGCTTACACCGACTTTATAGCTAGAAGGGTCATCTATAGAGTAAGACCAAACAACATTACCAGCAGCATCAAACATTCTTACATTGTCGACTGAAGCCGAAACAATGCCTAATTGAGATCCAGAAAGAAAGTTCGATACAGACTGTACACCACCACCCAGTTTGCTTAGATCTTCAACTTGCCATTTTAAAGTACCATCGTGTTCATATACGGCTAACAATTGGTGTGAGGTAGCATCTTTTCCTGGAATGGAAGTTATAAACTCTGGTTCTGCATCATCATCTAAATTAGCAACGGCAGAAAACCAAAAATAGTCATGCTTAGTATCTGACCATAATACGTCACCAAACTGATTATATAATGTCGCATTGGCAAAGACTTCAAGATCACCGTCTAAATTATAATCTAATGCAATTGGGTCAGGCCCCCATGATTCGAATTTGTACAAATAACCATTATTATAAGAATATACACCATCTGAAAACAGTATTTCTGGGTTTGAGTCATTATTAACATCAGCAATAGAAATGTTCCTAAAACCAGCATATTTAATTCTATCTTTGATTACACCAGAAGTGTCGACAATGTAAGCAGACCTATCCACCTTATTTCCGACTATGATTTCAACAATGCCATCATTATCCATGTCAGCTGTTGCTGGAGAGAAGCGAGGATCAGCAAATACAGCTCCACTATGATAGTTCCATAAATCAGAGCCGTCGCTACCATTTATTGCTCTTAACACTCCCGGGTTTGAATACTGATTCTCTTTAAAACTCACAAATATTACATCAGCAGTATCCTTGTTATCAATTTCACCATCACCGTTGTCGTCATTGAGTTGGCCCGTGATAGGCGTCATCATAACTTGATCATATTCCGGCATAAAATCACTGCCTTGCCAATGCCACTTTAATTCAGCGTTAATTGGTTCTGGTTCTTTTTTCACCGGTAACTGGCCATTAAATGGGTGGTTGGCTAAGTACATAGAACCTTTCCAACTATTGGCAATAATACCAACATTAGAGGAACCGGATGGGGCGTTGATATCCGCTTTAGGCGCTAATACCATGCCTTCAAGTTCGACACCTGAGATAGTTAATGATGTCGCTTCATATAAATTGAAGATAGTTTGCTGACGGTGAGGAGTGAAGTCCGCCAAACTAATATTGCTCAAAGGTTTAAAGTTTGGTTTATCTCCGCTGATATTGACTACAACGGTCGCACCGTCTGGTACACAATTAAGCGCGAGTGTGTGCGCTTTTTCTAACACATAACCGTCCAGGTTGAAAACTTGCACGTCGCTTTGGCAATCTCCATCCAAGTATAATCCACCCCACTGATATTTGACTGCTCCAATGTTTTCTAATTGGCTAAGCTTTGACGAAGACTCCAAACTACTTTTCTGCAACTTATCAAAATTAATGGGTAAGTTAGCCATATTTTCGATGTTGCTTCCACTGGCTAAGCCCAAATAAATTGACTCTGATACTTTCGATATATCACCTTTGACAGCAACACTTCCTTGGTAGATTCTGCCATTTTTGAAAGCAAGATCACCACCAACAATAAGCGAATAACTATTCGATGGGAAATCCATATTGTCATACATAATGCTGTAACCATTTAAACTAGCATCATTACCTACAGCTAACGCGCCCATACTAGCAGAATGAGGAGAGTTAAAATTGTCGAATACCAAAGCGCTGTATTGAGTTGGTATTGCAGATGCGTGTGCACTAAAAAGCACAAGGCTTGTACTAATTAATTTGTTCATTTCAATCCTTAAAATAATCGTGTAAATAGTTTTCCAACGACCATTGGAATAAATATTTTTATATATTGGGAGGTAATGTCTGTGATTTAAATATTAGTTGTTTGAGAGTTTGTTCTTAATTAATAACCAAGCAAATTTGGAGTTTGTGACTAAGTAACGCTTCCACATTCTTCTAGGTTCTTGAATGACACGATACAGCCACTCTAAACCAGAATTTTGCATCCATAAGGGAGCACGATTTACTTTTCCTGCAACAACGTCAAAAGTGCCACCGACACCCATGACAAAATCGACACCGAGTTGATCTTTCCATTTATTAATGAAGTTTTCTTTCTTAGGGAGGTGATGGCTACGAAGAGTAATTTTGCGCCGGATTCTCTGATTTTGGCGACAACGGCTTCTTCATCATCCCAGAAATAGCCGTTGTTGTATCCTGCGACTGTTAAGTTAGGGTAGAGCGCTTTGACTTTATTATTTGTTTGAGTAACCACTTCTTCTGTTGCACCGAGTAGAAAGATTGGAAACTCGCGCTTTTGACTCATTTTAAGGAGCTCATGAAAGAGATCAACACCTGCCACTCTTTCTGGGATATCGTGACCTAAAAAGCGTGCGCCAAAAACAACGCCCATACCATCAATGTTTATCACATCGCAGGCTTTGACAGATTCAGCCAAGGTTGCGTCTTTTTGCATGTTGACGACTTTTGCTACATTGACGACAACATGTTGTAAGAAATTACCTTGCGCTATGTTGTTTTCAATGTGGGATACTGTATCTGACATTGTGGCCACATCCATTGGTGAGCCGAGAAAATCAATCCTTTTCATGTGAGGAACCATAGTTATTTAGAAATGAAAATGAATAGTAAACCCACGCTTGGGTCCATCTTATATAGTTAATGTTATTGCTAAAGTGATGATGCTTTTGGTATGCGAAGTGTTTTTTCAGGAATATATAAGTTCTCGATAGATTTTTACTACTTTCTTAGTAAACGAGAGATCTTCGTCAGATTGTCCTACTTTTATTAAGGTAAAAATCGCTTGAGATACGCAGTGCATATCAACTGGGTACTTATTGGTATTGTAATATTTAGCAGTGCCGTCGGCTTCAAACAAATGTTCTTTGTAGTACCTTAATCCTTTATTAATAGCCTCAGAAAAATCTCTTATTTGTAGTGACTCACTTAATAGATGTAAAGCTTCTAAGTTGTAGCCTGTGTGAAATCCATCAATAAATTGATGATGATGGCGAGCGCCATAAACCCATGACCCGTTAGGTAGCTGCTCTTTTACTGATTGATGAGCAACTTCAACAGCCAAATTGCGATATGTATCATTATTTGTAAGGCTAGCTACATGAGCTACCCAAGCTGCTCCCCATAAACTTGCGTTATGAACAAAAGCATCTTCACCAGGAATATAAGCGAAGTAACGCCGGCCTTCCAATTCGGTATATAAATTTTTCACAATAAAGTTGGCGCTATCAAGGCGGGTTCCCGATACTTATTTTCGCCAGTGATCTTACTCAGTGCATATAATGCCTGCGCTACATAAATAGTGGTGATAACATTCGGCTTGCCTTTTGGTACAAAAAACGCGCGAGCTTTCCAGTCAAAATGATAGCCCCAACAAGCGTGTTTCCATACATCCCTATCACTTTGCTGTGTGAGCAGCCAATCACCTAACTCTAGGGCTTGATTTAGATAGTTGTCATCATTTTTGTGTTGGTAATCCTCAAGTAAACCCATTAAAAAAAGAGCCACACCTTTCGGGTTGCGTTTTTTGGGTACACCAAGTAAGGGCCTAATATTAATGATTGAACGCTTGTTAAATTGAATCCATGCTAAGCCAAAGATACCTTTTTTAGGCTAGGAATAGTTTGAATAAATTACTATTCAAACTATCAAAAGGGTCATAACCAGCAAAATTATTTTGCTTAGCGGATTCGAGCGTACTTTTTGAAATCGCCTGGACCTGATCATAAAATTCCATTACTTACTCATTAACTCCGTGTAAATCTTATCTAATTCAGGAAACACTGCTTGCTTGCTAAAGTTATTAATAAATTTCTTTTTGCGCTGGCAGAATAGGCAGCATTTAAGTCACGATTGCTGATCATAGTTTTAAGTGAGTCGCTAACATTTCAACATCACCTGCCTCGATTAATAGGCCATCAACACTGTTTTCAATTGCATCTGGAATACCGCCGGCGGTTGAAGCTACGACGGGGATATTTGCGGACATAGCCTCTAGTACGCCCATTGGGAACCCTTCGTTATAGCTCGGCAAACAGTAGACATCCGCTTTACTTAGCCAAATCTTTTTTTGCTCGCCAGCAACCCAGCCCAGGAAGTCAACATTATTAGAAATACCTAAATTTTTTACTTGCTGTTTGAAAGTCGCTATATCGCCGTCACCACCTAGGGTAAGACGACAATCAGGGTATTGTTTTAAGACGATTGCAAATGCATCAATAAGATCTTTTACCCCCTTGCGTTCCCCGAGTCGTCCGAGAAATAGAATACGTCCTTGGTCAATATTACTTCGGTTGAGATCTAGTGTATCAACTGCGTTATAGATAACATGGACTTTAGTTGGGTCACTAACGATAGTTTTCATCCACGAATGCCATTGCGTAGACAATACAATGACAGCATCGGCGAGATCGAAAGTCTTGCGAATATGCGCCTGTTTTTAAAGAACATTCGTTATTGTAAAACTCTTGAAACTCAGCACCATGGAGATGAAGTATAACCTTAGCGTTAAATAATTTAACAAGGCGAACGATTAATGATTTTCTTTTGTAGCTTCCACGTGATGCCATGTGGATGTGAACCACGCCAACGTGGTAGAAAGCGAGAAACCAAACGAGTTTTATGAGAGCAAAAATAAAAAGAAAGATTTTATTTAAACCAAAAAGACGAGATGTATTGGTGTGTGTAGTGACATGGCGCATATTCCATTGTTGGAAAAATCACCATTAAGTATGTTTAATACAGTAGCAACACCACCATTCTCATGTATCCCTGTAGCAACGGTGATATTAATTTGTTTTCATTATACATCCTTGTCAAATACAAATAGGTCATTATGTCGTACCATTTGTATCAAATTTATTATTAAGTAATATTGAAAGTACTAATAAATGAAGTTATTGAATATTAATAATAGTCTTTAGGGTTTATATTTTGTTTAATAATTCTAGCAGGAACCCTGCTGCAACAGAGTTATCAGGAATATTTGAAATCACCACGGCATTAGCTCCTATAACACAATTGTTACCAACTTTAATTGCACCGAGAATCTTTGCACCAGTAGCAATAAAACAGTTATCACCGAACTCTGGAACATCTTTGGAGCGAGAACGACCTCCGATTGTTACATTACTACCAATAATGTATCTATTGCCGATAACACAGCGTTTATGCACAACCACTCCGATCCCGCCATAAGCAAAAATAGTATCTTTTCCTATTTTTGATTCAGAAAATATTGCGCAATTATGAATTAGCGCTAATAAGCGCATTAAATACTTTAGGGAGAATAGGATATGTAGACAATAAAAAATGTGCCCAATACGTTGTAATAACATGACTTTCGTCCTTTTAAATAATTCAATCGTTATCAATACAGCGGTGTTCTTATTAAAAGTTATAATTTACTATGCCTGCTACTGCATTAGACACAATGAATATCCTTGCTTCGAATAACTGAGCGAAATTTCCCTGCTTTGGTTCGAGGGATATTCCTTAGTGGAATAAACTCAAAATTAGCGGTAATGCCGAGTCTTTCGTTTAAACGCTGAGTTAAATCCATTTCAATCTTGGCTATGTTAATGCCGTCTTTAGGGACGTACCTAACAATTAACTCATCAATAGTAACTTGCTCTATTTGGCACTCAGCAATACTGTCCATGCCTTTAAAGGCAACATCTAACCGTCCAACGATATTCCCATTTGGTAATACAACATAATCATCGTCACGACCAAGAATCCTATTTACAAAAGGTGTTGGTTTTCCGCAAGAGCATTGATTTGTTAAATTAACACCTTCAACATAATCATTGGTATCATAGCGGGTTAATGGCATTGCCGAATTATGAACATTAGAGCCAACAATTCTTGTGCCCAATTCATTTTGGATAAATTCCACAATGGAATAATCTTGCCTGACATGATAATTGCCTTCTCGGCAAAGCTGTAAAGCAGCGACTCTTTCTGCTTGACCATAGTGATCCAGAACGTTGCCAAAAACAGATTTGACCGTTTTTTGATTCTCTTTTGAAAAAAGCTCACTAGAAGTAAACACGCAATTTAATTCCCAAGAGGGAGCCCAGTTAGTCTGCTTTGCAAACTTTGCAAGTAGTAAGATAGAACTAGGGTATGCCATTATAATTTCAGGTTTAAATTTTTCTAATTGCTTAAAATAAAGCGGGGCGGTTTTTCTGAAATATGATAGGAGGAAAAAACAGACGTCTGGTAAAAGGTTTAAGCCGCCAAAATTCGGGACCATCATGGTCTGCATTAAACAAGCTATCACCTCGAATAACCGCGATACGAGGAGAGAGAGAGACGCCATGTTCATTCAAATAAGATTTCACTATATATTCTTCTAACAAAATCGATTTAATACTTCGATAGACTGTCAATGGTGTATTGGTGGTACCACTAGTGTAGCCTTTGATATTAATAAAGGTATTCGGTCTGTTTATTGATGCTTTAACCGTGTCTTTATTAATTATTTTATTTATTTCTATATTATCGATTTTTTCACTTTAAAAAATTGGCCACATTCCGAAATAAAAATTAACTACTATGTTTTCTTTTAAAATAAACCACAGAAAATCTTTAAACACATTGAGTTCCTATTTTGTAATTAAACATTTAAATACCCATCAACCATTACATCGAAACTAAATTTATTCTCTATTAGGAGTCGTGCATTGTTACTTATTTTAATGTACCAGGCAAATCTTGAAGTATTTCATATAGGCGCTCAGTAAGATTGTCTACATTTGAAAATTGATACAAATAACCAGTTTGATTATCTTCTATTATTTCAGCTGTTCCTCCTATATCGGCCCCTAATACCGGAGTACCGTATGCCATGGCTTCTAGAAGAGCATTAGAAAAAGTCTCGTGTGATGGCATTAAAAATAAATCTGACGCCTGTAAATATTGTCCGACATCTTTAGTCTCACCAACAAAGTCAACAAGGTGCTCAATACTATTATCAACACAAAAACGTTTTAGTTCATCGGCAAACTCAACAAACTCTAGATGGATTCCCCCGACAGCGAGAAGCTTTACTGGAAAATCCTTGGCATTAAGGTTTGATATCGCTTTTAATACATCTAAATGTCGCTTTTCAGGCCTTAATTTGGCAACCATACAAATTACGGGTAACTCTGATTGTTGAGGTGTTGATTTATTAAAAGGAAACTTTTTAATGTCGACACCGTTGTAGAGAACAGAGAATCTATCACTAAACTTTGGGTGTTTATGTTTAAACTCATCAACTAGGGTCTGGTTGCCAAAAATGATTTTATCAAATGTAGGAATATTTTTAACCGCGATCGCTTTTTTTATCTGTGACGGAAGGCCAAACACATTACTTGAATTTAGCATTGCAACTTGATGAGTATTGTTTTTTGTGGCAATCGCCATTGGTAGTAATTTAACCATATTATTTTGTCATAATCTGGCGTGCGTAATAAGTAATTTTAATTTTACGTTTAACGGTAAACTAAGCCAAAACCCTCCTGTTGCGTCGATACTGCTAAAGCCAACATTAGGAAGTAATTGATTACTTAAAATAATATGATTAGAAAGACATAAAATATCAACATCAGCGAGCTTGTTCATCACTAGATAATTAGCGACGTTTTTAATCTTAACCTCTGTTCCGCCAACATTAAAAGCGGATATTACAAATAATATTCTCATTCTACAGAGTCCTTTTATAAGGTAAAATGAAGCCAAACAAGCCAAAACAAAAGAATATTATTTTGTTTAATATAGGCACTTCCGGTTAACGAGTAAATAATAAAGAATATGGCTAAAAATAGCGGAAGAAGAAAATAGCTACCATGCCATTTTATTGCTATTGTGCTGTCGATAAGGGTACAAGTAACAATAAAAATAAAATGCTACACCAAATATACCTAATTCGATAAGGGTATCGACAAACCCATTGTGAGCATGACCCAATAAAATGTATCTAGGGTCAATGAGCCCATTTGCATAACCGAACTCCCCCCAAAAACCCCCACCAAAGCCATACCCTAGCATAGGGGAATCAATGCTTAGCAATATATCAGCCCACATATCCACACGGCCTGAGCCAGAAAAATCTTTCCCCATTACGTCAACAATTATAAATTCGATAACTAATGGAGTGAGGAAAGCAAGATAAAGAGTGATAAGTAACATGATTATTTTGAGGTGAATTGTAATACGGTGGCTTATCGATAAGTAAATTTTTAACATAATGATAAATAAAACCGCGATAATTGGTGTTGAAGACCCACTCATCACTAATACCAGTAAAGTAAGGGCTAACATCATGTTTGTTTTATTTTTAGGGATGACTTGTTGAGCTAGAAGGATAACAGCGAGTAACCCCATTACGCGGCCTAGTCTATTTTGAAACCAAATGTGCCTTGCCATAACCCATAGTGCTCTGCAACTTTGCTTCCATCATCCACCCCGATTGCTGGTAAAAAAACTCCAACAAATACGGCAACAATAGATGCAAATACTAGAGGGTAAACGATAACTTTAATTAGTTGTTCCCATGTAAAAACTAATACTAAGCTTAGTGCGAAACAAAAAGTACCAAATAAGGCAATACTTCTGACAATTGCTGTAGTTGGCGAATAGCTCCAAAATACCGATAGGAATGCTAGCAAACAGATTAATAAAGAAAAAGGTGCGTTAGTAATGTATCTTATCGCTTCATTTCGATGTGCAAATATTAGTATTACAGATGCTGCGTAGAATTGAGCTGATATTATAGAGTACGTTTTGCTTGGGTTCTCTGCGTCAAATAGAAATAAGAAGAAACCGCTGAAGAATAGAACACCGACTCCCATATAAAAACTCAGTAATGATGATGGTCTGATCTTCAAATTATATCGTCCGAAATGCTGTTTTAAATCTATGTTAATGGTCTACTATGAAACTTGTAACTTTACTTTGGCTCTGTGCAATGAAAGGCGATAAGCACATATTAAACATATCAAACCGTATGATAAACTACAGACTGCTACGTAATAGATAATAGTATCAATGGCAGCGATATTTTACTAACACAAATTAATATTAAAAGGTCTTGACAATAAAATCAACACACTCGTACTGAAGCAGGCGTTTATTTTCGGCAATAATTGTAAAGGCGGGGGTTGTCGCAACATTTACAATACTCATGAATACCCAAATAAGGATGTACTTTGAGTATGTTCCAGATTCACTCCACTCGTCACCTAGTATGTATGTAACTAAATCATTTATATAATAGTAAAAAACAACAACAAAAGGTAGCCCCGTTAAGAATATCCCGAGTGTCAATTTAACATAAGAGTAAAATAATAAGCTCTTATCTTTATCTCTAAAGTGAGGAAAAATACATTTCTTAGTGCCATTGTTACTACACCAGCAGGCATTTTTAGTAAGCGATGCGCCATAAAAAGTCCACCGAGTATACTTGAATGGTAATAAATTGGGAAAACTAGAAAGGGTAATTGCTGTGACACATGGTTAAGAACACTCTGAGGAAAGAGGTGCATGTATGTTCTTCGATATTTTTAAAAATATATTTCATTCTCCTCACAGAGATACTGGGTGGGTTTGATCTTGTTTGCGGATTATTTACGTTAACTAAATATATGACATACAAAAGTAACTCAGAATACTCCAAGTATAAGACCATTAGCACCATAAAAAACATAACTAAATATTGCTTGAAGCACCACAAGAACGATTGCTCTGTAAAAAGTGCCCTTGGAAACTGCCATATACATTCTTGAACTGTTTGCGTTGACCGTAAATATGTTGTACCAACACATCAAGAGAGCGCCTGGCAATAAAAGCACCACTGGAATTATGCTCTTCGTTCCAAGGTAATTTGCAAACTGTGTATGGAATAAGAGTAGTGGTAGTGCAAATATCAAGATAGTGCAAATAGCGAGTATGTTACATGTTTTAAGCAGTATCATGCGTTCATTTTCACGTGACGTGAGCATAAGTGCGGTTTCTAATTTGCCACATCCTACTAATGACACTAAACCAATGATAGTTAAATAAATGCCAAAAATACCAAATTCTGAGGGTGTGTATAAACGTGACAATAAGGGCAATGAAAATGCCACGATAACGCTAGATGAAATTGATCCAGTTGCAAGAGTTAGGATGCTTTTAAAGATGTTGTTCGCCATTTTATCATCGCATATATCTGTATGGACTGTGTTTAATATTACCCTTAATGATGTTAGAACTCTTAAGTAATATAACATGTTATTTCTATATGAAAATTTTTATTGATAAGTTTTGCGGTTGTTTTCATTGCGGAAAATTAATAATCTGTATTGTTGATATAATCTGATGATCCATTTTAGATATTATCTTAGCAGGTATTCCGCCTACAGTAACATTATCTGGTACATCAGTAACAACCACCGCATTTGCTCCAATCGCGACATTGTCTCCTATGTGTATGCCGCCAATGATTTTTGCACCTGGTGCTATGTAAACATTATTACCAATAATAGGAGCCCCTATTTTATTACCCTGGTTAATTTTACCAATGGTAACACCTTGCGATATATTGCAGTTTTTACCGATCATTGCATCAGGGCTAATAAAAATACAGGAAAAGTGTCCGATATAAAACCATTACCAATTTTGTTTTGTCAGTAATAGAAATGCCAAATTTATATTTATAATGAGATAGCATGCAGCGACATAGAAAATATGCTACTGCATGTATTTTTTGTACGGAAAAAGAACATAAACGGAACCAGAAAATATATTTAAATGATTCACCAGTAATAATATGTTTTAAAATGGCAAGTGTTGTGGTCGTCTTATATACCCTAAAATGATCAGATCTTACTGCGTAAAAAGTTCTTTTTTCTCATCCGTTTCTTTACCTATTTGTTCTTTTCCGTGATGTTAGGTTTATGGCTTAAATTTTGATTTTATTGTAAAACCGAATATACCACGGCATTGCATTTGAAATACCATCAAGTATTTTATATTCTGGGTCATAACCCAGTTTAGTTTGCGCCTTGCTGATATCAGCCTGAGAATGGCGAACATCTCCAGCTCGAAAATCTTGATAAATAAGCTTTCCTTTTACTTCAATATCATTTTTCGTTAATGCGGATAGGATAGATTTGTAAAGGGTATTTAATGTCGTGCGATCCCCCACGGCTACGTTATAGACTTGGTCTTTTGCTTCATTAGGTGCGGTGGCAGCAAGTAGGTTAATTTGTACGGTATTTTCAATATAGCAAAAATCACGACTTGTCTCACCATCACCATTAATGAAAACATCTTCATTTTGTATCATCGCAGCAGTCCACTTTGGAATAACCGCAGCATAAGCACCATTTGGATCTTGCCTTTTCCCGAAAACGTTAAAATAGCGAAGTCCAATAGATTTAAAACCATAAGTACGAGAAAAGACATTAGCGTATAGCTCATTGACGTATTTTGTTACAGCATATGGAGATAATGGGCTGCCAATATTCTCTTCAATTTTAGGTAAAGCAGGGTGGTCGCCATAAGTAGAGCTACTTGCTGCGTAGGTAAAGCTCTTTACTTTTTCTTCTTTTGCTGCTTGCAGCATGTTCAGAAAACCTGTGATATTTGCCGCGTTAGTCATAAGAGGGTCGGCAATTGAACGAGGAACAGACCCAAGAGCGGCTTGATGAAGTACATAATCAACCCCTTTGACTGCTTCTTCACAGGTATGAAAATCTCGAATATCACCTTCAATGAAGCGTAAAGTTGCTCCATTGTTCGCCATCTACAGATAATTTAACTTCGTTAAGGTTGCGGTGGTGTCCGGTAGATAAATTATCTAAACCAATGACTTTTGATTTAAGGTTAGCAGTGTTTCAAGTAAATTTGATCCAATAAAGCCTGCAACTCCTGTGATTAGCCACGTTTTTGGATTTGAAATTAGTTCTGATTTAATTTGTGTTATTTTTGACACTAGAGATACCTTTAGTCGAATAGGGTATGAATAAGCAAACGCATATTTACGTTTGCTTATAATAAAGGAGGAGATTCTAAAGGCGCATATCCACATCGTCTTTGTTTAATACATATTTTAGGTCGAAAAGAACATGATTCTCTTTGCCATAGTTATGTATAGATTCGGCTCCAAGTGCTTTAAATTCATCATGACCTACTGCTAAGATAATAGCGTCATAAGTATTCTCTTTAATATTATTTGATAATGTTAAATTATATTCTTTTCTGCATCTTCACTTGAGCACCATGGGTCAACGATATCGACATTGATATTGTATTCTTTCAGTTCTGAAACAATATCAATCACTTTTGTATTACGAAGATCTGGACAGTTCTCTTTAAAAGTGAGTCCCATAACTAGAACATTTGAGCCTTCAACGTGAATTCGCTTTTTAAGCATTTTTTTTACTAGTTGGGATACAACGTGTTCACCCATCCCATCATTGAGCCGGCGTCCTGCAAGGATCATTTCAGGATGGTAACCAACCGTTTGTGCTTTGTGTGTTAAATAGTAAGGGTCAACACCAATACAGTGACCACCAACAAGACCTGGGCGGAAGGGTAGGAAGTTCCATTTAGTGCCAGCAGCCTCTAATACTTCTAAGGTGTCAATGTCTAACTTTTTGAAAATAATCGAAAGTTCATTAATTAGTGCAATGTTTACATCACGCTGTGTGTTCTCGATAACTTTTGCGGCTTCAGCTACTCTGATGCTTGATGCTTTATGTGTGCCAGCGGTAATAATCGATTTGTAGAGTTGGTCGACTATCTCTGCAACATCTCCATTTGAACCACTAGTGACCTTAAGAATATTCGTGACTCTATGCTCTTTATCTCCAGGGTTAATCCTTTCTGGTGAATAGCCAGCAAAAAGTCTACGTTATATTTAAGACCTGATATCTCTTCAATTACTGGAATGCATTCTTCTTCTGTCGCCCCTGGGTAGACTGTTGATTCATAAATTACAATATCACCGACACTGATAACGTTAGCAAGCATTTCACTCGCTTTAATTAATGGGGTTAAGTCAGGCTGTTTATGTTGGTCAATCGGTGTAGGCACTGTCACTATATAGACATTACAGGTGGCAAGATCGCTGCTGTTTGCTGTGTATTTAAGTTGTTTTGGTTCTTTTAACTCGGTATCGCTCACTTCTAGTGTTGAATCGTGTCCTTGAATTAGGGCACTAATTCGTTTTGAATTAATATCAAAGCCAATAGTAGGGTATTGCTTACCAAATTCTACAGCTAAAGGAAGACCAACATAGCCTAAACCAATTATGCCGATTGTAATATTGTTACTGGTCATGTTATATCCTTAAATAATGCCGCGTGTATCAATCACAACTTTAGTTGCAAATTGTGTTTTGTCTGCCGCTTTAAACTGCTTGTGATCCACCAGTACGACAATAATATTGGCTCTTTCCAATGCAGAATCGAGAGTCATCTGCTCTACGCCATCATGAACCAACTTCTCTGGTAGTGAATGAACATTTGGCTCTACCGCGAACACTTGGCCAATGTTTTTACCAGCTAATTCTTCGACGATTTGCAGGGCAGGGCTTTCACGTAAATCATCAATATCCGCTTTAAATGCCAAGCCTAAACAAGCAATCACTGGGCGTTTAAACTCGTCTGCTGCTTTTTCGATTTGATCAATCACATAGTGCGGTTTTGCATCATTGGTTAAGCGTGCCTGGCGGATGATTTTTGCTTCGTCAGGGCAACTATCTACAATGAACCAAGGATCAACTGCAATGCAGTGGCCGCCTACGCCAGGGCCCGGGTTAAGAATGTTTACCCTTGGGTGGCGGTTCGCCAGTTTAATCAGTTCCCATACGTTGATTTTTAATTTGTCACTGATAACGGATAGCTCATTAGCAAACGCGATGTTCACATCACGGAATGAGTTTTCTGTCAGCTTTGCCATTTCTGCCGTGCGGGCATTGGTGATAATGCATTCACCACGAACAAAAGTGCTGTATAACTCAATCGCTCTTTCACTACAGGCTTTAGACATGCCGCCAATGACGCGATCATTCGCGACCAGTTCTTGCAATACATAGCCAGGCAGCACGCGTTCCGGGCAATGCGCGACTTTAATGTCGGCGCTGTCGCCGGCATCTTGCGGGAAGCTTAAATCAGGGCGTGCTTGCTTTAACCATGCAGAGAGCTTTTCTGTGGCACCAACAGGAGACGTTGATTCTAGAATGATCAGGTTGCCTTTTTCTAATACTGGTGCAATCGCATTGGCTGCAGCTTCGATGTAAGTGAGGTCTGGGGCATTGCCCTCTTTGAATGGTGTTGGAACGGCAATCATAAACGCTTCTGCGGGTTCTGGGATCGTTGTCGCTCGTAAGTTGCCAGTGCTGACCACACCACGAACGACAATATCTAGATCTGGTTCTACAATATGGATGTTGCCTTGGTTGATGGTATCGACGGCTTGTTGGTTTACATCGACACCCACAACCTCGATACCACGAGACGCAACGACGGCGGCGGTAGGTAATCCGATGTAACCTAAACCAATAACGGAAACTTTCTTAAATGACATGGTTGTTCCTTAACTATGATGTTGAAGACACCTATATTTTTGAATTTGATTCTGCGTTTGGAGTTTAGAAACTCCATTCGTTAATAGGGCAATAATTAATAGGGTAATATTCGATAGCTTGGGTGTGCTTATTTTTTAGAACGGTGATAATGTTGAAAAAAGAGCCGGATCAAGCAAAGTGCTGTTTGATTTTCTCAATGATTCGTTCACAGGCATTTCCGTCTCCATAAGGGTTATGGGCATGACTCATTTTTTCGTATTCATCTTGATCGTTTAGTAAACGTTCTACAGCATTAAAATGTTGTTTTTGTCGGTGCCGACGAGTTTTACTGTCCCGGCTTCTACGGCTTCTGGGCGTTCAGTGGTATCGCGCATAACGAGTACAGGTTTTCCAAGTGAAGGTGCTTCTTCTTGAATGCCCCCTGAGTCCGTTAAAATGATGTGAGCTTGATTCATTAAGTAAACAAATGGTAAGTAATCCTGCGGTTCGATCAGGTGTACATTGTTTACGCCCTTTAGGATTCGGTTGACAGGTTCACGAACATTTGGGTTTAGGTGTACAGGGTAGAGTACTTGTGCCTGAGGGTATTTATTTGCGATGTCGACTAACGCTTCACAGATCCTTTCAAAACCTCCACCAAAGCTCTCTCGGCGATGGCCTGTTACGAGAATCAGTTTTTTTTCTTCATCAATTTCAGGAAAAATAGCGGCTAGGGTATCTCTGAGATCTCGATTCTGTTCAAGCTTATACTTAACTAAAAACAGCGCATCGATAACAGTGTTACCAGTGATTGAAATCTGACCTTCAGCGACTCCCTCACTTATTAAGTTATTTGCAGAAGTTTCGGTTGGCGCAAAGTGAAGGGTTGCAATGGAACCTGTTAGTTTTCGGTTGCCTTCTTCTGGCCATGGAGAATAGATATTTCCAGTGCGCAGCCCCGCTTCTACATGACCCACGGCGATTTGCTGGTAGTAAGCGGCTAAACTAGCAGATAGGGTTGTTGCAGTATCTCCATGGACAAGAACGATATCCGGTTGGAATGCTTCCAATACTTCTTTCAATCCGTTGATAATGTGAGTCGTAACATCATGTAGAGATTGGCCTGGTTTCATTATGTTTAGGTCGAAATCAGGATTAATTTCAAACAAGTTTAAAACTTGATCAAGCATTTCTCTATGTTGAGCAGTGACACAGACTTTAGCTTCAATACCGTCCGCTTTTGTCAATTTGTGAATCAAAGGCGCCATTTTAATCGCTTCTGGGCGTGTGCCAAAAACAGAAAGTACTTTAATTGGTGTCTTCATTGGTCCTCCTTAACCTTGATTATTGCCGTAGGCGTATTGCGAGTACTCAGAATAATTGTGCGAGCCTTTTTTGGGTGGCAACACTTGGTTCAGTACCACACCATCGATGGTGATCTGATGTTTTGCAAACAGAGTCATAGTGTGTTTGTAAACGGATTTGCTCGTGCTGTTCGCTTTCACGACTAATAGGATCCCTTGCGTAAACTTACCGATGATGAAGGCGTCCTTCACTGGCAGGATAGGGGGGGTATCCAAAATGATTCGGTCATATTTACTGCTTAAAGCGGTAATGAGCTTTTCAAACGCTTGACTGCTCAATAACTCTTGAGGGTTTGGCGCTAACATCCCTGAGCTCAATACATCCAGATTGGTATTCGCCATGGTTGTGATGCACTCTTGCAGCGGCGTATTCATTAACAAGATATTGGTTAAGCCCGGATGGCTCTTTGATAACCCGAAACGCTCGCCCACCGATGGTTTTCTTAAATCACAGTCGATAATCAGCACTTTTTCTAGACGCGCAAACGACTGAGCCAGGTTGATCGCGGTGGTGGTTTTCCCTTCTCCCGGTACGGACGATGAGATGGCCAGTAATTTTCGCTCTGCTTTCGGTAAGCTCAAATACAATGAGGTGCGAACGGAATCCACCGATTCTTGAAAGACAGAAAATTTGCTGTTGCTAAAGACTTTGGCGTCTATTGGTGTTTTTTTGTATAACTTGTCTTTTACCATTGGAATGGTGCCAGTTGGCAATAAGCCAAGCTTGTTTTCAAAATCACGAGCGCTTGCAATGGTGTTATTAAATGCATCTAGGCAAATGACCAGCACGACAGCAAAACCGACGCTTGCTATTAGAGCAAGAGCCACGATGAGTTTACGGTTAGGTTTACTCGGGTTCTCAGGAACCAACGCGTAATCACTAAAACGGGCATTGGCGGCACTAAAGTCACTGGTTGCTGAGGTTTCTTTTTGGCGAGTTAAGAACAGGTCATACAATTTGGCATTGCTGTCTACTTCTCGTTTGAGCGCATCATATTCACCCTTTACAATACTTAAAGCTTGGAATTCTCCTTTCTTGCTTAGCAGTTCATTTTTAAGTTCACGCTCTTGCTCTTTGGCACTGGCGAGCTCTTTCTCTATGCCGTTGGCTAATTTTCGAACCAGCTGATCGGCCCGATTTTGAATCGATTTTAATTGTGCATTGGCCTGGATCATTTTGTCGTGCTTTGGTCCGTAGCGCTTAGAAAGCTCGCTGACTTGCTTTTCTGCTTTTGATTCAGCCAAGCGGATGTCACGGATTTGCGGATGGTTAGAGATCATCGAGTTGGCACCAAGAGAGGCCAAATCGGTTTTGTTGTGTTTTAGTGCGTTGTAAAGCGCTTGCGCTTCAATGCGGTCATCCGTGGCTTTGGCGATTCGGTTGGTAAGATTAGTCAGCTCTGTGCTGGTGAGCGCCACAATACCACTGTTATCAATCAACTCTTGCTGCTGCAAAAATTGCAGCAATGCTTGTTCGGAGGCATCCAGTTTATCTTTTAAGTCACTAAGCCTTTGGTTGATCCAACCCGTCGCTTGCTCGGTGGCCAGCAATTTAGATTCAAGGTTATTTTCAATGAATGCAAGGCCAACGGCGTTAGCAATATCTGCCGCCAGTTTTGGGTCTTGTGACTCGAAAGCGATATTTACCAGCTGTGTTTTACGGATCGGTGAAATCGTTAAACGGGACTTAAAGGCTTTTAATACGCTACGGTTGATGGCTTCTTGTTCGGCGAGTGGGTCCAGTTTGCCGTCACTGCCTTTTGAAAAGTAAGGTTCTAATAAAGGGTGCGATTGCAGCTGAGATTTCATCGTGTCGAGAAAGATCGGCTCTTTAATGATAAGACTTGGATTAAATTCTTCTACTTGGTTTAATTGCAATTTGTCAATCACACGCTGGGCGACTTGGTTTGATTTTAGAATCTCAAACTGAGTCAGATAGTATTCTTTTGCGCGTGTGTCGATGCCAACCACTTCTTCGATTGATATGGCTTTCTGCGGAGAAGCTTCAATTAATAGAGTGGCCGTAGCACGATAGGTTGGGGTAATAGAAAGGGCAACCAATGCCGCGATGGCAGTACACAATAAGGCAAAAAGCGAAATCGAGAACCAACGCTTTTTAATTAGATGGAAATAGTATCCCAAATCAATCAGTTGCTCTGGTTGTGGGGAATCATTTTTAGGGGTAGCCAACATCATTCAATCCGTTATTTATTGCAAGAGTGCGGTATTAAAAAAAGCTCTGTTCGATCACAATGATGTCACCAGGGGACACGGTTGCTGATAGCTTTACTTTGTTTTTGAGTTCGTCTTTGCCCGCTTGAGCGATGTAGACTTTGCTTCGAGAGGCTCGGTCTGTGAAGCCGCCGGCGAGTGCGATGGCTTTGTCTACTGTTAAGCCGGGTTGGTACTCATAACCGCCGGGTTTCTTTACCTCACCATTTACGTAGATGCTTCTGAAGCCAATAATACTGACGCGGACTTTCGGCGAAATCAGGTAATCGCCTTTAAGGCCGTTGATGATTTCCTCTTTTAATTGCTCTGTGGTTTTATTTAGTGCGCTTAATTGACCAAGGTACGGATAGTCAAATTTTCCACTGTTGTCGATGTAAAGCTCATCAATGGAAAGATCTTCTTCTCCATAGACAGCGATTTGGATTTTATCGCCGGCTCCGATGGTGTAGTCGCTATTAAAAGCCACGGAATGAAATGAAATAGTGGACAGCAACATCAATAAAGTCGTGAATGTGAAAAAACGCGCCATGTAATATCCAGTTATTGATAGAGTTAAAAAATTAAGTTGGTAGAGATATACCAGACGTTTTGTGTATAGTTATTCGTTGCAATGGAAGAGTCGTTATCTTCGTAGCGCCAACCTGCGGTAATTTCAGCGTAGTCTCTTAGCTCATATCCGAAGGCGAATGATGTTTCTACTAGATCGTCTTTACGGGTGCTTTCTGAGTAATCATCATTGATGAGGGTTAAGCGAATATTGCTGTAAAAATTAGTTAGCCAGTAGTGTTGCCAAGCCGCGTCAAAACTGGTCTCTTTGATGTAATTGGTACCTTGTTGAGGGTCATCTGCACGTTGTGAGGCCGATACTTCAACGGTCGAGTGCTCCAATGGTTGCCAAGTTAAGTCTAAATCCCAGCTAAACCCGTTAAAGTCCGTTCTTGTGCTGCTTTCATATTGTTTGTTTTGTAAACCTAACCGTACTTTACCGGATGTTTTCCGGAGATATCCCATTCACTGCCGACCAAATAGTAAAGTATTTAAGTTATCTTGTGATTCACCAGTTGTCGGAGAAGCAAGTTTGTAACGGCGATCGGCGAGGTCTACCTCAATGATCAAATCGGTTGCTGGGAGCACATCGTAATAAAACGCTACGCCGCCGGCGATTTCGTCAAAGTCTTTATACTTCGTACTTAGCGTTTCATATCCTGGTGCGGTTAGATTCCGGTAATTTTTATAGGTTTTGTGTTCGTATCGCAGGTTAGATTCGATGCGGCCTTTGGCGTTTTCTGCGCCATAAACATGCGTGGCATTCACATGATGGATGGTGTATTTAACTGGCTCCTTTGCGATGGTAGATAGTTCATCACCCGCTAAAAGGCCAGTACCACGAGCTTCGTGAGATTGAAGAAATGTGTAGTTAAGCCCTAAACCACTACGTCGACTGACTTGCACAAAGTTGTTGGTGGTGAAAGCGTGATCTAAGTAGTCATCATCGTTACTATCAAAATAATGAGCCGAGGAAAGCTGGTACGCGACTTGATATTGGTTTCCGTTTCGACCGGACTCCAGCACAACACCAGGCTTTATGATTAATGCATTTGACGATTCTGGTTGCTCAGATGAAGAATAGCGACCAACGTTGTCGTTGTTCTCAAATTTGGCTTCGAAAAGTGGCGTAACTTTAATACCTGATTCAGTGACGTAGCCTTTACTTTCCGCAGCGATCACCCAGCTGCTGGTACCCAATATTGCTGTGGCAATAAGAGTTTTCTCAAAAGTGTTCATTACTGTTCCTTTTAGTATGCAGTTTTGCCGGTAAAGCCTTTGAAAATAGTCATAAAAATAATTTTGATGTCTAACCATGTTGACCATGACTGAATGTACCTAAGATCAAACTCAACACGTTTTTGCATTTTATCTAAAGTGTCTGTTTCACCGCGGTAACCATTAACTTGAGCGAGCCCCGTGATACCGGGCTTTACTTTATGGCGCAGCATGTAGCGTTCAACTAAACTGCGATACTCTTCATTATGTGCAACCGCGTGAGGGCGAGGACCAACAATAGACATTCGACCTTGAAGAACGTTAAAGAACTGGGGTAGTTCATCAAGAGACGTTCGGCGTATAAATGCACCAAAAGGCGTTATTCTTGGATCATTTTTCGTTGCCTGCTTTACTACTTTCCCGTTATCCATCGCACTCATAGAACGGAATTTCCAAACTTTGATTCGGCGTCCATCTAGTCCGTAACGGTATTGCTTGAATATAACCGGACCAGGTGAAGATAGTTTTACTCCAATCGCTACACCAATAAGGACTGGGCTAATCAAAAGAATAATTAAGCTAGAAAGTAAAATGTCTTGTATTCTTTTATCCAACTGTTTGTGCCATAAAAGGGGTGTCGTGGATACTAACAGTAGGAACATTTCCAATAGTACTTAACCTAGACTGCATCAGGTTATAAATGAAAAAGTCCGGGATCAGATAAGTATTAGCTGTGGTGTCAGAAAAGGAGTCTAGGTATTGTTTTATCCGTTCACTCGCTTTCATTGGCATAGAGATATAAATATGTTGAATTGTGCCTCTTTTAGCAAGATTTAATGCTGATGGTACTTTCCCTCTGTAAGGGGCGGGTAAATTATCTAGATCTAATCTTTCTTTATCTCTATCGTCATAAAACCCAACGACTTTAACCCCTAGTTCCGGGTGGTTATTAAGTTCATTTGCCAATTTAATGCCATTGTCTGTAACACCAACAATAATTGCATCTTTTCTGTTATAGCCATAATCACGTAGTGTTTTAAGGTTTGTTTCGCAAAATAACGCCAAGCAATTAACATTATTGGTGTTAAAAGTAACCAAGATGCCGATACGACTCTAGAGTAAGTTGCACTTGTCTTAGTAAAAAAAGCGAGCAATATAAGGGCCATAAATGTGAATAGCCAAGCTTTGGCAATGGTAAGTGCTTCGCCTTTGAATCTGTAAACTCTCCATGAGCGATAAAGTTCATTACTTTCAGCGATTAACAAGTAAAATAGAATCGCATAGCTAGCAGATAAAAGGCTTTTTTGGTCAAACGTGTGTGTGTATAAAGTAGATACTAAATAAAGAGTTAGTAGTATTACGAGAGAGTCAATGCTCCTGTAGAGAACATGTAAAGCACCATAGTTACTATGTAATTTAAGATAGGTGTCCATATTTTAAGCCCGAGATAGTATGCCAGTGACTGTTGGTTAGCTCATTTTTTTACGCTACCGCCCTTGAGTTTCGGCCCCCAAACTGCCATCGAGTTTATCCAGTCATCCTTGTTGCTGAGTTTTTAATATTTAAGTGTTATAAACTTATGGTTAGGTATTGAGATATTACTTTTTCCTAAAACCAAAGTCTGATTGAAAATTGGATTTTAGTCTACTTTCAAAATGCCCATATTCAATAGCTAATTTCGTTGAGTTGTTTTATTTCATAATAAATACTCGACGCAAATCACTCATTCTTATATTTGAGATATTTTGCACTCAATTACATTGGTCGGGATAAATGATGTTTTTATTCAATAAGTGTTAATTATTTATGTAAGTATATTGTTTGGTCGCTTTGTCTTATTTTTGATAACCTCTATATTATTCTTCTTGATGTGTTGATTTAATTTATTTGTTATTTTATGTGAATTGTAAAATATTTACGGTCTGGTAAATGTGATTTTTGGTTGAAGTCAAAACAATTATACCTCTAGTTTCGCCTAAATTACTTAATATTAGGTTGATGTTTATATGTCAATAGTGAGATATATGTCCAATTATTCGCCTATACGTGTCAAATTTATGAGAATATTATAGTTATATTTTGTTGTCATAAATATAGGTTAGCAACTATCCCGTCAATAGCAGAGTGATTTTAGAAAGTTGGTGTGTATGCTTTTTGAGCACTCCGTGCGTTGGAGAAGTCATCGAGCTCGATGACAGAACTAGTCATGTCAGAAGTTGAGAAGTATTAAAGATTCGAGATAATTGCGTGATGTTTGGTTTACACCTTAGATTGTTCAGTTAGAGGTGTGCTCAGAACTAGCGAAACACGAGGGGTCAGATGTGCTATGTCATAGTTTTAGCTGTGTATGTTTGTAGTGGTCAACAATTTCCGGACAGTAAATTAGTTCTAATTTCTACTTCAGCTGGGGCGATACCACCATTGTATGAATGAGGTCGTTGCCAGTTGTAGTAATTCATCAGATAGAAGCTGATATCTTTCATCGCTTCATTTATGGATCTGTAGCCTGTCGAAGGGATCCATTCAGACTTTAGACTTCTGAATACACGCTCCATAGGAGCATTATCCCAGCAGTTCCCACGTCGACTGATGCTCTGACTCATCTGGTAACGCCAGATATATTGTCTGAACTGTCGACTCCCATATTGACTACCTTGGTCAGAATGGAACATAACCCCATTAGGCTGTCCTCTCTGTTCATAAGCCATAGTTAGAGCTTTACTGGCTAAGACTGCATCTGGCTTTTCTGATAATGCCCAGCCAATGACTCGACGGCTATATAAGTCAATCACAACAGCAAGATAAGACCAGCGATTACCAGTCCAAATATAAGTGATGTCACCACACCAAACTTGGTTTGGATACTTTACATTGAACTCTCGACTTAAATGATTAGGGATATCTAGCCGCTCAGTTGCTGCTTTTTTATATTGGTGTGAGCTTGGTTGTTTACTCACGAGGCTCAGCTCTTTCATAAGTCCTCGCACCTTGAATCGGCCAATAGCAAAGCCACGCTCTCGCATCATAGAAACGAGGCTTCTGCTTCCAGCAGAGCCTCTACTCGATTTGAACAGTTGTGCCACTTCTACTCGGAGCATTGTTCGGTGTTTACAGGGTTGTTTTGCCTTTGTTTAAACTCATAGAATGTTGATTGAGCGACACCAAAGACTGAACAAAGAATGTCTATAGAATCATGCTCCCTTAATTGGTCAATCAGCGTGTACGTTCGAGTTCGTCCGACATTAAGAGAGCTGTGGCCTTTTTTAGAATAGACTTCTCTCGCTCCAAACGGCTAATGCGGGCTTCAAGCTCTTGAATTTTTTGCTGCTCAGGCGTCAATGCTTTAGAAGTAGGAGTTATCCCGTTACGCTCAGATTTTAACTGCTCAACCCAACGGCGTAAGACAGTTTGTCCCACATCAACAGCTCTACTCGCTTCTAAAACAGTGTAATTTTGGTCAAGCACTAAGCTTGCAGCTTCTTGCTTGAACTCTGGACTAAATGTACGACGAACTCTGGTCATAAAACACCTCTCTTGGGTGGTAACTGTACCACCTAAAATGGTGTCCGGCTTTATTAGACCACTACAGTACTATGCCATAGCTTAGCTGTGTATATTTACGCCGATTTAGGTTAAGTCAGATAAGAAAGAAGATCTTTAGGTTTTTGCTTATAAAACAAATTATCGGAAAATGTGTTAGAGAGTTAGAGAGTTAGAGAGTTAGAGAGTTAGAGAGTTAGAGAGTTAGAGAGTTAGAGAGTTAGAGAGTTAGAGAGTTAGAGAGTTAGAGAGTTAGAGAGTTAGAGAGTTAGAGATCTGGAGCGGGCAGCGGGAATCGAACCCGCATCATCAGCTTGGAAGGCTGAGGTAATAGCCATTATACGATGCCCGCGCATCGATAGGACAACGTCACTATGCCACATATCGTGAAAAGAAAAGTCTTTTTGATCAATCGGTTATTTAGTGTTCGTTTGTGGGGAATTGTTGAGGATTACTTGTCTTTGATCACGTTTTTCTATTATTCAATCGGTGATTTTAGTTTGTGTTGGTCGTTTTGTTGAACACAAAGCATTCATAGGCGAAACTAAATCTGTAAATAATTTGATTTTTTCGCTTTAACATCGCTTGTCGCACGTAGAATCAATCGATGAAACTAATAAGGATAATAGTATGTGGAAAAATTTTTTGGCAGCAAGCTTAGTGATGATTGTAGCCGCTTGTACGACAGTCACAACGGATGTTGATAAACAAGCAGACTTCTCAGCCTATAAAACGTTTGATTTTGGTCCCCAAAGTGACGTGCCTACAAGTCTAGATGCAAGACGTATAGAACAGGGTATCGCTGCTCAACTCGAAGCAAATGGCTTATCAAGAGTAAAGAGTGGTGGTGATCTCTATGTTCATCATGACATCATTAAAGAAACCGAACTTGTTTCAACAGGTTCGACGTTTAGTGTTGGTTATGGTTGGAATAGCTTTGCGGTCGCGACATCTAGCCCTGAGCGATACCGTGAGCGTAAATACGGAAAGTTGGTGATTGAGTTAGTTGACACAAAAGCAAATCAAGTTGTGTGGAAAGGGATATCTAAGAAAAAGCTGACCGAATCCATGAGTACACAAAAACGTGAAGAACTTATCTCGGAAGAAGTGACTAAAATGTTCACTAATTATCCATACGGCAATAAATAGTGATATACCCAGTCAGTCTCGTTCAAACAAGTTAGTCTCACTAAACAAAGCATCTTGAGGTCACTTGGGTATAGACAGAAATACGAAATACCAATCAATTTGATATACCCTTAAACCTGGATAAATATCCGGCGTTTGAGGGTATATCTGCTTTCAATAAAGACTTTTTTATTCTCGATTGAGAATTTAAATTGCAAAATACTGCACTTGGAGTTACAACTGCACATCGTTGTGTTTTAGGTGAATGTTGTGCGTTCTTATCTCGCTGGTGTGCTAGTACTATTGGTTGCACTAATGGCTTTTGAGTTAAGTCAGGCGCGTCTATCTTCAAATTCTCTGCACACCGCCAGTATCGCCCCATCCCTTGTAAATGCGCCCTCAATCGAGGAGCAACCTGCATTGCCAAAACGTAAGATGAAAGCAAGTCTGCTCAGTCGCAATGTATTACGAGTGAATCACAAAAACAACGGCCATTATTTTGATAAAGCTACTGCGTTCGAGACGTATGGTGTTGTCAGACCTACCGAGATTGCTAAGTGGTTTGTTGCTCAAGCCATGTTGTCATTTCGGTATGATTCTTTTCGTCAGTCTCGCTATAGAGTGGTTGGCGGCAAAGAGTCCAATCTTATCTACCGTTTTATGCATGCCAAGTAACTTATAGCACTCTTGTTTCGGTACTTTGCAATGATGTTTAGGAGTTCTTCATGTTTGATTCAATTATTCAAGTCTTACTTGCGTTATGGCATCAAGACTTTACAGCCTTGATGGCGCCAGGTAGTGCTGGTCTTATTTATTTTGTAGTTGCAGCACTTATCTTTTTAGAAAGTGGTTTTATACCAGCTGCACCATTCCCATGTGATAGCGTTGTTGTGTTATCTGGCACACTGGCGGCGGTAGGCGTACTCGATCCGGTCATTATCATGTTAGTGATTGTCATCAGTGCTGCAATGGGGAGTTGGGCCGCATACTTACAGGGCAAGTGGCTTAATCGTCTGCCTAAAGTTCAAAGTTGGGTGAACGCCGTTCCCAAAAAACGACTAGATCAAGTAGACGTGCTATTAGGTAAGCATGGCCTGGTTGCGCTATTTTGTGCGCGTTTCATTCCGGTCGTGCGCTCTCTTCTACCGTTGATGATGGGACTTCGTGTTAACCGTGTAGGTAAATTCCACTATTTCGCTTGGTTGAGCGCGATTCTTTGGACGTTACTATTATGTGGGTTTGGATTGTTACTTCCGCTATTACCAGAAAAAATCAATAAAATCGTAACGATGGGTTTGATGGCTGCACCAGTGATCACATTGACCATTGCGGTAGCGAGCTTCATCTTAGTTAAAGTACGTAAGGCTTGGAACAAGTCGAAAACGACTCCGGAACTGCCTCAGTAATGAGGATTATGTAAGTTTCACATTCTATAACAAAAGAGGCGCATTCTTGCGCCTCTTTTGTTTGTATTGGGGTGATGTTAGGCACTTGCGTAAATGACACTACCACCTTTTATCGTATCAATGATCTGACGAGACAACTTTTGTGGTAGTGCTGGGCATCCCCAGCTACGACCTAAGTAACCATTTTTCTTGATAAAAGATGGGTTAGCGTAATTTGCGCCGTGGACGACAATATATCGTTCTCTCGCTTTATCGTTAACGCCAGAGGTCAAGCCATCAAGACGCAGTGAATAGCCATTCGAACCATAATAGGTTGTATCTGTTAGAAACGTGCCCAATGACGTTTTGCGAGAGTTTATGATATTTGAAAACTTCGTTGCTGTCTTTTTACCACTGTTCACACCGTGGGAAACGTAAGTGTTATAGATCAGTTTTTTCTTATCGAGATCGACGACATAAAAGCGTTTCTCTGTAGATGGTTTGCTGTAATCGATGATCGTCAATACGGGCTTTTTCCGATTTGCAGTTTGATTGTACGCTAGATATGCATCACTAAACAATTGGTAGTCTAGAACGCCCTCTAAATTGGCTTCTTTATATGTTTTTCAATAAGTTGCTGGTTGATTTTGTTACCCGAATTTTTCCCTGAATGGTGCGCAAAAGCGAGAGGAGAAAATGATAGGGATGTCCATATCAACAATAAAAATAGCTTTTTCATTTTACTAATATAACTCTAAATATTGCAAGCTGGTTGATTGCTTCATGCACTCAGTAATACAGCATGCACATCAAACTCATTCTATTCTCTATGTTTCTTAATATGAGTCTTATCACCTACTTTTCGAATAATAAAAGTAAGAAGTAAAACCTAATCACCTAAATGATTGAAATATAAATACATTGAGATACTAATTGATGACTTTAAATCATTCAGTTCGAATATTAGCTTATTTGAGTTATTAATAAAACTGTGTTTACGAGGATTTACTTTATTAATTAAGCATTAAAACACTGTTCTTTTAAGTATTATTATAAAATGTCTTTTTAATTCAATGTTTCTATATGTAATAAAAGAATATGTGAAGAATGGATACTGTGAAGTGGGTCGTAACAAAGTATTACTTAGTAAACTTACCGCTCCCTATGTATCATGTTGCATTGTCTATCGGTCAACAAAAAATTGCTGTACCTACTAGGGGAGCGCTAGGGTATAGATTGTTAGCTACGATGTGAGATGGTCACCAACATAGGCGCTCTTCGTTGAGCTCCATAGTGTGTTCACTATATAGGTATGAATTATTTTATTATGAGTCATAATTTAATTAAGGTGAATTAATCTTAGTGAGTGGCATTCTTCAAATGAAATGATAAATAGAGTTCCTATTTATATATGCTAACAATGCGTGGTGTTAGCATCATTAATAGTAGTGAATGATATTGATTATGAGTGATAATACTGTAATTTTAAATGAAAATACAGAGGAATTTGTTCAAGAATAACATTGTCATTGTCATTGTCATTGTCATTGTTGTGGTAATTTAAGAATGTGCTTGTTAATTAAGTGCTTGTGTGTAAAGAAAAAAGTGAAAATAGAGTTTCTATAAGATCTAGACATGACAGGCGCAGTGGTTGTATAAGTCGTTTGAAATGGTTTATCGATTGTGTGTTTGGGTCGGTTGAGTTTTCAATGGAATAAGGAGTGTATATGAAAACGATAGGGCTTATTGGAGGAATGTCATGGGAGTCTACCTCTAACTATTACCAAATTATTAACCGTGAAGTAAAAGGGCAGCTTGGTGGATTACATTCAGCAAAGTTGTGTTTGTACAGTGTGGACTTTGCCGAGATTGAAGCGCTTCAGCATCAAGGTCGTTGGGAAGATACGGCAACGATACTATCAGCGGCTGCGCAGTCAGTTGAAGCTGGTGGCGCGGATTTTATTTTGATTTGTACGAATACAATGCACAAAGTTGCGGACCAAATTCAGGCGTCGGTTAATGTGCCTCTATTGCATATCGCAGATACTACGGCAGAGCAACTTGTCGCAGATGGTATCAAGAAAGTAGGTCTGCTAGGGACCCGTTTTACAATGGAGCAGGATTTTTACAAGCAGCGTCTAATCCGGAAATTTGGTATTGATGTCATCGTACCGAGCACGGAAGATCAAACTACAATTCATGACATTATTTATAATGAATTGTGCAAAGGAGAAATAAGAGAAGCATCTCGTCAGAGTTACTTAGCTATTATGAGCCAACTTGTTGAAATGGGGGCTGAGGCGGTGATTTTAGGGTGTACAGAAATCGCAATGCTCGTTGGTCCTCAATATACCGACATAAAGCTATATGATACGACAGAGATTCATGCGAAAGCGGCAGTAGATGTAGCACTGAAAGGTATGTGATGTTGTCGGTTAAACTTAAGGAAGAGATATGTGCCATTATTGTGGGCAATGCCGTCAATTTACTCGTCAACGAGGAAGCGCGGACATGTGCTTTGCTTGGGGCCAGCCAACCTTTGCGAAAAAAGAAGCCTGTGGTTACTTTATGCCCATGATTTCTAAGATAGAACAAGTTAAACTTCCTATAAAACATGAGATTGACTGAAAAAGCAGCGTAGTGTGATGTTTCTTTAGGCAAACAGTTCCGTGCACGCAAGGCAAACGTTTGCCTGGGTTGGGTATGTAGTATAATCTGCGCGGCGTCACGAATTGGTGTCGCGTATTACATATCAGGATCCTCATGTTTAAGAAATCTCTTGCTCTTTTGCTTGCCGCATATTCGCTTCCGTCTGTTGCAGGTTCTACTATCGGTATTGTTGGCGCGATGGATGTAGAAGTTGAAGCGTTACTGCCAAAAATTCAAAATCAACAAATCAAAACAATTGGTAGTCATCGTTTTTATACCGGTGAGTTAGAGGGAAAATCGGTCGTTGTGACTAAATCTGGCGTTGGTAAGGTTAATGCCGCGATGACAACGACCTTACTTATTGAGTCGTTTGGTGTAGAGCAGCTTATTTTTACGGGCATTGCCGGTGCGAGTGATCCTAAATTGGACCCATTGGATGTGGTTGTTTCAACTCGTCTTGTCCAGCATGATGTCGATCTAACCGCATTTAATATGCCAAAAGGCCTTTTGCCTGACTATCAGGAACGTTACTTCTACGCAGATAAAGCACTACAAAAATACGCTTTCGAAGCGGCCGTTGACACGCTTGGAAAAGAGAGTGTTTACCGAGGCATTATCGCATCTGGTGATCAGTTCATTGCGAGCAAAGTAAAGGTAACGGGTATTTACCAAGAATACAACGCGATGGCGGTAGAAATGGAAGGGGCTGCATTAGGCCAAGTTGCTGATGCATTTAAGGTGCCTTACGTTGTTATTCGTACCATTTCTGATAAAGCTGATGGTTCTGCTGAAATGGTTTATTCAGATTTGAAGAAAGCAACCGCGGACAATTCGGCAAATATTACGCTTAACATGCTAAAGCGCATGCAATAGATACTGCCATTATTCGATACATCCAAGCATTGTTCGCGTTTGGCGTATGATTTACTCCGACTCTGATTCTGGCGTGGGAATCGTTCATGATAGAGTCGGGGATTCAATAGGTTGATACGTTTTCCCGCTTCGCCACCAAGCGATCAGTTGATCTTTTGTCATCGGTTTGCCAAATAGATAACCTTGCATAAAATCACAGTGATAAGTAGATAGCCACTCGTACATCACATGATGTTCAATTCCTCCGCAGTCACTGTTTTGTTTTGGGCGTGACAAAGTTCAATAATGGGCTTTATAACGTGGCCATTATTTGTTTGCATCAGCGTTAATAAAAACTGACGGTCAAATTTGATTTTTTGAACGGGGTATTGAACCAATTGCGTCAATGATGTGTAACCAGACCCAAAATCGTCGATAGCAAGGCGATAGCCAAGTTCTGATAGTTTATCGAGTAAGGCGGTTCCCTGATGGTCAGAGGCATACGTCTCTGTGATTTCTAGTTCTATATTCTTTGTTGGGATGCCGTTTTTGAGTGTATGCTTGTGAATAAAACCTGCCATCTCCAATGAATTTAATTCGGCGGAAGACAAGTTAATGGATAAGATAATCTCTTTACCAAATATATCCTTAAGGTGATGGTATTCAGCGGTGGCATGAGAGAAAACCCAACGGTCAATTTTTTCGAACATCCCTGTCTGTTCAGCGATAGGTATAAATTCTTGGGGAGAAACAAGTCCAATTCCCTCCGCTTCCCATCTAAGCAGTACTTCTAGTCCCTCAACATGTTGTTGAGCGCTGTCCATATAGGGTTGGTAGACAAGGTAAAACTCATCCTCAACGTTTGATTTTCTTAACGCTCGCTCAATTTGGCTTCTTCGTTTCGCTTCAACATTTAGCGATGCTGAGTAATAAGCAAATTGATTTTTCCCCGCACGTTTAGCTTGATACATCGCCGCATCGGCGTTGGAAAGCAGACGAGTGATTTCCTGACCATCTTGTGGATATTGCGCAATGCCAATACTTGCGGTGATGGGGTAGGAGAGTGAAAACTCATTCTCTGAGCTTTGCATCGGCTTTAATAACTCAGTTGCAAATAGGCTCGAGATGTTTTCTTTTTTCTCATTTGTTGAAAGCAATATTGCGAACTCATCGCCAGAAAGACGAGATCCAAAACAAGTGCCAATCCCAAGCTTAGAATGCTTGTTACATAGTCTAGTTAAATGTGATGAAAACTCTTTTAATAACTCGTCGCCAACTTTATGGCCATACTTATCGTTGACGTATTTGAAGTTATCCAAGTCGATATAAATAACCCATAGTTGATTTCCCGGTGACGCCAGTGTATTCATCGCTAATTGGTGAAAATAATGCCGATTGGCTAGCTGAGTTAAATGGTCGGTTTCGGCAAGGTGTTTTGTCTCACGATAGACGACGTTTAGCTCTTCATACATATCGAAAAATCGAGAGGAAAGGCGACCAATTTCGTCATTAGTATCTAGAACGTCAATTTTCTTTCTTTGATTAGATTCCATTTCCTGAAGTTGCTTATCCAGCCGAGAAACTGGGCGCAGTACATAACGATAAATGATAGAAACAATGATTGTGATAGTAATGAAAGCTGCAATACCAAACGAGAATGCAAGTTCTAGCCATACGCGATCGACTTTGTTCCACATCAGATATTCTGCGGGTGATAATACGGCATAAAAATGAGGCAATAGTTCGATTGTTTGGGCAAGTGGGACATCAAGCACAATCGCTTTGCTTGAGAACGTAATGACACTGTGTGTATCAAACTCGATTTGATGTTTAATCTGATTAAAGGCTTCTAGTGAAACGGAAACCACCACAAAAAAGACATTTTGAGGGTCAAAACTTAGTGGTGCGTTACCTGTTCGCTTATCAAAAAGTTCATATTGGAGAAGAATGCTTTGGCCGCTAGAGTTATAGATGAATCCCGTGTGGTTTGTCTCTCCGTATTTTTCATAACTTGTTGAGACATAGTCGAGTATGTTTGGGTCAACACGGTCGTTCGCTTCGTAGTATTGGTTTTCTGTGTAGTAGATGACATTTTGTGCTCCATCGAGAATGGCCATGTTCGCGTCACCGCCATATCCATAACTAAGTACATCTACCGTTTCATCGAGGCGTTGAAATAGTTGCCTCTCACGATATCGATTGTCATGATTTACGAAGTAATCCTGCAAGACATCACTCTTGCTTAATGTGTACGCATAGCTATTCAGGAAAATGTTGGCTTGACGAAATTGCCCCGCGAGTTTTTCCATTTGCAGTTGGATATAGCTATCTTCACGTTTAACGAGGGTGACTTTTTGGATGCTGTAAATGATGTAACTTGATACGACAGCACTCAATAGAATGATCGGCGCAACGAGCAACACCACTCTGTGACTTAATTTCATCGCGGTATTTTATTCCGTTTGTGTCTTTACAAACTACAAACGTTGCTTCCCTTGCGGTACTGAACGAGTGAGAATGATAATCATGGTTTGTTGCCAATTGTAAGCACACTATTTTTGAATTTCAGGCCCCCTTATTGTATTTGTGATGATGTAAATAGTTTTAGTGCGAATTGTTGCAAAATGTAGTCATTGATTTGATGGTTTTTATATTGAATATCCGAGTAACTATCGAGATAGGGTGCTCTACGAGAGCAGCTTGATTTGGGTCGTCTTTAGTAGTCATCGAAACGTTTCGATGGTTTCGGTGTGACATAAGTAGACTTTTGTTCGGACTGCGTCTGAAATTTCCCGATCATTCTCACACCTTGCGAATCCTCTACTAGTCAAATTTTATGGCCGCTCTATTATTGCTATCGAAACGTTTCGATGAGTTTTATGTCAATAAGAAGTATTAAAAACTGGCGCTCACAGTTGTTTAAACGTGTAACCGAAAGGTCGATGAAATGAAAAAGTACCCTATTAAATTCCGAAATTTCTTACTTGGTCTCGACGCTAGGCCATACCGATGAGATCACGATTTGTGATGCAGGTTTGCCGATCCCTGAACATGTGCAGCGCATTGACTTAGCACTGACGCATGGGGTTCCTAGTTTTATAGAAACTGTTCGCGTGATTTTGTCTGAATCGCAAGTAGAGCGCGCAATTATCGCGGAAGAGTTTGTTCAGGTTAGTCCTACTCACCATGATGCCCTGATTGCTGAGTTACAAAGAGACAGTGAACAAAGCGGTAAGACAATTGATGTTGTTTACATGTCCCACGAAGCTTTTAAATCTCGTACAGAGCAAAGCCGCGCGGTTGTAAGAACAGGAGAGTGTACACCATACGCAAATGTCATTTTTCAAGCGGGTGTCACGTTCTAAATAACGTTGTCGATTCCAAGTTTTCCTGAAATGGAAGGTAATTTATGTTTATAAAAATACAACAGTTCAGCACGCGGATGGTTACTTAAACAAAACGCCGTTGTTCCAGTTCTTACTACTTTCTTCTGTGTTTGCGCTTTGGTCAGCAGCCGCGGCACTAAATGACGTTCTGATCACTCAGTTTAAATCGATCTTTGATCTTTCAAACTTCGCTTCGGCATTAGTTCAATCAGCATTCTACGGAGCGTACTTTCTAGTCGCGATTCCTGCGTCTATGGTTGTGAAGAAAACTTCTTACAAGCTGGCGATTTTACTTGGTCTTGCTTTGTACATCTTCGGTTGTTTGATGTTCTTCCCTGCATCGCATGCGGGCACCTACACTATGTTCTTAGCCGCGATTTTCTGTATTGCGATTGGTTTATCATTTCTTGAGACCTCTTGTAATACTTACTCTGCGATGATTGGTGAGCCTGAACGTGCGACTTTGCGCCTCAACGTCTCTCATACAATCAATGCGATGGGTTACATTATTGGTTTGCTGCTTGGTAAGCATTTGATCTTCCAAGAGGGTGTTGACGTGGAACATATGATGTCTACGTTGACAGGTGCAGAACTTGCTATGTTTAAAGAACAAGTTCTGCAACAAACGCTAGAACCATATAAATGGCTAGTGGGTATTATTGCGACGGTTGCTACGCTTATCGCGATTACAGAGTATCCAAATTGTAAAGCGGTTGCCGACAAGAAAGAAGAACAGCCTTCTTTTGGTGAAACGCTATCTTACCTAGCTGGCAATGCCCGTTTCTTCAAAGGTATCGTGACCCAATTTGCTTACGTAGGTATGCAAGTAGCGGTGTGGTCATTTACGATTCGTCTAGCATTAGAAATGGACTCAACCATGGTAGAACATGACGCTGCAAACTACTTGCTGTATGCATTTATCATGTACTTCTTAGGCAAACTATTAGCGAACTACTTGTTTACTAAAACCTCTCAAGAAAATGTATTGATGGGTTACTCAGCGATAGGTTTCTTATGTTTGATTTATGTGACATTTGTTCCTAACTTCAGTGCGGTTTGGGTCGCTGTAGGTACATCAGCATTGTTCGCGCCTTGTTGGGCAACGATCTTCGCATCAACGCTTCAATCTGTAGATACTCGTTACACAGAAACTGCGGGTGGTTTTGTCGTGATGTCTATCATTGGTGGCGCTGCGATTCCAGTTATCCAAGGTTTGCTAGCGGATTCAGTAGGCATGCAAGCTTCTTTCTTAGTAAGTGCACTTTGTTTCGCGATTGTATTCTTCTACTTCATGAGTGAGAAAAAATACAAGCAAGCATTTAGCTACAAGGTTGCTGAAGCTTAATTTTAATAGATGGCTGCTCGATATAGGGCAGCCATTTCTAGTGAGAGATTGATGATGTTTACGATTCCTCTATACAAAGAACAATTTGCAAAAGAAAGAATGCTTATCCTGAAGTCTGAAGACTTTGAGGTGAATACATTCAAATATAACTCAGGCGTAGAAGCGGTTGAGATTAAAAATAGCAAAGGGCACTTGGTGGTTTTGCCTTTTATGGGACAAATGATTTGGGATGCTAAGTTTCTTGATACTGATTTATGTATGAAGAATATGTTTTCTGAGCCAAAACCAGCAAAAACTATTGTAGAAACCTACGGCTGTTTTGCTTTCCATGCTGGCATGATTCGCATGGGCTGCCCAACACCTCAAGATGATCATACTCTCCATGGTGAAATGCCTTGTGCATCGATGGACAGTGCTTGGTTAGAGGTCTGTGAAGATAAAATCGTGATTAAAGGTACGTATGAGTATGTGATGGGCTTTGGTGATCATTACCTAGCTACGCCATCTGTACATTTAGAGAAAGACGCAAGTGTATTTGACATCAACATGGCAGTTAAGAATCTTGCGTCTGTTGACATGCCTTTGCAGTATATGTGCCATATCAATGCGGCGTATTTTGAGAATGCGATCATGACTCAAAACTTGCCGGATGAAGCATTTACATTGCGTGAAAGTATTCCGGCGCATGTCCAGCCGACAGAGCAATGGCTCGCATATAATGAAAGTTTAAAAAATTCGCCGCCTTTTGCTGCATTGGATAAACCGGAAATGCATGATCCTGAAATTGTTTATTTTCTAGATGATATTTCGACGTTCACTGATCGTGCAGAGTTCAGAATGGAGATTGGTGGCAAACGTCTTATCACTGAATTTAGCACCCGTGAATTTAACAGTACGACTCGATGGATTTTGTGTAACGGTGATCAGCAGGTAGCGGCTTATGCGATTCCCGCAACATGTCGACCTGAAGGATTTCTTGCCGCTAAGCGTAATGAAACGCTGATCTATTTAGAGTCAGGGGAAGAACGTTGTTTCTCTGTTCGAACTGGCATTGAGACCTTAGGCTAAAGCTAAGTGATTAAGTGATTAAGTGATTAAGTGATTAAGTGCTTAAGTGCTTATTTGCTCTCTTGTTACAGATAAATTAGTGATGAGAGAGCAAAAATAGATGCCTTTGGCTTTTACATGAACAAAGCTGATAAGCAGAAAAGTAAAAGCCATCTATTTTCTTCTGTTCTAATTAAATAGGTTCACTTTGAACCGAGGATAACCGTATGAATAAGTTAGTTGTATTGGGTAGTGTGAATGCCGACCATGTTCTTCAAGTGCCTTCTTTTCCTCGCCCGGGCGAGACGTTGCATGGACGTAACTACCAAGTTATCCCTGGTGGTAAGGGGGCAAACCAAGCGGTAGCAGCAGCGCGTTTAAACGCGGATATCGGTTTTATCGCCTGTGTTGGTGACGACTCTTTTGGTATTAACATTCGTGAAAATTTCAAAATGGATGGCATTGATATCACAGGTGTAAAAATGCAGCCGAACTGTCCAACGGGTATCGCGATGATCCAAGTTTCTGACAGTGGTGAGAACAGTATTTGCCTATCAGCCGAGGCAAATGCGAAATTAACGGCTGAAGCCATTGAATCAGATTTAGAACGAATCCGTCAGGCAGATTACTTACTGATGCAACTTGAAACACCAATGTGTGGCATTGAAAAAGCAGCGATTGTTGCTAAATCAGCGGGTACAACGGTAATTCTAAACCCAGCGCCAGCGCGTGAATTGCCGGATAGCTTGTTGTCTTGTGTTGATGTGATTACGCCAAATGAAACCGAAGCAGAAGTGTTAACTGGCGTCACGGTGACGGACGATGAAAGCGCACACAAAGCCGCAAAGATTTTGCATGAGAAAGGCATCGAAACGGTGATGATCACCCTAGGTGCTCGTGGTGTTTGGTTGAGCCAGAAAGATCAAGGTAAAATTATTCCTGGATTCAGAGTGGAAGCGACAGATACCACTGCTGCTGGTGACACGTTTAATGGCGCATTCGTGACTGGTTTATTGGAGTCATTACCTTTAGAATCAGCGATTAAGTTTGCACATGCAGCCGCGGCAATTTCTGTTACGCGCTTTGGTGCGCAAACTTCTATTCCAAGCCGTGATGAGGTTGAAGCATTTCTTGCTAAAAACGAGTACTTGCTAAACAACCGTTAGTTAAAAGGAGTAATGACATGGCAACGATGAAAGACATCGCGAAACTCGCAGGGGTTTCTACCTCAACCGTAAGCCATGTTATTAACAAAACTCGTTTTGTCAGTGAAGAAATATCAGAACGAGTAAATAACGCAGCAAAAGAACTGAACTATTACGCGCCATCAGCTTTGGCGCGTAGTCTTAAGGTCAATCGAACCAAAACATTTGGTATGCTGGTAACCACATCAACTAACCCATTTTTCGGTGAAGTGGTGAAAGGGGTAGAACGCTGTTGTTACCAGAAAGGTTATAGCCTGATCCTCTGCAACACCGAAGGCGATAATGAGCGCATGCGAGATTCTATTAATACGCTATTGCAAAAGCGTGTTGATGGCTTAATTTTAATGTGTTCGTCATTAGAGGGGGAGCGGATAGAGGTATTCGAACGCTACCCTGATATTCCGGTGGTTGTGATGGATTGGGGCCCAATGCTATTTGCGAGTGATAAGATCCAAGATAACTCGCTACGCGGTGGCTATTTAGCTGCGAAGCATTTGATAGATTGTGGTCACAAAGAAGTAGGGTGTATTACCGGCCCACTAATCAAGCATCAAGCACAAATGCGTTATGAAGGTTACAAACGAGCGGTGGTTGAAGCAGGCTTAAGTTTTAATGCGAATTGGATCGTTGAATCTAACTTCGAATGTGAGGGTGGATATCAGGCATTTAAGAAAATGATTGAACGAGGACCATTACCAAGTTCAATTTTGTCTCGAATGATATGATGGCGATGGGTGTGCTTAACGCTGCCAATGAATTGGGCATTGAAGTACCGGAACAACTTTCAATCATTGGATACGATGATATTCACATCGCGAAATACATGTCACCGTCTTTAACGACTATCCACCAACCAAAACACAGCCTAGGCCAAGCGGCTGTAGAAACACTCTTACGCAAATTGAATGAGAAAACGCAAGAAACTCAAGTTGTGCAATTAGAGCCAACACTGGTCGAGCGTAAGAGCGTCAAAACGTTATAGAGCATCATTACGAATCCCTGACGTGTATTTTTAGGGGAATGTTTGCGACAGAAACTGGCTTTGTTTGGTAAGCCAGTCTCATTTTTATTCGGTATCTTTGCTGTTGTAAGGTGCGAGTTTATCTCGGGCTTAGATTCCCCCGAGTTCAAGTCGTCTAGAATACACAGTGTTTTGCAAAGTCAGAAGCTTCGTTTGCTGTCCATTCGCCTTTTGGTTTTTCTTTCATATCTTTACACCACGCTTCACTGCCGACTTCTGTACAAGCCATTAGTTGCGCTGAGACAAAAACAATAAGAGCTAGCTTTTTCATTACTCAATCCTTTTGATGAATGCTTAAAGTGAGAGTATAAGTACTAAGTTTATGATTGTTATTGTAAATGTCAATTTTGAGGTGTAAGTCATGTTCAGAGATGATCTTCTTAAACGCAGTACCACTTACTTGGTTAAATCATCAATAATAGGGCAGTGACTTTTTGCATTTCCCGGGCACGCGGAAACCCAGCTTTCAAGCTGTTTTTTGATTTCTAAAAGGTGGGCAATCTTTTGCTCTACCTCTTCCAGTTTATCCATTGCACGCGCTTTAACTTCACTACTTTTCCTGTTTGGATTCCCTGCCAAATGAACGAACTCTTTGCATTCTTGAAGAGAAAAACCGGCATTTTTGGCTCGTGATACCAAATTAAGTTCTTGAATATGTTTGTCAGAGTACTCCCGATAACCGGATTCACTTCGGTTGGGCGGAGAAATAATGCCTTTCTCTTCATACATGCGAATAGATTTAGAAGATAGCCCAGTCAGTTTAGCAATTGCACCAATGTTCATGGTAAGCCTTTGTGTTCAATGTTGTGTTTATCACGAGTATATACTCGAAGCACATAAAAGCTGATCGAATTATTATATTGCTGGTTGCTGGTTGCTGGTTGCTCAGTGGCGATGTCGCTTAAACTGAGATGGTTATGTGGTAAAGCAGGAGTCGTTATTGTGAAGTGTTGTGGTTTTTATCTATTTGATTTTATGTGGTATTTAGAATTAAGACAAAAATGGGATAACATGCAAAAATGATTGTGAATGGATGCTAAATGGATGTTACTTGCACAATGTCAAAACAAAAAGCCCGCAAGTATATGAACTTACGGGCGCATTATTTTTTTGTTAGGCATTTTCAGGCGCTAGGCTTTTTTTTTCACGTTGCATTTTCGCGAGGAAATACACGTTTACACAGGCGATGAAGCCATTGGTTAGCACTACTGGCCATGAGTCAATCATCAAACCGTATGCGGTAAAAAGTGCACAACCGATAAAGTTCAGAATGCGAAGTTTCACGATGTCTTTCATAGTTAATGAAATCGCGACCATGATAGATGCAGCATAGCCTAGAATTTCAACCATATTCATTTCCATTATTTGACCCTCTTAAATCTGCCGAATTTTGTCGGTACCTATTCTTCTCATCTTGAGATTAACGAGGAAGCTCCATGCCTCGAATGGTCTTTTTTGTTTTGATGGGTGAACTATAGCAATGCGAAAATCGTGATGAAAGCCTCAAATCAAGGTTAAGAGAAGGTTAGCGATTACGCAAACGTTTTGTAAAGGAATTCATTTAAAATCATTGATAAGTTTGATGGATAGTAACGATTAAAGAGATAGGTGAAACAACGTTGAGTAAATGTTCATGAAAGTATATTATCAAATGATAATCATTACCATTAAAAGTGTTATGCCTGTTGTTGTTAGTTTCATCTTTTTGTCTGCGATGATATATCGTACCAAGCCAAATATAGTCGCATTAAGCGTTCACGTGTTATTGCATTTGATAATGATGGCTCTTTTGCAACCTGACTATGTCATTCATTACTTGATAGTGATGTTTTTTTCGTCTCCAGTTCAGATCCGGTGCACGAAGCATCGAAAGGCATACGGCGTATTGTTTGCTACGTTGCCATGTTTCGTGGCGACTATTGGGTTTGCATTAACCCGATGAGTGGAGTGATTCTGACTATTTCCAATTATAAAGACTAAGCTTTAAGTAATAGGTAGTTGAGTGTTTGGAGGTTATCTCTAATCATAAGGCCATAATAACGGTGAACATTCTTATTTAATGTACACCCGCCGTTGCAAAAATTAGTAATGGAATGTTGTGACGACAAATATTTTTTATTAATGTGGCTGGAATTTATAATTTTCAGCCATGATCGCTGAATTATTGTTTTCGCTAGCTAAGGATTGCACAGATTCGGGGTTGCAGAAGAGCAAACTAGAATCATTGATAAAGTCGAGAACATAGACTGTTTTAGCTGGGGGTCAGATGAGTACACAAACTTTGCCGCAAGAAGTGGTCGTAGATGCTGTCAAAGGAGAAGTTTACGCAATAGGCCAAGATGGTAATGTCAGAATCGTTGATCGCGGCGAAACATTGCTGCCGGGAGAAGTAATAATAACGATTAATGGTGCATCGATAGATGTTATTGCGAACGGCTCACTATTCTTGGTGGATGAGAATTGCTTTGCATGTATTCCCGAGCCGAAATTAGGCCAAGAGGACCTTGACGTCGTCACGGCTGAGATTGAAGGCAAGGTGTCAGTAGACCCTACTGTCGCAACGAACTTTGATGCTGACGATGTTGCCGCTATTCAACAAGCCATTTTAGAAGGCGCTGACCCAACTGCCATACTTGAAGCAACAGCTGCTGGCCCCGCAGCGGCTGGTGGTGCGTCAGGATCGGCTAACGCAGGTTTTGTTACTATCGAATATAATAACCCTGAGGTTTTGGCTTCCACCTTTTTTGAGACCACGGCTTCATTTGATAATACTGATCTTAATGATGATCTAAACGGGTTTGATATCACTATTCTGGCTGATGGTGGCCAGTCTCTCTCTTCAGAGCTTACAGAAGGCTCGATCTCACTTTCTAGCTATCCACAGTCCATTACTTCTCAAGTCATCGTTGATGCTGCCGATTTGCCTCTCGAACCGAACAGTTTTGTACCTGAGCCCACATCATTAGCCTTGTTACTTGAAGAGCTAAACACTGACATCACCTCCGGTGGAGAATCCGTCTCATTTGTCTTCAACGCAGAACAAAATGCCATTATCGGTACTCAAGACGGTCAGGATGTAATTAGAATCGACATTGAGGCAATATCAGCTGGTCGTGATGTTCAATTAGAAGTGGTGACGACGATCAGTCAAGGCATTGATCATGTCCCGTCTGTCGCTGATGGTTTAGTGTCTTTTGATAACGATCAAATACAAATTGCCTTTGATATTACCGGTTCAGATATTGGCGGCAATAGTATTTTGTCCCCTATTGATATAGTGACAACGATTGCCGATGGAGATAATCCCTCTGTTCAAAACATCACGATAGAGAATGTTGAATCATCAAGTGCCCTTATCGAAGGACGATTCATCGACATCGGTAGCGATCAGATTGCCACTGCAACGTTTGACCAAGAGAGCCTAGCGCAATTCGATGGGTTGCTTAGTGACAGCTTAACGACGATTGCATCGTTATCAGACGATGGAAGCCGCATTACTCTTTCAATCGCAGATACGAATGACGTTGTTTTGACCATCAGTTTGAACACCGATGGAACGTACCAATTCGAGCAATTTAAGCCGTTACAGCATGATGGGCAAACGGAAGAAATCTTACTGACTTTACCAACAACGACTGTCGATTTTGACCAGGACGCCGAAACCAGCACGTTTACGATTAAGATTATTGATGACCAGTTAGACATCGTGGATGTCGATGCTCTCCGTGTTGATGAAAATGACATCTCAAACGTTGGTTCAGAACAAGATGCACCAGCTTTCGCTATGGGGCAAATTACGATCTCACAAGATAGCGATGGCGCTGCTCAGTATCGTTTAGATGGTTCTAGTAATCCTGTCGATGGTCTTACTTCTCATGGGGCGGTTATTACTCTACTGGAAAGTGATAATCCTGATGGTGGCTTTACGTATACCGCAACAGCGAACGGTGAAACTGTCTTCACGTTCGCCGTCAACCGAGATGGCACTTACAATTTCACTTTGCAAGGTCCCATTGATCATGCCATTGACAGCGATGAATTGACGATCAACTTTCCCGTTGTTGTGACTGATTTTGATGGTGATACGGCGGTTGCTACGATACCTGTTACTATTGATGACGATACCCCAACCATTAGCGGCGTAGAAGCACTGCTAGTCGATGAAGATGATATTTCACTTATTGGCTCTGAACAGAATGACAGTGCGACGGTTCAAGGTAAGTTTACCACTGTAGCGGGCTCAGATGGAGTTGCTAGTTATGAGTTATCGGATGCGGTGAGTCCAGTCCAAGGGCTAACTTCTCAAGGTGACGCTGTCACATTGGAGGGTTCGCTTAACGCAGACGGAAGCTATACCTATTCGGCAACCGCAAATGGAGCCTCCGTTTTTGAATTAACACTACAGGTGAACGGCGAATACACATTCACTTTGCAAGGGCCAATTGACCATGCCGAAGGTAGTGATAGTTTGCAGCTCAATTTTCCAATTGTAGCGACGGATTTCGATGGGGATACCACAACTTCAACGATTCCTGTCACCATAGTGGATGATAAACCCTCAATTACGAGTGTAGTTGCATTAGAAGTGGATGAAGATGGGTTAAATACTGCCTCTTCTAATACGCTAATCGCAGAGGGACAATTTACCACCACTCAAGGTTCCGATAAGGTGATCAGTTACCAACTAGAAGTCGGTTCTGATCCGGTAAGTGGGTTAACATCACAAGGCCAACCGATCACGTTGACTGAAGTTTCCAACAGTGACGGTAGCTTCACTTATATCGCAACGGCGAATGGCAATCAGGTGTTTACGCTAAATGTCAGTCCTGATGGTTCTTATAACTTCAAACTGGAAAGCCAAATTGATCATGAGCCGAACAGCGGGCGTTTGACGATTGAGTTCCCTATTGTCGCAATGGACTTTGATGGTGATACAACAACAGCAATAATTCCTGTTCAAATTATTGATGATGCCCCAATCATAGATGACGTGATTCCACTCAATGTTAATGAGGATGACCTTCCTAATATTGGCTCAGATGAAAATGAGAGTGTTTATGTTGAGGGACGCTTTACGACTGACCAAGGGGCCGATCAGGTGGTCAGTTATCAGCTTGATTCATCAACGAATCCTGTTGATGGTCTTACCTCTCAAGGAAATGTGGTAACACTGCAAGAAAGTGAAAACCAAGATGGTAGCTTCACCTATATTGCAACTGCAGATGGAAATCCAGTCTTCACTATGAACGTCAATGTAGACGGCTCGTATGATTTTAAGCTTGAAGGTCCGATTGATCATCCATCAGGCAGCGATAGCCTTACGTTAGACTTCTCTATCATTGCAACCGATTTTGATGGTGATACAACAACGGCAACCATTCCGGTCACAATTTCTGACGATAAACCTGCTCTTGATGGTTTGATTGACGGCAGCGTGACCAAGGTTGATGAAGACGACATTCAAGCCATTGGCTCCGAGGGCAGTAGCCAACTCAACAGCGTCAAAGGCAACTTCAATGCGATAGATGGCTCTGATGGCATTGTTGAGTATCAAGTCACCGATTTAGATTCCCCAGTGAAAGACCTCACGTCAGGTGGACAAGATTTGGTACTCGTTGAAGTATCAAATTCAAACGGTGTTGCTGTTTATGAAGCGAGAATTGATGGCACCACCACGCCAGTTTTTCGCATTACGTTGGATGCTTCTGACGACAGCTATCAATTTGATTTATTAGCGCCACTAGACCATGCCACGGCCGATGGTGAAAACGAACTCGTCATTAATTTGCCAATCCAAGCGACTGACTATGATGGTGATGAGTCAAACGTTCAAACGCTGCCGATCACCGTAGTGGATGATGTTCCAACCATAAGCGGCGTGACACCAAACAGTGAGCTGACGGTGGATGAAGATGATTTACCAAAAGGGTCGGACGAGGCCAGCCCTCAAGATACGCTCATTGGTGGCACCTTAGACATCACCGAAGGGGCAGACCAAGTTGTCTCTATCCAACTGAATAATCTTGAATCGCCAGTGAAAGGGCTGACTTCTGGCGGTGACGCGATAACGATCATTTTAACGTCGAGTTCAGGTGGCGTGAACGTTTATCAAGGTGTTGCAGGTACCCCACAAGCAGTCGTTTTTGAACTTACGCTCGATGCCCGAGATAACTCTTATCAATTTGACCTTAAAGAGCCGCTCGATCATCCCGATGGTGACACTGAGAATCAAATCATTCTCGAATTGCCAGTAACAGCAACGGATAAAGACGGGGATGAGTCGACAGAGTATTCACTCACTATTAAGGTGGTGGATGACGTTCCTGTTGTGACGGCAGTCGATACTTTAGAAGTGAATGAAGATGACCTATCCCAAGGTTCTGATCCGTCTAAAGAGCCGCGTCTAGACTCGGGACAATTTGAAGTTACCAGTGCTGATGGCATTAATTCGTTCGAGTTGGACTTAACGCCAGGTAAAATTCCAACGCTTACGTCCGGTGGGGACGAGGTGTCGATTACGTTTGATACCAGTGCATCGAGTGCGACATCCTTGGTGTACGTTGGCGAAACCGCGGGCGGAGAAACTATCTTTACGCTCACCTTACACCAAGATGGCCGTTATGATTTTGAGCTGTCAGGTCCTCTTGACCATGCGGCTGGCTCCGATGAAATACTCCTAAACTTGCCAATCATCATCACAGATGGCGATAAAGATGCGATCACCACAACATTACCAGTGAAGATCGCCGATGATAAACCTGCTCTTGATGGCTTGATTGACGGCAGCGTGACCAAGATTGATGAAGACGATATTCAAACCATTGGTTCCGAGGGCAGTAGCCAGCTCAACAGCGTAAAAGGCAACTTCAACGCAATAGATGGCTCTGATGGCATTGTTGAGTATCAAGTCACTGATTTAGATTCACCAGTGAAAGATCTCACGTCAGGTGGGCAAGATTTGATGCTCGTTGAAGTAGCAAATTCAAACGGTGTTGCTGTTTATGAAGCGAGAATTGATGGCACCACCACGCCCGTTTTCCGCATTACGTTG